>JAJRRY010000066.1 GCA_024279095.1 Alphaproteobacteria bacterium
TGCAGGATGACCTTGTCGCCGTCCTTGACCACGTTGCCGAACGGATTGCCGCGAGCGGTCAGCAGGAAGCCGTCCTTCGCATCATACTTGGTGGCGAAGGTCGACGTCTCCACCAGCTGCTCCTTGGCCAGACCGCGCGGAGTCTGCGGCAGGTTCTTGCCGAACTCCTCGGAGCAGCCGAGCGGCAGCTCCCACGGATACTTCTGCGTCGTGCCGTGGCAGTCCTGACACTCGATCTCCACCTGGGCCAGCGTGGTGCCGAAGATATTGCCGTCACCATGCATGTCGATGGTGGTGTGGCAGTCCTGGCAGAGCATGCCGCCTTTCGGGTTCTCCGGCCGGCTCTTGATCTGGTGGTGCAGATCGTCGGCGATGAACAGGTACTTCTTGGTGTGCAGCTTGGGCTGCTTCTTGCCCATGGCGTTCCACGGCGATCCGTAGGGGAACTCCATGAGACCCTGATAGGTCACACCGATGCGCTTGCCGCGGTTGTGGCAGGAGTTGCAGGTCTCCACCGGGATGCCCGAATAGGTCAGCCCGTTGACCTCGACCTTGGCCTCGCGGGTGCCCTGAATGCGGTGCACCAGCATGTGACCCTTCTGTTTCTTGTTGATGGTCGGGTCGCCACCTTCATAGTAGCCCTCGTTGCCATAGGGGATATGGCAGGACGAGCAGCCCATGCCGCGATAGTCGCCCCGCTTCTCGCGGCCACGCACGCCGACGTGGCAGCGCTGGCACTGCTGGCGCGAATAGGTGAAGCCTGCCAGGTGCGGCTGTTTCTCGATCTCGTCCACCGATGGCAGGGGAACCATCTTCAGTTCCGAAGGCAGCTGCTTCGGGAAATCCTTGATCATCGCCAGCATGTACTTCTTGTACGCGTCGGTACCGATGATGGGCTCCGGCCCGTCGGTATCCTTCACGTCGTAGTTGCCCCAAGGCACGTTATGATTCTGGACTTCCTTCACGCCCCAGGTATGCAGGTTGCCCTGAAGCTTGCCCGCCTCGGTATTCATGAGGGCGCGCTCAAGGCGATACGCATAGTCGGCATGACACTGGCCGCAAGTATTCTCCGCGATCCAGACGGATCCGGGATCCGGATAGAAGGTCTTGGGACCAAGATCGGCCGGAGCCCCCTTGTGGGCCTCCGCCTTCGTCGTGGCTTTCGGGTTGCCGCCATGACAGACGACACACCCTTCGGGATCCCCGACGCTCTTGCCGAGGTCCCGGATCTGCTGAAGCATCACCGAGCCCTCTTCGCGAATCGTCTCGATCCCCTCGTGGCAGCTCAGACAACCTTTCCTGTTGGCGAGCTCCTGGGAAACCTTCTCGAATTTCCCCTTGTCCGGCGCTTTCTTCTCGGCCGCATGGCCACCGGATATCGACAATCCGGCGATCATGAGACCCGAGAAAAGAGCTGTCAGAAGCTTCCTTCTCATGATGGGCCTCTTTCTCCCTCGAGAAGCTTCGTCATGCACCCCGGCCGCCCGTTCCTGCTTCCCCCGAATGCGGAACGACCGGCCTTGCGATGCACTCCCCCCGCTTCCACCCGCCTCCCAAGAGCTGTCGACTCAACGGGCGGAAGCCAGCTCATGACAAAACATTAATGATTGAAACTGGTAAAAGTCCATGACCGATCAGGGCTCTCACGGACATGTGAACCGAGTGGAAAAGTCAGCTTTCCCGAAACCTGATCTGTGTCATACAAATCTTGCGGAAACTCCTGCATGTGCTCGAAAATCCGGCACTTTTTCCATTTCTCAGGGACTGATGTACGGTGCGGCGGAGCCTTTTTCCCATCATGTCACGCTCTTTCATTCCGGGTCCTCCGAAAGATATGCCGGAAGCAACGAAAACGGGGGATTGCGCACCGCCAGACTTGCTCTGTCTCGACCAAAGTTATACACGAGGTTTACCGCGACTGATGACGTCTCCACGATGGATCTGCGGATGGCCACCACCGTCTACATCATCAACGGTCCCAACCTGAACCTGCTGGGCATGCGGGAGCCGGATACCTACGGTCGGCAGACCCTCGAGGATCTGGACAGGGCATGCATGGCCCGTGGAGCGGAGCTGGGGCTGGAAGTGGCATGCAGGCAAAGCAATTCGGAAGGCGGGCTCGTGGACGCCATACAGGAGGCCATCCGGGAGGGAGCCGCCGGCATCGTGATCAACGCTGCCGCCTACACGCACACCTCCATTGCCATCCACGACGCATTGCGGGCGTTCGACGGCGTCATCATCGAAGTGCATCTCTCCAATATTCACAAGCGCGAATCCTTCCGTCATCACTCCTGGATCTCACCGGTGGCTGACGGAGTGATCGCAGGACTGGGCGCGCACGGATACGAGCTGGCGCTTGCCGCCGTACAGCGCCTGATCGCACACAGGGACAACGAATGACGGGGCCATCATGGCTGAGGACAAGTTCGACAGGGACATGATCCGCGAGCTGGCGGAGCTTCTGCACGAGACGGATCTCAACGAGATAGAGCTGGAGAGCGACGGTTTCCGCATACGCGTTTCGCGCGGCCTTTCCGGCATGGCGGTTGCAGCGCCCGCCCCCGTTTCCACACCGGCCACAGCACCAGCCCCGGCCGCCCAGCAGCCGACGGAAGAAGCCGGAGACGATTACGCCAGGCATCCCGGCGTGGTGCGTTCGCCCATGGTCGGCACGGCATACCGGGCTCCGGCACCCGGCGCACAGCCCTTCGTGGAAGTGGGAGACACGGTGAAGGAAGGGCAGACTCTGCTCATCGTGGAGGCCATGAAGACCATGAACCAGATCCCCTCGCCTTGCAGCGGGGTGGTCAAGGCCATTCTGGTGGAAGACGGGCAGCCGGTGGAGTTCGACGAACCCCTGATGGTGATCGAGTGAACGGGGCCGGCAGGAGCAGATGATCGAAAAGGTTCTCATTGCCAATCGTGGAGAGATCGCCCTGCGCGTGCTGCGAGCGTGCCGCGAGCTGGGCATCGCCACCGTCGCGGTGCATTCCACCGCCGACGAAACGGCCATGCACGTGCGCCTTGCCGACGAATCCGTCTGCATCGGCCCGCCGCCGGCTTCCGAGAGCTATCTTAACATTCCGGCCATTCTGGCGGCCTGCGAGATCACCGGTGCGGATGCCGTGCATCCCGGATACGGGTTTCTCTCTGAGAACGCCCGTTTCGCCGAAATCCTCGAGGAGCACGAAATCACCTTCATCGGCCCCTCCGCGGAGCACATCCGCATGATGGGCGACAAGATCGTCGCCAAGCAGACGGCGGCGGAACTGGGCATTCCCGTTGTGCCGGGCTCCGACGGCGCGGTTGAGACGCTGGAGGATGCACGCCGCATCGCGGAGGAGATGGGCTATCCGGTGCTCATCAAGGCCACCGCCGGCGGCGGCGGACGCGGCATGAAGGTGGCGCGTTCCGCTGAAGAGCTGGACAACGCCTATCTCACTGCCCGCTCCGAATCCCAAGCGGCTTTCGGCAACGACGAGGTCTACATCGAGAAATATCTCGATCGCCCCCGGCATATCGAGGTTCAGGTGCTGGGGGATGGACAGGGCAATGCCATTCATCTGGGTGAGCGGGACTGCTCCCTGCAGCGGCGGCACCAAAAGGTATGGGAAGAGGCCCCCTCGCCTACCCTCAACGCCGAGCAACGCGCCGAAATCGGTGAAATCGTGGCCAATGCCGTGGCCAGACTCGGGTATTCCGGAGTCGGCACGGTGGAGTTTCTGTACGAGGATGGGAAGTTCTATTTCATCGAGATGAACACCCGCCTGCAGGTAGAACATCCGGTGACGGAACAGATTACCGGGCTTGATCTGGTGCAGGAGCAGATCCGTGTCGCTTCCGGTGCGCCGTTGCAGTACAGGCAGGAGGACATCCGCTTCGCCGGGCATGCCATCGAGGTGCGCATCAATGCGGAGGATCCGCAGACCTTCGCTCCCTCACCGGGCAAGGTGGATACCGTACACACGCCGGGTGGGCTGGGCGTGCGGGTCGATTCCGCCATTTACGGCGGCTACGTTATCCCGCCCTATTACGATTCCCTGATCGGCAAGCTGATCGTCTATGGCAAGACGCGCACCGAATGCCTGATGCGTTTGCGTCGCGCGCTCGGAGAATATGTCATTTCCGGCGTAAAGACGACCATTCCGCTGTTCGAACGCCTGCTGAAGGAACCGGCCATTCAGGATGGTCTCTACGACATCCACTGGCTCGAAGAATGGCTGGAGGCGAACCGGGAGGAGTGAGTTCCTGTATTAGTATTAGGTTCGTCCGACTAGTCCGCCTTCTCCGTTTTCTTCTCCTGCCCTTCCAGCCATGCAACGAGGCAGTCGAGGAAATCTTCCTTCCAGCCGGTTCCCAGTCCCATCAGGCGTGACGCAACATCCGCTTCCAGCCGGAAGGTCAGCAGAACCTTGTCCGTATCCTTGCCGAACGGCAACCCGGCGCGAGCCGTTGCAAGCTCTTCTTCCGTTGCTTCCCAAGTATCGGGATCATCAAGAGCAGCCTGCTCAACGTTCCTGTTCTCTTCCGGTTCGAGGCGTTCGAGCCCTTCTGGCCATTTCTTTCTCATATGCGCGAATTTCCCGGTTGTTCGCCTTGCGCAAACTGATGATGCGTATACGCATGTTTCTTTCCGTCCACACTATAGCATGAAGCCGCCCGTTCAGTGGAACATAGCTCAAGTGCCGCAGTTCGCTTCCCCGAAGCTGGTCCACGGTCAGAGCCAGATCCCATTCCAGATATTGGGCAATTTGAAAATCCAATCCGTGCTTTTCAACATTTGAATTTCTCTTGACCTCATCCCATTCGAAATCCGGCATTACTCAAAACGCAATTTTCAGAATGAACCCTGCATCATTGAAAATCATCTATGCCAAGAATGATTTTCTGAGATTCCCCGAACCCGGATCATGCCATTTTCTTCGCTATCTCCGGGTTGGCCTGTTTCGGGCCGAGGCGCCAGAGAGCTTCGGGAATGTTGAGGCGAACGCGCTCGCGCGCCAGATCCGGATCGGGATGCGCACCCGGATCCAGACGGGCGGCATACCAGTCCGTCCACACACGCCAGTGCTCGCCTTCCCGCGCATCCAGACGGTCCCGCAGGCTCTTCCAGCCTTCTTCCGCCCAAGGCGGCATGCCTTGCGGCCACAGGGGTGCGGCCATGAGCCACTGACTGGAGAAGCCTCCGGAAAAGGCGGAAATGCCGGCCTCGATATCCGCGTTCAGGGCATCCCAGGCATCGGCGGTATCCGTGGCATGGGCAATGGCGCGATATGCCGTATGGGGGCCGGGTGTGGCGGATCCCAGCGCATAAGCTGCGCGCACCGCTGCCGCCAGAGCATTCCGCGCATGGTCGAAAGCCTCCTTGCTGGGCGTGTTGGCAACCACGGACGTGGCCTTGGACACGGCACCCGTGGCGTGGGCAATGGCCTCGTCCACCTCCCGCACCAGAGGCGAAGCGGAAGAATCTTCCATCTCGCCCGCACGCCCCCGTTCCACCGCTGCCAGCCATGCTGCGGCGAGCACGCGGAAGACGGGCAGCATCATGGGCAGCGCCTCTTCCTCGTCCCACTCCACCCATAGGGACGTCAGCGGAAGAGAACGCAGCGCGGCGCGTGCGGCCAAAGCCGCCGTCAGCGCATAGGGCCGTTCCTCCAGGATATCGGCCAGCCCCACGATGTCTTCAACCTGCGCATGGCCCATGGTTCTTCCCTCCTTGTTTCCCGCAGGACGGTAGGTGTGCGGTGGCCGCCCCGTCAAGGGAACGCTTTTCCGACATGCGGCATGCTGCTACACATGCGCCCATGACGACACCCATCACTCCCGCCCTGCTGCTGCGTGCCTATGCATCCGGCGTCTTTCCCATGGCCGATTCGGCCGATGCGCCGGACATCTACTGGGTGGAGCCCGCCTATCGTGGAATCTTCCCGCTCGATGCACTGCACGTGCCGCGCCGGCTGCGCCGTACAATCCGCAGGCGGCCCTTCGAAATCCGAATAAACACCGCATTCGACGAGGTTATGGCGGGATGTGCCGCGCCTGCTGCGGGACGTGAAAATACCTGGATCAACACCACCATTCGCCGCCTCTACAACAGGCTGCACGAAATGGGACATGCCCATTCGATAGAATGCTGGCAGGACAATCGGCTGGTCGGCGGCCTCTACGGCGTGCATCTCAACGCCGCCTTCTTCGGGGAGAGCATGTTCTCACGCATGCGGGACGCTTCCAAGGTCGCCCTAGTGCATCTCGTCGCCCGTCTGAATGCCGGCGGCTTCCAGCTTCTGGACACGCAGTTCCTTACCGACCACCTGGCAAGCCTCGGGGCCATCGAGATTCCACGAGAGGAATATCTCGCCCGGCTCGACCGCGCCCTGCGTACCGGCGCCGATTTCCATGCCTTCCAAGCGGATGATGACCCACAGGAGGTTCTACGCTTGGTCGGATACCCTTCAAACCGGCAGTCCTGATAACGTCGTTTCCAACTTTTGGAAACTGGAGTTTTTCCCGGTCATATCCCATATGTTCTGCATGCCCTCTCACGTCAGGGAGCCCACATGTTTTCCTTCTCCCTCCTTTTCCGGTTTCTAAACCGTGAATGGCTACTGGCCGCAGCTGTGGCAGGCTTGGTGATGACATCCCTGCTTTTGGGGCGGCTTCCTCTCTTTTCCGTGCGGGAGATCGAGGTTCTCTTGCTGCTGTGGGCTCTTTTCGTCCCGGTACGCGGCTTGGAGCTTTCCGGATTCATGCGGATGCTGGCAATTCGGGTCGAAGCAACCGGAAGTCACTTGGCGAGCAGCCTCGTCTTGCTCACCTTCGTGCTGGCTGCCCTGCTCACCAACGATGCGGCACTGGTGGTAGTGACCCCTCTGACCATGGGCCTGCGAACGCCTGGACGGGCACGGCTGGTGATTCTGGAAGCACTGGCGGCCAATGCCGGATCCGCCCTGACGCCTTTCGGCAACCCACAGAATCTCTACATCTTTTGGAAGTATGTTCCGGACATTTCAACTTTCATAAGCACCATCGCGCCCTTCTCCCTGTTTTCCCTCGTTCTTCTTCTCGCAGCTGCAACCATGCTTCCGGTCCGAGCAGCCGAGCCTTCCGAAGGGCCTGCACCTGCCGCCTCCGGTACGACGTGGATGCACGTCGGCCTGCTCATCCTGGCCGTGCTCGTGATCCTGCGTGCTCTGCCCATTTGGACACTGCTGCTGACCGCAGGTTGCGCGGTATTGTTCGACCGGCGCAGCCTGCAGGTGGACCACGGTCTTCTGCTGACATTTGCCGCCTTCTTCGCACTGAGCGACAATCTGCGCATGATGCTTTCGGGAGCTCTGGATACCAGAGAACACGTCTTCATGCTCTCCGCCTTGGCCAGCCAAGTGATGAGCAACGTACCCGCAACCCTGCTGTTCTCACGCTTCACGGATGACTGGCAGGCGCTCCTGTGGGGCGTCAACGTGGGCGGCTACGGGACCCTGATCGCCTCTTTCGCCAACCTCATCGCCTGGCGGGCCTTCATGAATACGGAGCACGACGGCGCGGCCCGCCGCCTCTTCGCCATGCGCTTTCTCTTTGCCGGCCTGATGATGTTCCTTGCAACCACCATCCTGCACTGTCTGATGCTGCGGTGGGGATGATCGTCGAAAACGGATGCAGGCGAAGACTCTGTCATCGTGCAGGAGGTGAGAGATCCTTTTTCCTTTCCGCAGCAGGGTTGCGGCAACCTGTAAGCCAGACGTCGAAGACGGGATGCTCCACGGCGTTCAGGCCGGGGCTCTCGGCGTTCATCCAGCCGGTGAAGATGCGGCGGCGCCCACCGTCAAGCTTCCGTTCGTCCACTTCCACGAAAGCCATTGTGCGGGGCTCCTCCGTCTCCGGGCGGGTGTGACAGGTGCGGGGCGTGACAAACAGCGCGCCGAATTGCGCCGTCTCGTTCACCGGAACGGAAAAGGACGTGATCTCGCCCGTGATCTTGTCCAGTCCGGAAAAGACGGCAATCGGGTTTTCGATCGGTCCGGCAAGAGCTACGCCATGCCACAGGGCCGCCAGAAAAATCAGACCCGCACGCTTCATCCAGCTATTCCTTCACGGCCTCCACGCGCAGGCGCACATAGTCCGCCGTCCAGTTGCCATGCGCATCACACAGCACCGGGCGCAGCAGATCTTCCACCTCCGCCAGAACAACTGGCGCATCCTCTCCGAACTGTTCGAAAAACACGCCGCGGAAAATCTTCAGCCAGGCTGACATGCCGCCCGGAAGCCGCGTCGGGCGTGGAATCAGCTCCATCCTGCGCACCGAAAACCCGGCCTGCCGGAGCATGTCGGCATAGACCTCCGGTGTAGGGAAGAACCATGGCCCGGCCAGACTCTCGTCGGCACCACGCCTGCGGGCGACGGCGCGCATGGCCGTGATGATGGCGGCGACATTGCCGTGGCCACCCATTTCGGCAACGAACCGGCCACCGGGGCGCAAGGCCCTGTACACACCCTCCAGCACCGCGCCGGCATTGGTCATCCAGTGCAGGGCGGCATTGGAAAACACCGCATCGAACTCCCGCTCGAAAGGCAGATTCTCGCCGGATGCCTGTACCACCTGCACGCCACGGGCCCGGGCCGCCGAGAGCATGCCCTCGTCAATGTCCACGCCCACCACGCGGCAACCGGACTGCGCCAGCCGTGCGGAGAGCACGCCATCGCCGCAGCCCAGATCCAGAACGCGCTCGCCCGGACGCGGCGCCAGCCACTCCAGCACACCTTGCGCCAGATCGGAGACAAAGCGGGCGTTCCGCTCGTAATCCTCGACGGACCACTTCTGTTCCACGGCACTCATTTGTTCTCTTTCTGGCCTTCGAAGATGTACTTGTTCACCAGTCCCCAGATGTCGAGAGCACTCTGCGTGCTGCCAAGATAGTCTCCATCCTTCAACATGGTCTCGGAACCACCCGGATCAAGGGCAATGAATTTCTGCCCCAGCAGCCCCTCGGAAGTGATCTTTGCCGAAGTGTCCTCCGGGAGCTTCACATAGGAGTCGATGGCCATGGTAACGACGGCCTGATAGTTCTCCTGGTCCAGCTTCTGTTCCGTCACCGTGCCGACCTTGATGCCGGCAAGACGGATGTCGGATCCTACCGAAATTCCCTCGATGTTGTCGAAGGCGGCATAGATGTTGTAGCCGCCTCGCCCCTTGCCCAGGTCGGTGGTGGTGTAGACGTATGTGAAGAAAATGGCGGCAATAGCGATGACGATCGCGCCGACAATGGTCTCGACAACGGAACTCTGCATCGCCCGGTCTGCCTCTCTTACGCGATTCTTCCCTGCGCTCGCGACTCAGGCACCGTCCGGTCGCCAGCTCTCGCAGGCGGGACGCGCCACCTCCCGCGGCTGCGGATGATACAGTGATCCTGGCGGGAAATGCGCTCCCGGCGTGCCGGTTCGGTTCTCCTCGTGGGGTTTCTCCCACGAATGCGGCTGATAGTCCTGCTCGGTGGGCGGCGCGTCCGTACGGTAATGCATCCAGCCGTGCCAGCCGGGAGGAATGCGAGAAGCCTCGGCATAGCCGTTGTAGATTACCCAGCGCCGGGAACCGTCACGATTGCGATAATAGACGTTGCCCTGATCGTCCTCGCCCACACGCACACCCTTGCGCCACGTGTAGAACCGGGTTCCGACCGTGGCGCCGTTCCACCAAGTGAACACCTGGACCAGAAAATCCTTCACGCCCATCCGAATGGCTCCCCTGCTTCCTTCAGGCCCGCAGTGCGAAGGCCTCGCGAATCCATCTGCCGACGCACCTTTCCTGAACACAGGAATATGGCGCGAAGGAGGGCCGAAGTCCACAGAAAAGCGCCTTGCGGAAACGTTACCCCGGCCGTCGCCGCGATTCGAACCGGACCGCGCCCCGCCCCTTCCGAAAGATTGTGCGCAGACGCGCGAATACACTTTCAGATTGCAACCGTTAACCACCTGTTAACCACATCCCCGGTGCCCGCCGGATGGAGAGAAAAAATTTTGGGGACAGTCGAACGCTGTCCACATGCGATATCCACAAGAGGCCGGATCGAAGCGGAAAACATGAAACCGTCCGTATTTCCGCAGGTTACACGCCTTTCGATTCGACATTCCCGTGCCTTGTCCACAGCTTGTCAACCCGCAAACACCATATCTTGTGCCCACCCCACCCCGGAGCACTAGGTATTGACGCCATCTGCCGTTTGAAGTTAAATCCGAGACCGTCGGACGGGAGCGGAAGACCAACCGCTTCAGGCGATATCGGTACACGAAAAACGGAACGAAATTCCGGAACAGACACAACGAGGGGCGTCGAACGGCAGACAGGAGGCAACGTCCGCCGTATGGGCATTCTTGCGCCATGAAGGGGGGCATGACGGCTTCGTGGCGACAGGTCAGACAGTAGCGTCATGCGTGCATGGCAGGAAGCGGACGGCTGCGGACGGTTTTCGCATCCGGTGTTTTCTTGCGAAGCATAACGACAAACGGCTTTCAGAGAGCCGGCAGCTTGAGGGGCAGGACTGAGGAACGATGAAGATCGCACGCCATTTCACCACTGCGGGACGCGACGTCTACGAGGATATCGAGTTCCGCCGCACCACCAGCGAAATCCGCAATCCGGACGGCTCACTGGTCTTCCAGCTTCAGGACGTGGAGGTGCCGGCCCAGTTCTCGCAGGTCGCCGCCGACATCATGGCGCAGAAATATTTCCGCAAGGCAGGCGTTCCGGCCCGGCTGCGCAAGGTGCCCGAGGAAGGCGTTCCGGAGTGGCTGTGGCGCTCCGAGCCCGACAAGGAGGCGCTGGCGGAGCTGCCCGAGGAAGAGCGATACGGCCATGAGACCTCGGCGCGGCAGGTCTACGACCGGTTGGTCGGCGCCTGGACCTACTGGGGCTGGAAGGGCGGCTACTTCGACAGCGAGGAGGATGCCCGCACCTTCCATGACGAGTTGCGCTACATGATGGCCATGCAGATGGCCGCCCCCAATTCGCCGCAGTGGTTCAACACCGGCCTGCACTGGGCCTATGGCATCGACGGCCCCGGACAGGGACACTATTACGTGGACTTCGAGACCGGACGTCTGGTGAAGTCGAAGTCGGCCTACGAGCATCCGCAGCCGCATGCCTGCTTCATCCAGTCGATCAACGATGATCTGGTAAACGAGGGCGGCATCATGGACCTGTGGGTGCGCGAGGCACGCCTGTTCAAGTACGGCTCCGGTACCGGCACCAACTTCTCGTCCCTGCGTGGTGAGAACGAACCGCTGTCCGGCGGTGGCAAGTCCTCCGGCCTGATGAGCTTCCTGAAGATCGGCGACCGGGCGGCGGGTGCCATCAAGTCCGGCGGCACCACCCGGCGGGCCGCCAAGATGGTCATCGTCGACGTGGACCATCCGGACATCGAGGCCTTCGTCGACTGGAAGGTGAAGGAGGAGCAGAAGGTCGCTGCTCTGGTGACCGGTTCGAAGATCGTGCAGAAGCGGCTTTCCGCGATCATGAGGGCCTGCGTCAACTGCGAAGGGCATGGCGAGGACTGCTTCGATCCGAAGCGCAACCCCGCCCTGAAGCGCGCCATCATCGCCGCGCGACGCGACCACGTCTCGGAAAACTACATCCGCCGCGTCATCCAGTTCGCCCGGCAGGGTTTCACTTCCATCGAGTTCGACACCTACGACACCGACTGGGACGGCGAGGCCTACCGGACGGTGGCTGGCCAGAACTCCAACAATTCGGTGCGCGTCACCGAGGAATTCCTGCGCGCCGTGGAAGCGGACGGCGAATGGCCGCTGATCCGCCGCACCGACGGCGAGGTGGCCCGCACCATCTCCGCCCGCGCCCTCTGGGACAAGATCGGCCAGGCGGCCTGGCAGTCGGCGGATCCGGGCATCCAGTTTCATACCACGATCAACGACTGGCACACCTGCCCGGCCTCCGGCCCGATCCGCGGCTCAAATCCGTGCTCGGAGTACATGTTCCTCGACGACACGGCGTGCAATCTGGCTTCGCTGAACCTGCTGGCCTTTCACGATCGCGACACGGGCCGCTTCCGGGTCGCGGACTTCGAGCACGCAGTGCGTCTGTGGACCATCGTGCTGGAGATTTCCGTGCTGATGGCGCAGTTCCCCTCGAAGCGGATCGCCCGCCTGTCCTACGACTACCGCACTCTGGGCCTGGGCTTCGCCAACATCGGCGGTCTGCTGATGACCATGGGCCTGCCCTACGATTCCGATGAGGGACGGGCGCTGTGCGGCGCCATCTCCGCGGTGATGACCGGCCGAGCCTATGCCACTTCCGCCGAGATGGCCGGGGAGCTGGGGCCGTTTGCCGGTTATCCGAAGAACCGCGACCACATGCTGCGGGTGATCCGCAATCATCGTCGCGCAGCGCACGGTAAAGAGGACGGCTACGAGAAACTGGCCGTCAATCCCGTGCCGCTGGATCACGAAAGCTGTCCCGACGCGGATCTGGCAACCCGCGCAAAGATCTGCTGGGACGAGGCGCTGAAGCTGGGCGAGCAGAACGGCTACCGCAACGCTCAGACCACGGTGATCGCGCCCACCGGCACCATCGGCCTGGTGATGGATTGCGACACCACGGGCATCGAGCCTGACTATGCCCTCGTGAAGTTCAAGAAGCTGGCCGGTGGTGGCTACTTCAAGATCATCAACCGGGCGGTGCCCGCGGCCCTGAAAACGTTGGGCTACAGCGAGCCGCAGATCGAGGACATCATCACCTACGCGGTCGGCCACGGCACGCTGGAGGGCGCTCCGGGCGTCAATCACGACACGCTGCGGGAGCGCGGCTTCACCGATGCGCAGATCCGTGCGGTGGAGGAAGGGCTCGGATCGGCCTTCGACATCCGCTTCGTCTTCAACCGGTTCACGCTGGGCGACGACTTCTGCCGCGACGTGCTGGGCATGACCGACGCGCAGCTCGACGACATGAGCTTCGACCTGCTGGCCCACATCGGCTTCTCAAAGGACGAAATCGAGGCGGCCAACACCTACGTCTGCGGTGCCATGACGCTGGAGGGCGCGCCGCACCTGAAGGCGGAGCACCTGCCGGTCTTCGACTGCGCCAATGTCTGCGGCCGGATTGGCAAACGGTACCTGTCCGCGGAATCCCACATTCGCATGATGGCTGCCGCGCAGCCTTTCATCTCCGGTGCCATCTCCAAGACGGTGAACATGCCCAACGACGCCACCGTCGAGGACTGCCTGAAGGCCTACGAGCTGTCCTGGAAGCTGGGCCTGAAGGCCAATGCCCTGTATCGCGACGGCTCCAAGCTCTCCCAGCCCCTGACCTCTCAGGTGCTGGAGGACGAGGACGACGAGGAGACGGCGGAGGACTTTGCCGAATCCGTGGCCATGAACCAGCCCGCCGCCCAGCGCGTGGAGCGCGTGGTCGAGAAGGTGGTGGAGAAGGTCATCGAGAAGGTCGTGGAGGTGCGCAGCCGCGAGAAGCTTCCCTCGCGCCGCAAGGGATACACGCAGAAGGCCATCGTCGGCGGCCACAAGGTCTATCTGCGCACTGGCGAATACGACGACGGCCGGCTGGGCGAGATCTTCATCGACATGCACAAGGAGGGTGCCGCCTTCCGTGCCATGATGAACAATGTCGCCATCGCCGTCTCGCTGGGTCTGCAATACGGCGTGCCGCTGGAGGAATACGTGGAGGCCTTCACCTTCACCCGTTTCGAGCCGGCCGGTCCCGTGCAGGGCAACGACACCATCAAGCAGGCCACGTCCATCCTCGACTACATCTTCCGCGAGCTGGCCGTGTCCTACCTGGGTCGTACTGACCTGGCCCATGTCGATCCCGCCGACATCGGCTTCGACACGCTCGGCAGAGGCGTGAAGGAGGGCAAGGCGCCCGATGGCGACGAGGACGGCCGGACCGCCGCTCCCTGCCCGCCTGCGGTGCCCGCCACACGGCTGATGTCCACCGGTTTTGTGCGCCACAAGGTGCCCGACAACGTGGTACTCATGCCCGGCAATGCCGTCGGCGGTCCTGCGGCCTCTGCAACGGCCCTGCAGGCTTCCGTGGCTGCGGAGGCCATGGAGGCCGCCGTGCAGGATGCCGCCATGGCAGAACCGGAGGCCCGTCCGGTGTCATCGGGAAGCACGGTTTCCGGGGTGGAGGCTTCGCGGATCATGGAAGCCCGCATGAAGGGCTATGAGGGAGAAGCCTGCGGCGAGTGCGGCAACTTCACCATGGTGCGCAATGGCACCTGTCTGAAGTGCGATACCTGCGGAGCTACCAGCGGCTGTTCGTGAGTCGCCGGAAAGTTGCCGGCAAACTGTCGGGACACGGGAAACCCGTGAAAAAAGCTGTCAGCATGCTGTGGACAGCCGATTGACAAGATGTGGACGGAAAAAGCCGGGAGGGATGGCCTTCCCGGCTTTTCCGCTCCGATACGAGGGAAACCCCGTCCTGCTGCGTGCCGCATTTCCACAAACGCGGACAAGCAGGAGGCGGGTGCACCTTCCGACAATGGAAAATTTTCCTTTCATACCCTAATCTTGCGTGGGGACAGGCTCATGCTTGTTGCGCTGGAGAGGGCAGAAATCATGAGAGCAAGGGGCCAGAATCGACAGAAGGTGATGGAATTCATCAAGGCCTGCGCACCACGTGGGGTCAGTAGTGCGGATATCGCGCGGCGGACGGGCATCTCGCAGGCCAGCGCCTACCAGATCGCCCGCGCCTTGATGGAAGAAGGCTTCGTCCGGGCTGCCCGTGACGGGCGGGTCTGGCGCTTTTCGTGGAATGCGAATGGCAGAGTGCTTCCAGGTGCCGACAGGAGCTCTGCATCAAGGCAGGATGTGGATGATGGCAACTTTCCGGCCCACGTCCGGCAGGTGGCTGAAGAACATTACGGATGTTCCTTCGACATGGCCGCTCCGGATGAGCTTGCCCCGGCCTGGCGCCTTGCAGGTGATGACGATGCGACACTGGGCTATGCCGTGCATCTGGCGCCATTGGCCGACGGGCGGGTGCCGGCGGGACGGCTGGCGCTGCTGTCCGGCCTCGTCTGGCTGCTCGAGAAGAGCGAGGCTGAAACTCCCTTCCTGATCATCGGCGGAGATTCTGCAACGGCCCGGGCATGGCAAACGCATCACGGCCCGTATTGCGACGAGGCGGACGTGTTCCTTCTCGAACCGGACGGAACGCTTTCGAAACTTGCCTGAATTTCCGCCTGTCCCGGCTCAATCAGCCCTGCTTCGGACGGGGGCGGAAGAAGATCGGTGCGTAATGCCAGGTGAAAAGAATGAAGGCCACCGTTGTCATGCTTCCCGCCAGATGAATGGATCCGGTATATCCCAAAGGCAGGAAAGGAGCACAGATGCGCACCAGAGCCCCCGAGATGGCAAAGGCGTAGATGGTCGTGGTGACCGTGTCGGCCGTCAGCTTGCGTCCCGAATGCCCAAGGCTGGCGCGGGTCATGACGGCCAGCGTCATGGTGGTGATGGCCCCGGCGGTCAGGGCATGAACGGCGGTGGAGTATCCCAGAGCCTCCGGCCAGGCGATCGAGATGGCCATGAGCAGGAACCATACCGGCAGCCAGAAGTAGCCAATATGCAGGATGGTCACCAGTGGCTCGGCAAACGTGGACAGTCCCTTCCAGCGCGCCACCCGCATGAAGTGCCGCACCGCGGCCACGGCGAAGGCCAAGGCGGTCAGCTTCCAGTCGGGCAGGAACAGCCACATGCCCAGCGCCACCAGGGCGATGAGAGCGGCCGACTTGTCGAGCGGCCCCATGGATGCGGGCATCTTCGCCTCGTCCACGATGCCCTGCCGCATGAGCCAGTTGCGGGTAAAAGAGGGCGTTACCCGGCCACCGATCAGCATCAGCAGCGTGGCCGCGGCCGCCAGCCCCAGGCGCTCGTCGAAAAGCCCATCCAGTATCACCGTTTCCGTGAGCCGAGTCACGTGGAACAGCACATTGGCCAGCGCCAGGAGCGAAACGAGCACGCAGACTGGAATGTTGCGCCGGTTCCCTCCGGCAATCACCTCGCGCCAGACGAGGGCTGCGAGAACCACGAGATATGCA
>JAJRRY010000067.1 GCA_024279095.1 Alphaproteobacteria bacterium
CCTTTCGAGACACCGAAAATGTCTGCAACAGCCGTGGCCCCGCGCAGGAACAGGTCGCCACCGTAAACCAGCGTACCCAGTCCCACTACCACAAGAATGAAGGCCATAGCCGGATGGTCGAGCACCGGATGCCCGCCGACTTCCTCCAACTCTTCTTCCAGTTCGCGCGCAAGTTTCGTTTCCCTGCGAGTGCGGGTGAATTCCCAAGCCATGTAGGCGACAAGACCGCCCAGCATGAGGAGGCCTTCCGGTAGCGATATCCGGCCTGTGAATCCCAGAATCACGAAAAGCAGAGCCACACCACCAACGATCAGTCCATCCGGAATCAGCGCCCGCGGCTGATGATGCATGGGGCGCACCAGCGCCGTCAGGGCGAGCACGAGCATGATGTTCGCGGAATTGCTGCCGAGGATGTTGCCGATGGCGATTTCCGGATGGCCCAGCAGAACGGCCTCCACGGAGATCACCATCTCCGGCATGGATGTCGCCACGCCGATGATGAGAATGCCCACGACCAGAGGCGAGAGCCCCATCCAGCGCCCCAGCGCTACGGCACCGCGTACCATGGCTTCGCCGCCAGCCAGCAGCAGGCCGAGACCGGCTAGAATCTGCAAGATCATGATCATGGGCGGTTTACTTACGTCTCCGATCCCGAAGGAGCAAGACGCAAAATCAGATAACCCACAACCGCGGATAGCAGAGAGCCCGTTATCACACCCAGGCGCACGCCCGTGGCATGTGCCGGATCGGCAAAGGAAAGCATGCCGATGAACAGGCTCATGGTGAAGCCGATACCGGTAAGGACTGCCACGCCATAGATCTGCATCCAGCTTGCACTCTCCGGCCGCCGCGCCAGTCCGGCACGGATCACGAGCCACACGGCGGCAAAGACGCCCGCCTGCTTGCCGATGAACAGGCCGAGCGCGATGGCCAGCGGCAGGGGTTCAAGCAGTGTCGCAAAGGACATTCCGGCAAAGCTGATGCCGGCGTTGGCGAATGCGAAGATGGGCATGATGCCGTAGGCGACATAGGGATGCAAGGCGTGCTCAAGGTGACGCAGAGGGCGTTCGGAGCCGGTCCCGCCCCGGTTGTGCAGAGGGATGAACAGGGCCAGCACCACACCGGCCAAGGTCGCATGAACGCCTGACTTCAGTACCGAGACCCACAGCACCACGCCGATCAGGATATAGGGAGCGAGTCGGCTGACTCTGAAAAGGTTCAACGCTGCAAGCCCGGCAATGGCGCCCAAGGCGGCAATCATGGGGCCAAAGGAAAGATTTTCCGTATAGAAAACGGCGATGATGATGATTGCGCCTAGATCGTCGAGGATGGCCAGCGCCAGCAGAAAGAGCTTCAGGGAGGTCGGGGCGTGACGGCCCAGCAGGGCCATGACCCCCAGGGCAAAAGCAATATCGGTCGCTGTGGGAATGGCCCATCCGCGCGCCAGTTCTGGATCAGTTCCATTTATGGATGCATAGATCAGCGCAGGCAAGACAATGCCGCCCAGAGCCGCCACGCCCGGAAGAACCATCTGATCACGCGAGGAAAGCTGCCCTTCAAGGATCTCGCGTTTCAACTCCAGCCCGACCAGCAGGAAGAAGATCGCCATCAGGCCATCGTTGATCCACAGCAGCAACGGCTTGTCGAGAGAAAGCTGTCCGATCCGGACTGTGACGGGCGTATTGAGAATCGCGTCGTAAAGCCAGAAAAGGGCGGAGTTGTCCATCACCATGGCCAGAACGGCCGCGGCGAAGAGCAGGAATCCCGAAAAGGATTCATGGCGGATGAAGTTGCGGATTGCAGCGAGAGGCAAGGCGGATCCCCGAGTGATTGTTGTCGTCATTCCCGAGTATGGGAGCAGGGCAGGCGGATACAAGCCCCTGCCACTCACCGCCAATTAAAACATGGTAATTCTTGATGGAATGCAAGCATTTCCTGGTTTCATCCCGCAGCAAGAAGACGGATGGCTTCCTGGCGCTCGAAAAGATGAAGCAGCCTCCGCAGGGCTTCACCCCGTGGAGTCGCCAGTTCCGGGTCCCGGAGCATGACGAGCTCGGCGTCGTCGCGGGCCATCGCCAGCAGCTCGCCATGCAATGCAAGGTCGGCCATGCGAAAGCGGGGCAGGCCCGATTGCCGCGCCCCCAGCAGCTCGCCCGCACCACGCAGCTTCAGATCGGCTTCGGCTATGACGAAGCCATCCTCCGTCTCGCGCATGATGCGGAGGCGTTCCCGAGCCACCTGCGTCAACGGGTCCCGATAGAGCAGAAGACATGCAGACGGCCTGTCACCACGCCCCACACGCCCGCGCAGCTGATGCAGCTGGGCAAGGCCGAACCGGTGAGCATCCTCGATGATCATGATGGTCGCTTCGGGAACGTCGACGCCCACCTCGACAACCGTCGTCGCCACGAGAACCGAAATGCGCCCTTCCCGGAAATCCGTCATGACGGCATCGCGAGCCTCGCCCTTCATTCGGCCATGCACAAGTCCGACACGCCCCGGCAAGGCCTGCATAAGCGCCGCATGGCGCTCCTCCGCGGAAGCGATGTCCGCCCGGTCACTCTCCTCGACAAGCGGACAGATCCAGTAGGCCCGTGCGCCTCGCTCCACGGCGGCACGAAGGTGCTCAAGGATTTCACCCAGCCGCTCCATCGGCATGACGGAGGTTTTCACCGGCTGCCGCCCCGCAGGCTTGCCGACTAGCCGCGTAACGTCCATGTCGCCATAAAGCGTGAGCGCCAGAGTCCGGGGTATGGGAGTGGCCGTCATGACCAGAAGATCCACGTGTCGGCCCTTTGACTGCAGAGCAAGGCGCTGGTGCACGCCGAAGCGGTGCTGTTCATCAACCACGGCCAGCGCCAGGTCGCGAAAGGCCACCTTCTCCTGAAACAGCGCATGGGTTCCGATCACCAGATCGGCCTCCCCACTGCCGATCGCCTGCAGAATTTCCTCACGGCCCCGTCCCTTGTCCCGACCTGTCAGAAGAACGCACTTCAAGCCCGCCGCCTCGGCCAGAGGCCTGATGGTCGCGTAATGCTGGCGCACCAGAATATCGGAAGGAGCCATGAGCGCCGCCTGCGCGCCACTCTCTGCCGCCGTGACCATGGCCAGAAGGGCCACCACGGTCTTGCCGGATCCCACATCGCCCTGAAGCAGGCGCAGCATGCGTTCCGGCCTCGCCATATCGGCAATGATTTCCTCAACCGCCTGCCTCTGGCTGTCGGTCAGGGAAAAGGGCAGGGCGCCGAGAATCCTCTCGCGCAACCTGCCCACGGCAGCCAGCGGACGACCGGAAACGGCCCGCATGTGTCTTCGGACAAGAGCGAGGGCAAGCTGATTCGAAAGCAGCTCGTCATAGGCCAGTCGCCGGCGCACCGGAGAGTCCTGTTCTATGTCCTCCGCAGCCTGTGGCACATGCAGCCGGCGCAATGCCTCGGTGAAACTTGGCCACCCCTGCTGCTTAACATGGTCGGGATCCAGCCACTCAGGCAGAACCGGCAGACGTTCGGTGGCCTGTCGCACAACCTTGACCAGCAGGCGATTGGATACGCCCGCAGTCAGCGGATAGACGGGCTCCAGCTTCGGCAGAGCAGCAAAATCCTCCGCCGGGACAACATGATCCGGATGGGCGATCTGCGGCCGTCCCCCGAACCATTCCACGCGTCCGGAAATGAAACGTTCCTCACCCTCCGGCAACAGCTTGCGAATGTGATCCGGCCAGGCATGAAAGAAGACGAGCGTCAGCGTACCCGTATCGTCGAAGACCTCGACGCGCCAGGGAATGCGCCTGTTGTGCGGGGGAGGAGGCATGTGCCTTCCCACCGTGGCCCGCACGGTCACGATGCCTTCCCTAGGCAGATCGCGGATCAGAGGCATGCGCGTACGGTCGATAAGCCCATGCGGAACATGCAGAAGCAGGTCGATGATACGCGCGCCATCCCGTTCATCCCGGCCCGTGAGCCGGGCCATGGCCTTTTCCAGTCGCGGACCTATCCCCTTGAGGGAAGAAACCGATGCGAACAGGGGATCAAGATCGGAAGGGCGCATCTTTACAACCGGCAGGGAAGGTTTTCACACCGGCCTTCGCGACCCGAATCCGGCCGGCAGCCTCAGTTTATGGCCTCGACCGGCATCTCGTAGGCATTGCGCTCGGGATCGAAGGCGGTGAAGAAATCTTCCACCTGCGAATGGTGCACCGGCTCGCCGGAAGTGTCCGGAATCAGATTCTGTTCCGAGACGTAGGCAACATATTCGCCTTCGTCAGGATTCTCGGCAAGCAGATGATAGAAGGGCTGATCCTTGCGGGGGCGGATTTCTTCCGGAATGGACAGCCACCATTCCTCGGTGTTGCTGAATTCCGCATCGACGTCGAAAATCACGCCCCGGAACGGATAGACCCGATGACGGACAACATCGCCGATATTGAATTTCGCCTTGCGCATGACACGTCTTCCGGCTGTTGCATTTGCCGCCAGTTTGGCCTTGCGGAAGGACTTTTGCAAGTGCCGTCGCGTGACATTCCTGCAAGAAACTCCGGCCGAAGCAGACAGGGGCGGTTTCCTGACGAGAAGACGGGGCAGGAGGTGACAGCTCCCGCATACGGGTGCATGATCTGCTGTCATGCAATGGAGTGACGATGCCATATTCCTTGGAGCCAGACCACACGGCGAAACCTCCATCATCGCCGAAGTGCTCACGCGCCATCACGGCCGCCGGCGCGCTCTCGTCCGTGGTGGCAGGGGAAAGCGGCTGCGTCCGGTTTTGCAGACGGGCAACCTGTTGCGGGTAACGTGGCGCGGGCGTCTGGAAGAACAGCTTGGCAGTTTCACCGTCGAGCCGCTGAGGCTTCACGCGGGACGGATCATCGGCGATTCCCTTGCGCTGGCCGGTCTCGCGGTCCTCGTCGCCGACCTGCATCTGCTGCCCGAACGGGATGCTCAGCCGGCCCTTCATGATGGAGCCATGCTGATCCTCGACAATCTCGAGGACACGGAAATCTGGCCGGCCCTGCTGGCCCGGTTCGAATTGCAGCTTCTCTCGGATCTGGGATTTGGACTGGACCTCTGCCGCTGTGCCGTGACAGGCGAAACGGAAGATCTCGTCTGGGTCTCCCCGAAAACGGGACGCGCCGTTTCCGCCGAGGCCGGCGCCCCTTGGGCAGACAGGCTTCTGCCGCTGCCCGCTTTCCTGATGAAAGGGGATGGTGCCCCACCACACGATGAAGTCCGGGCCGCACTGGAGCTGACCGGCCATTTCATCTTTCGCCGCCTCGTGGAGCCGGCAGGCGGACGCATGCCGATCGAGCGGCAATGGATTCTCGACGCCCTATCCAGCGCCTGAGCGCGTGGCCTCGGAGAAAAGTCCCGTTGCAAGCGGTTCATTGACAGGGCAGGCTGGCCACATGTCATCGCCACGACAAGGAAAGGGATCATGATTGGCAAGCTGAACCATGTCGCCATTGCCGTTCCGGATCTGGAAAGGGCGGCAACAACCTATCGTGAGATACTGGGGGCACAAGTTTCGGAGCCGCATCCCCTTCCCGAACAGGGAGTGACGGTGGTTTTCGTGGAATTGTCCAACACGCGCGTGGAACTCCTCGAGCCCTTGGGAGAGGCCTCCCCGATCGCCCGCTATCTGGAAAGGAATCCCGAAGGCGGCATTCATCACGTGTGCTACGAGGTGGAGGACATCATCGCCGCACGGGATCGCCTCGCAGCTGCCGGCATGCGCATTCTGGGTAACGGCGAACCGAAAATCGGCGCTCACGGCAAACCGGTCCTGTTCCTGCATCCGAAGGACCTGTTCGGAACCCTGGTGGAACTGGAGGAGGCATGAGCCGTCCGGGTCCGGGAAAGGTGGTCGAGAGATCGGTCGTCCCTTATGACTGGGCATGGCTGAAAAGGGGGATGGCCAGTGCCTTCACGCTGCCCGGCCTGGTCATGACCTTTTCTTTCATGGGCTTCGGCGCGCTGCTGCATTCCGAGGGAGTGTCGCTGGTTGCCGGCATCGCACAGGATGCGGTCATCTGGGCTCTCCCCGGACAGGTGGTGCTTGTGGACGCCATTGCCCGTGGCGTGCCGTTGTTTCTGGCTGCACTGGCGGTGACCCTGACGGCCGTACGCCTGCTGCCCATGGTGGTTCTTGTGCTGGCCCGGGCCCGCATGCCCGGCAATCCGCGCTGGCCGGAATATCTGGCCGCACATTTCATTGCGGCAACCGTCTGGGTGATGTCCGAAATGCATTTCGGCAAAATTCCACGGCCGGGTCGCTTGCCGTGGCTGATCGGACTCGGAAGCATGCTGGTCACGGGTATGATGATTGCAACTTCCGCCGGCTATGCCCTCACGGGCATGATGCCGCTGCCACTGGCGGCAACGCTGGTCTTCTTCACGCCTGCCTTCTTCCTGCTCGCACTGGTGGATGGCGCAAGGCTGGATCAGGACCGGATCGCCATTGTGCTGGGGGCTGTCATCGGCCCCGTCGTACACGCCTTCTGGCCCTCGGTGGACCTTCTCGTTGCCGGCCTTGTCGGTGGCACGCTCGCCTTTCTCGCCGGACGCCACCTGCGTCACCCGCGCGAACCGGAGAACGGAGCATGACGAGCGCGTCTCCAGTCTGGCTCTACGTGGTGGTTGCGGGCGCTCTGGTCACCTACGCATGGCGGTTGGCGGGCGTACTGCTTGTCAGCCGTATCGATCCGCAGGGTGCTGGGCTGACATGGGTGCGCGCCGTGGCTACAGCACTCGTTGCTGCGCTCGTCGCCCGCATGCTCTTCACTCCCTCCGGTCTCCTTGCCCATACCGCATTGCCGGCCCGCCTCGGAGCCATCGCCATCGGGGCAATCACATGGCGCCTTGCAGGAAGGCGCATTGAACCCGGCATTGCAGCTGCCGTCGTTACCTTCCTGATACTGCAACAAATTTTCCCTTGAATTGCCATGATTGGGGCAAATTAAGCGCCCGTTTACCCTCTAGCGTGACAATATTAGTCAGTAGGCATACGATTGAGAGGGTCAGTTCATGTTCCTTTTCACGATTTTCGCCGTCGCCATCGCACTGGTCTTCGCCCTTCATGCGTTCGTGCTCCGCAAGGCGCTCAATGAACACGAAGAGCTCATGGCCCTTTCATGGAAGACCGAGGACAGCGAAAGCTGATCTATCATTTCCGGTTTGCACATGAGCTGCCATGCTGCGGGCAGCCGGTTCATGAGGGCGGCCGCGTATTGGACGGAAGCAACAGGGCCGAATTCAGACGGAACAGTTGCCGACCGGGCGGAATCCGGTTCGGATCCCGTTCTCAATCTTCTTCCGGCTCAGGCACGTTCTCGCCCATTTCCTCCAGCGCTTTCCGGATTTTCTCCGCGGCAGCGGCAAGGTCTTCGGAATCGGCCATTTCACCCGTGTGCGGTTTCAGGGGCTCGCCTTCCTTGCGAGGCAAAACGTGAAAATGGGTGTGAAAGATCACCTGTCCGGCCGCAGGTTCGTTGAACTGCTGCACAAGAATGCCGTCGGCATTGAAAGCCTTCTTCACGGCCCGTGCGATTTTTGCCACCGTCCGCATCAGGTGACAGAGGTCTTCGTCACCGATGTCGAGCAGATTGCGTGACCCGTTCCTGGGAATGACAAGGGTATGCCCTTCGACCCTTGGCATGATGTCCATGAAAGCCATCGTGTGCTCGTCCTCGTAGACCTTGTGGGCGGGCATCTCGCCCTTGAGGATCTTCGCAAAGACATTGTCCGGATCGTAGGTCGGCATGATCTGCTCCTTGCTAATTGTCCTGGATGTCTTCCGGAGGCCAGAACCCTCAGGATGCTAGAGGAATCGGCACGAACCTTCAACTCGTACGGGGCGGAAAACCGCATCTCCGCCCGGCGTACATCGCACCTGTACTCATGCGCACGCCCCGCCCGCAGGCAGGAAGCCTTCGAAGGTAATCCGGTCCGCGTATCTGCGCACATGGCGTGCCGTCCGTTCATCCCTGACCGTCCAGCACAGGACGGGCAATCCCGCACGCCGGAACATGGCGGTCTGCCATGAGGGCAGGGCATCCGCATCGAAAGAAATGAACTCCGGTCGTGTCACCTCAAGGTGGTCCATTCTCTGCAGAGAAATCCTCAACGGTGCAGGCAATGCCCTGCGCCAGAAAGCATGGGTGAACGGACAGGCCGTGAGCCCCCGCACCATCTCCGGAGCCAGCAGGCGCACATGTGCCAGCAGGGCCGGATCGAAGCTCATCACCGCCAGTGCCCCCGCATAGTCGCGCAGGCGGGCGACTGTCCTCTCCGCCAGACGCACATCACCGTTCCAGTAGCTCTTCATCTCCACAAGCAGAGGAACCCTTCCATCCACAAGCTCGGCAAGCTCGGACAGGGTAAGAAAGCCCGTCGCCCCTTCCTGTCGGAAAGGGATCGCCTTCAGCTCCGCCACGGAACGAGAATCGGTACGCCCGGTCCCGATCGTGAGCCGTTCCAGGCGGTCATCATGGAAGACCACCGCTTCACCGTCCCCGGCAAGCACCACGTCGCATTCGATGGCATATCCCTTCTCGATCGCCGCCCGGAAGGCTTCCGCTGTGTTCTCCACGATGCCGCCGACCGGATCATGCAGTCCCCGGTGTGCAAAGGGACGTTCCACGAGAAAACCCAGCCGGTCGGGATTGCTGATTACACGGCAGGACATCAGCGGATCTCGAAGACGGCTTCGACCTCCACGGTCGCATCCAGAGGCAGCGAGGACACGCCGACCGCAGCCCGTGCATGACGCCCGGCATCTCCGAAGACCTCGACCATGAGATTGGAGGCGCCATTGATCACGGCAGGATGATCCGTGAAATCGGCTCCCGAATTGACGAACCCGGTCAGCTTCACCACACGCACGATCCGGTCGAGATCTCCATCCAGGGCCGCGGAAGCCTGCGCAATGGCGTTGATGGCACAGATCCGTGCGGCCTCTGCCGCCCGTTCTGTGGAAACCGCCTCGCCGGCCCGCCCTTTGCAGACCAGTTCGCCATTCACCAGAGGAAGCTGACCTGCGGTGAAGATCTGGTTGCCGCTGACCACCCAACCGACATAATTCGCAACTGGTGCCGCCGCCGGCGGGATCCCGATTCCGAGTTCGGCAAGACGATCGTTGATTTTGCCCATGTGTCCGTTTCTCCTGTTCAGGTGAGGGCGTCGCGGGGACAGCCCCCGGTGAAGAAGGCTTCGAGGTTGTCTGCGGCACGCATGCCCATGGCCCGCCGCGTGTCCGGAGTTGCCGAACCCAGATGGGGCAGGGCGAAGACGTTGTCCAGTTCACGGTAGCGCGGATCGATGTCCGGCTCACCGTTGAAAACGTCGAGTCCGGCGGCAGCCAGACGGCCCGACTGGAGAGCCTCGATCAGCGCATCGTCGTTGACGATATCGCCACGTGCGATATTCACGACAATTGCACCCCCGGGCAGCCGAGCGAGGACCTCCCTGTCGATTCGTCCACGCGTCTCCGATGTGGAGGCGCAGGCAATCAGCAGGAAGTCACTTAGCGGCAGCATCTCCTCCAGCGAAGCATGATAGGTTGCCCCGATCTCTTCCTCCGGCGGCAATCTATGGCGCTTGTGATAGTGAATCTCCAACCCGAAGGCGCGCGCCCGTCCGGCCACGGCCCGGCCGATCCGCCCCATGCCGAAGATGCCAAGTCTTCGACCGCCCACATCATGGCCGAGCGGGTGGGTCGGCGCCCAGGCGTCCCATGTGTCCTCCCGAATCATCCGCATGCCCCAGTGCGCGCCCCGCGCTGCGCCGAGCAGCAGCAGCATGGCCAGGTCCGCCGTTGCATCGGTCAGGACGTCCGGCGTGTGCGTGACCGTGATACCCCGCGCCCGTGCCGCTTCCAGGTCGATATGGTCATGTCCCACGGAAAAGGTGGCAATGATCCTTATGGTATCCGGAAGAGCGGCGATCAGGTGTGCATCCATTCTGTCCGTCGGAGTGACAAGGAGCCCGTCGCATCCCTCCGCAGCAACAAGGATTTCACGACTCGTCATCTGCACATCGTCGGCATTTGCACGAACGTCGAACAACGCCGCCAGCCTTTGTTCCACATCGTCCGGAAGTTTCCTCGTAACGAGAATGACCGGCTTTTGGCTTGTCATGACGGAACGGGCCCTTATTCTGACGTGTACATTTCTCTATCTGTCGTGATTGCCATTATCGCAAACCGTACAAAGTTGAACCATTCCGGCGCCTGGGGATCAAGATCCAATGCACATCGGAAAATTCATGCCAGTTCTTCTCCTTGCCGCCCTGACCGCAAGCAGGTCAGCCGCCATCTCCAGCGAGCCAAAGGTGCGCCTGAGCGAGCAGAAGGCCGTTTATGACCTCGAGCTCCAGGAGGCCACGCACAGATCGGGACTGATAAATGTCCGTGGGCGAATCGTCCTGTCCATGAGCGGCGGCGGATGCGCCGGCTGGACGAATGAAACCCGCATGGTCAACGACTACTTTTTCCGTCGCCGCGGTCACCGCATGATCGATTCGCGCAACACGAGCTGGGAAGCCGCTGACGGCATGGCCTACCGCTTTGCCTCCTCGCGTTTCGTCAATGGCACCAAAACGCGGGAAAGTCGCCTCAGCGCCCGCCGGGAAGGTGGTCCGCAGGGCACCGTGAAGGTCACCTTTTCCCGTCCTGTCGAGCGCACCACGACCTTGCCGGTCGGCACGCTTTTTCCCACACAGGCGACGCGCCACATCATTGCTGCCGCCATGCGCGGCGGAAAGGCCCTGAGGTTCCATGTCTATGAAGGCTTCGAGAATGGACGGGCCCGACTTGCCTCGGTCATCATCGGTCCGGAAATCACGACGGCTGCCTCCGGCACGGTGAAAAAAACGGCAGCGCCTGGTTCCGCACAGGTGCAGGAAAGGGAACAGAAAAATCCGGAAAGACATCTTTCTGGCCTGCGAGCATGGCCGGTGTCCATGGCCTATTACCCGGAGAAGAACGAACGGGCCCGGAAGAAGAAGGAGGATTTCGGATTGCCCGAATACGAAATCTCCTTCATCCTTCATGAGAACGGAGTACTTTCCGATCCCGTTCTCCGCTATGACGATTTCACTCTGAAAGGCAGACTGGTGAAGCTGAAGCTCGGCAGGCGCGAGACGCCCTGCCAGTGAATTGGGCCTCAACTCTTGTGGCCTCTCCCGGGCAGCCCGATCCCCAGATCCACGGCAGTGTCCCCGAACTTCCTGCGCAGGCGTTCCGCCGCCAGTTCCGCCTTCGCTTCCCGTGCGGTCCGTTCGTCCAGCGAAGAGACAAGGAGTCTTTCATCCGCCTCCACGAGTTGGGATATGCCCACACCGACCAGACGGCACGGTGTCCCGTCATGGAGCCGTTGCAACAGGGGGCGGGCGGCACGGAAGATCCGGCCGGCAAGAAGCGTCGGCTCGTCAAGCCGGGTCGAGGCCGTATGCATGACGAAATCGGCTCGGCGCAGCTTCACCGTCACTACATGTCCGGCAAGCCCCTTCTCCATGGCCCGTCTCATTACCTTCCGCGCCATTTGCCAGAGTATGCTTTCCAGTTCGGGCAGGACACGCACATCCTCATCGAACGTCGTCTCAGCGGAAACGGATTTCGTCTCGTGCTCCGGGATTACGGGACGGGGGTCATGTCCCCGTGCCAGGTCGTGCAGGTGTGCGCCCAGTCTGCCGAACCGGGCAACCAGCCAGCCCCTGTCCCGCTCCGCGAGCTGCCGGACGCTGCGGATGCCATGCCGTTCCAGCACCTTCGCCGATGCAGGCCCGACACCCCACAGATCCCGCACCTGAAGCGAATCGAGAAAGGTTCGCGCACCTGCTTGCGAAATGATGGAATACCCCCGCGGCTTGTCGAGGTCCGATGCCATCTTCGCCAGAAACTTGTTGTACGAAAGCCCGATGGAAATGGTGAGCCCCGTCTCTTGCTCCACCTGTCGTGCCAAGCGCGCCAGCACCACGGCAGGCGGTGCGCCATGGAGGCGTTCTGTCCCCCTGAGATCGAGAAAGGCCTCGTCAACGGACAACGGCTCCACGAGCGGGGTGAACCGCAGCATGATTTCCCGGATCTTCCGTCCCTCGCGCGAATATCTGTCCTTGTCCGGAGAAATTACCACCAGATCCGGACAAAGCCGCCGCGCATGAGAAACGGGCATTGCTGATCGGATGCCCCAGGTTCGGGCAATATAGCAGGCGGCGGCGACCACGCCACGCCGTCCGCCTCCTACCACGACGGGCCTGTCACGCAACTCGGGCCGATCCCGTTTCTCGATACTGGCGAAGAAGGCATCGCAATCCACATGCGCAATACCGAGCGTGAACAGTTTCGGCCCGGTGACAAGGCGTGGTGAGCCGCAGGCAGGACATCGTGTCTCTCCCTCTCCAACGGGAGCATCGCAGTCACGACAGAATCCCGCGGCTTCGCGCCACCTGTCAGAAGGTCCAGTCATCATCCTCGATGTCCCACAGGCGCGCCGCACCACGGACTCCGGAAGCATCCCCGTGCACCGGAGGCCGCAGAGTGATCCGCGGCGCATCGGCGAAAACATGACGCTTCATGAGTACAGGCACTTCTTCGTAGAGATAGGAGAGCGCGGACAACCCGCCACCCAGCACGATCACCTCCGGATCAAAAATGTTCACCACGTGCGCAAGTCCGCGCGCCAACCGATCCGCATGCCTTTCCAGGGCTGCTGCGGCCATGGCGTCCCTGGCGGCCGCCGCAGACACGATTTCCTCGCCGGACAGGGGTCTTCCGGACGACTCCTCGAAATCTCGTTGAAGGCCGGAACCGGAAACCCAGGTTTCCAGACAGCCGCGCCTTCCACACCAGCAGAGAGGCCCCGGCGTTTCTTCCGGACGCGCCCAGGGCAGGGGATTGTGCCCCCACTCGCCACCAGCCCGATTGAGCCCGGAGAGGATCCGGCCATCGACGACCAGACCTCCACCACAGCCCGTGCCCAGAATCACGGCAAACACCGTGCGCGCACCGGCGGCAGATCCGTCGATGGCCTCGGACAACGCAAGACAGTTGGCATCGTTCGCAAGACGCACCGGACGCTCCAGCACCTCTTCCAGGTCTTCCCGGAATGGCCGGCCATTCAGCACGACGGAATTGGCGTTCTGCACCCTGCCAGTCACAGGCGAGAGGGATCCGGGCATGCCGATTCCGACTCGTGCACCCCCTCGCGGCAGATCGCACTGCCGCTCGGCCTCCTCCACAAGCTCGGCTATCGAGCACAGAGTTGCTTCATAATCACCTTTCGGCGTCGGAATGCGGCTTGCGAATCGTTCCCGCCCTTCCGCATCCAGAACGATGGCGGCAATCTTGGTTCCCCCGAGATCCACTCCGATTCGCAAGGACGCCCTCTTGCTCATTCCTTCCGCTCCGACGGCATCCGCTCATCCCTTTTCGAAACCGGTGACGAAGCGGTTTCGAGCGCGTTCCTGATGGCACGCTCCGCCCCCTGCCACTCGCTTACCCGCACGTGATCGCTGCGTACCGGGCGGGCATGCATGGCAAACCGTGGATCATGCAGAAAGTGCACCAGCGCCGTTGCGGGATGATGGTGGCGAGCCGATTCCAGGAAGTCCGTATAATCGTCGACAAGCACGCACGGTTCCCCACGCGCCGCTGCCATGGCCCGAACCGCTGGCCCTTTTGGCCCACGGTTGGTGACAAGAGGGTAGGGCATACCATGACGCAGAAGGTTCTTCCGTCGCGCGTCGTAGTACTCATGCGGCAAATTTGTGAGCATGACGATTTCGCACTCGGTCGCAAGTCTGTCCAGCGTCTCCGCTGCTCCGTCGATGGCCTCCAGCTCTCCGATGCATTCGGAGAAAAATGTGTTCAGAAGGCCAAAAAGCTCATCATTTCCAACGACTTCTCCCGTTGCACGGTGACGGACGTTGCCTTCGAACTTGTAGGATTGTGGATCAATCCACATGCCATGCTCTTCCAGGAAGGCCTCGAAACCGCGCACGAAATGCAGCACCACCTCATCAACATCACAGATGACCAGCGGCTTCTGCCGGCGCAGCTTCAGCGCGGCAATCTGGCTAGCCGTGATCTCGTCCATCAGATATCCTCTCCGCCAAGCTTCATGCGGGCCAGTCGCGGCAGGTTCGGATCAAGGCCTTCATCCTCGACAAACATGAGCAGAAGACTTTCATCCGATAGCAGATGGTCGAGCACGGCAATCTGCATGCCGTGCTCCGCCGCATGTGTCCGCAATGTGGCGAGATCTATACCGGTTGCTTCCTGAAGAGCATTCAGGCGATGCTCGTCCCGGACGAGGAAAGTCAGAGCCTTCAGGGCAATGGCTTCGGCCTCTTCCTCTGCCGGCAAAAGTTGCATCCGCACGATTTTTGTCTCCATTATGACAACATTAACTACGATGCTTCTCCTCAAGGTCAGGAGGAGGCCGCAATTAAACTGTTAGTTACGACTTTCGCGCATCCTGTCGTCCAAAGAACACCAGCAGGGAAGAATCAGGCTGCAACCACTTTCTGTCCCGGGAGAGCCTGACAAGCATTGCGACAGGGGGCACGAGCCTTGAAGAACGGTGTAGCACACATGGCGGAATCATCCCAGACAGGCGCTCGGGCGAAGCAGGCCAGAAAGGTGCTGATCGTCGAGGACAACGAGCTCAACATGAAGCTCTTCAACGATCTCCTCGAAGCCCAGGGATACGAGGTCATCCAGACGCGTGACGGCCTTTCCGCCCTCGATCTGGCGCGTGAGCACCGGCCCGACCTCATCCTCATGGACATCCAGCTGCCGGAGGTCTCCGGCATGGATGTGACGCGGTGGCTGAAAGAGGACGAAAATCTCCGCCATATCCCGGTCATCGCCGTAACCGCGTTCGCCATGAAAGGGGACGAGGAAAAGATCCGCGCAAGCGGCTGCGAAGGCTACATCTCCAAGCCCATTTCCGTTGCCAGCTTCCTCCAGACCATAGACGGGTTCCTCAAGAACGGAGACTAGCATCATGAGCGCCCGCGTTCTGGTCGTGGACGACATTCTGGCAAATGTCAGACTGCTCGAGGCAAAGCTTGAATCCGAATACTTCGAGGTCTTCACTGCAACCGATGGCATAGAGGCCCTCGAGAAAATTCAGCGCATCCGCCCCGATATCGTCCTGCTGGATGTGATGATGCCCGGCATGGACGGCATAGAGGTCTGCCGCAGGATCAAATCGAATCCGGCAACACGCCATATCCCCGTCATCATGGTCACGGCTCTCGACCAGCCGCGAGATCGCGTGCGCGGACTGGAAGCAGGAGCGGACGACTTTCTCACGAAACCGGTCAATGACATCGCACTGTTCTCCCGCGTGAAATCGCTGGTGCGGCTGAAGATGCTGATCGACGAACTGATCGCCCGCAACAGCGTGGACAACAACGTTCTGCTGGCCGAGGAGATCCTCACGCCGGAAGAGGCGAGCCGGCCAGGACGCATCCTGTTCATAGATGACCACGAGCACATGGCCGCCCGTATCCGGCGTTTTGTCGAGGGGCATCACGATATCGACTTCATCAGCGATCCGCTGAAGGCGCTGAAGGCCGTCGAGGACAACGACTACGAGCTGCTCATGGTCAATCTCGACATGGAGAATTACGATGGTCTGCGCCTGTGCTCGCAGCTGCGATCTCTGGAGCGCAACCGGCAGGTTCCCATCCTGATCATCATCGATCCGGACGATACCCAGCGCATGGCCCGCGCCATGGAGATGGGCGTGAACGACTATCTCATGCGCCCGATTGACAGACAGGAGCTTCTGGCCCGCATCAATACCCAGATCCGGCGCTGGCGATATACCTGCAAACTCCGCGACAGCGTACGCAACTCCATTACCATGGCCGTCACGGACCCTCTGACCGGTCTTTACAACCGCCGCTACATGGAAACCCACGGTGAAGCCCTGGTGGACGAGGCGGCGAACCGGGGCAAGGCCCTTTCCATGCTGCTGCTTGATCTAGACTACTTCAAGCGGGTCAACGACCAGTACGGACATTTCGTCGGCGACCGCGTGCTCAAGGAGCTGGCCTCACGGCTCAAGGCGCAGGTCCGGCGTCTGGATATCGTCTGCCGGGTCGGTGGCGAGGAATTCGTCATCCTGCTGCCCGGAGCAGACGTCGCCATAGCTTGGCGTGTTGCGGAACGCATCCGCAGGGCCATTGCCGAGGAAAAATTCGATGTCGGGGAAAAGCCCGGCGAACTCCTTCTCGATCTGACGGCGTCCATCGGCATTGCCGGCTTCGAAAGCCCGGAAGACACGCTGGAAAAGCTGTACATGCGCGCCGACGAGGCACTCTACAGAGCCAAGGAGGAAGGCCGGAACAGAGTGGTCATCCGCGAGGCCGCCTGAACGAAGTGGACGAAATCTTCCTGCGCGGCCCGGCCGGATCCGGGCTTTTTTCATTCCGTGATCGGACGACTGCGCCCTTCCGCACCGAAATGCTCCCGGTACGGGATTCTGGCATGCTTCCTGCACCTCTCCGAGTGTCCACAACAGGGTGTGCCGTTGCTGGACATCTGTCCATCCCGCGGCACCGGGCCGCCGCATCACCGGTGACGTGGGAACGGCCAGTCTGCCCCCTACAAGGCAGACTGGCCTTTTTCATCGATCCGGAATCGAAAACGGCCCGCTCGTCAGCACGAGGGGGCCGTTTCATTCAGGAAACCCGGAAGAAGACGATCACTTGATCTTGGCTTCCTTGAACTCCACATGCTTGCGCACCACCGGATCATACTTGCGGAAGGACATCTTTTCAGTGATGTTCCGCGTATTCTTCTTGGTGACGTAATAGTAGCCGGTATTGGCGGTGCTCACCAGCTTGATCTTGATCGTGGTTGCCTTGGCCATATCTGAAAAACTCCTCTCGCGGCGCCCGCAAGCCGACGCGACGCATTGCGTGAAGTCGGGAAAACTCGGAGAGCAGCGTATCGCCCAACTTGCGTCTTAAGTCAAGCATCCGGACACAGTTTCGGAAATTCGGTTCAGGATCTCCGCGGATGGCGCGGCTTGCACATGGCCGCATACTGGAAGCCGTGCATCCGGTAGGCCCACTGAAGACCGACAATGGCCCCCTTGACGCGCGGCATGAGCAACCACGTGAGCCCACCCCAGACCAGTATGGCCGGCACCATCAGCCACAGTCCGGCACCCGTTGCCCATTCAGCCAGCAATGCCATAAAGACAACGAAATGTGCGGAAAGGAACGCGGAAAACCAGGGGGTCATGCGATTTGCCCGATGGTGATAGAGCTCTTCCGAGCAATGCGGACAGTAGTTCGCCACCTTCAGGCGCGCGCCATCCTCGTATAGCCGCCCCTCTCCACAGGCAGGACAGGAAAGAAACACGCCATGCAGCATCGCCCGCGAAGCCGAACGCGAGTGCGCACGGGGATTGCCTCCCGGAACGTCCTTCCGCGGATCCTGAAGGCGGGCATCTGTCAGCTGCATCGTCATGCTTGTTATCATGGCATCACCCACTGGCAAGAAGAAGTCACCACCTCGTCGCGCGACAGCATGCCGCAACTCCCGGTACCCGGAATCGTCAGGCTGCGTACCTGTCGATTCCGTACCGTCCATGGCAAGGCTACAACCGAATGACACGTCAGCCATGCATGATCGTACAGGATGCGGCTATTTGCGCCGGCTCCTGCCACGGGAGGAATGAGAACCCCGCTTGCGGGGCATGTTCCTTTGGCCACCCCCACGGGAAGCAGAGAGCACCTTGCGAGAAGGAGGGCGCCCCTTCTTGCCTTTGGAGATCATTTCGAAACGCAGGCCTCCCGCGATCGGTGCCGTCTCCATGAGACGCACCTCCACGAGGTCCCCCAGCTGAAAGGTTTCGCCAGTGGATCGCCCGATCAATGCACGGCGGGCCTCGTCGAAGATGTAATAATCGCCGCGCAGGGTGGAGATGGGCACAAAACCATCGGCCCCGTTCTCCTCCAGCGCCACAAAGAGGCCGGCGCGGGTCACGCCGGTGATGCGGGCATCAAAAGTGGCGCCGATGCGTTCCGACATGTGCGCCGCCATCATGCGATCCACGGTATCCCGTTCCGCGGCCATGGAGCGCCGCTCGGAAGCGGAGATCAGTTCTGCAGTGTCCTCCATCTTCTCGATGTCCTCGGCCGACAGTCCGCCTTCGCCCAGCTTCAGCGCGGTGACCAGCGCGCGGTGCACGATGGTGTCGGCATAACGCCGGATGGGGGAGGTGAAATGGGCGTAACGGCGCAGGTTGAGCCCGAAATGGCCGATGTTTTCCGTGGAATAGATGGCCTGCATCTGGGTGCGCAGCACCATCAGGTTGACGACGTGCTCATACTCCGTGTCCTTCGCCTTCTCCAGAATGCGATTGAAGTGCATGGGCTTCATCACCTGACCGACCGGCGCGGACAGGCCGATGGTCTTCAGGAACTCCGCCAGCGCCTGCAACTTTTCCGGCGAGGGTGCGTCATGGATTCGATAGATGAATTCCATGCCCTTCTTCTCCAGCGTCTCGGCTGCGGAGACGTTGGCCTGAATCATCAGTTCCTCGATCAGCTTGTGGGCCTCCAGCCGCACCGGAGAGACGACGCGCTCGATCAGCCCCGTGGCGTCGAGGATCAGTTTGCGTTCCGGCACGTCCAGTTCCAACGGCCCGCGCCGCCTGCGCGCCGCCATGAGCGTATCGTGACAGGACCACAGAGGCTTCAGGACCGTGTCCAGCAACGGTTCCGTCGCTTCATCAGGCCGGCCGTCGATGGCCGCCTGTGCCTGCTCGTAGGACAGGAAGGCGGCGGATCTCATCACCACCCGCTCGAACCGGTGCCGGATTCTGTTGCCGTTGCGGTCGAACGTCATGAAGCAGGCCAAGGCGGGGCGGTCTTCGCCCTCTCGAAGCGAGCACAGGTCGTTGGAAATGCGCTCCGGCAACATGGGCACGACCCGGTCGGGAAAATAGGTGGAGTTACCCCGCAGCCGCGCCTCCCTGTCCAGCGCCGTTCCGGGCCGCACGTACCAGGAGACGTCGGCGATGGCCACGATCACCTTGTGCCCGCCCTCGTTGTCGGGATCATCGTCCGGCGCCGCCCAGACGGCATCGTCATGGTCGCGCGCATCCGGTGGGTCGATGGTCACCAGCGGAATGTGCCGGATGTCCCGCCGCCCCTCGTGGACGAAGGGTTTCAGGTTCTCCGACTCGCGGATGGCCTCTTCGGGAAACTTCTCGCGGATACCCTGCTCATGAATGGCGATGAGCGAGATGTTGCGCTGGTCGTTCACATC
>JAJRRY010000068.1 GCA_024279095.1 Alphaproteobacteria bacterium
CATCGCCGGTTCGGGCGGCATGGGGGCTTCGGTGGAGCGGCACATGGCGGAGCTGCTGGCAGCCATGCACGGGAAGCGCCGGCCCTTCTTCGGGCTGGAGCGGGATACCACTATCGGCCCCCTGCCCCAGCCCAATCCGCAGACAGAAGGCTGGGTGGACTTCTTTCGGGAACATCGCCTGATGTTCATGGCCCGCCTGGCGCACGAGCACGCCGGCCTGTCTTCTTCCCTGCTGCAACGCATCGAGCGGTTTTGCGGGCATCTGGAGGATTACATCACGGAACCCCCACACCCCGCGCTGCTGCATGGCGACATCTGGGGGGGCAACGTAATCGCCTCGGGCGGCAAGGTTGCCGCATTCATCGACCCGGCCATCTACTACGGCCATCCGGAATATGACCTGGCCTTCATGACCATGTTCGGCACCGCCGGAAGGCCCTTCTTCGAAGCCTACGCGGCCTTGCGGCCCGAATTCGACGCGGAAGGCTTTTTCGACGTCCGACGCGACGTCTACCTGATCTATCCGCACCTCACACACGTACTCATCTGCGGCCTGTCCTATGCCTCGGGCATCGACAGCCGCCTGAACCGGCTGGGATTCTGAATGAGACAGCGCACCCGGAAGTTCATCGGCATCATCCTCACCTTCATCTTTCTGGCCTTCTACGCGCTGGTCATGATGGCGGTGGGCGCCCGCATCTTCGGCTCGGAGCCGAGCGGCTTCACGCAGCTGGCCTTCTACGTGGTGGCTGGCGCAGGCTGGCTGCCTGTCGCGATGCTGATCATCAAGTGGATGGCCCGTCCGGATCCGGACTGATGGCGGGGGCTCAGATCACCTGAATGTCCACCGGGGCGATCTTGGAAACCACGCGCACGCCGCGGGTGCCGTCTCGGAATACCTTGGGCAGCACGACCCGCTGATACGGCACCCAGGATACCTTCCCGTCATTCTCCTGCATGGCCGCATAGACATGATCATAATGCGCCTCACCGGTCTGCAGGACCTTCGGATAGATACTGGAGACGAGCTGGTCGTAGTCGTTGCCCGGCATGCAGGGGAAGCAGACCGGGGTCATGCCCCAGCGCTCGGCGATGGGCGTGCGCTCGCCGATGCGGATCACACGGAAATTTCGGGTTTCCGGATCCTCCACGCAATCCACGCCGTATTCGGCCGGTGCATCGCGTTTCATCAGCACATCCTGCAACAGACCGGGTACCTGCGTGCTCTCCATGTCCACAGGCTTGATGAAGACGCGCGAGCGCAGAAAGACGTCCGATTTGTCCATGAGCTGCCGGATACGCGGAACGGCCTGCGAGACGTCGGAGAAATCCTCGTAGAACCAGCCCGCGGCAAAGTACTCCAGCCGGCAGATACCGGTCTGGGCGGGAAGCCACTCCAGAACGTAATAGAGAGATGACCAGTTCGGGGCGAACAGGTGCCAGCGGATGGTCAGGGTGGTCTGGGTGAGGATGATCTGAACGGCACCACTGCCAAGCAGCCGGTCCGCCTTTTCCGACCAGGCATCCTCGGCGCCGGAGATGCTCTCCAGCCGGCCGTGCGATATCCACATCACCTGTGCGTCCATTTCCCCAACCCGCATGTTGCCTCGCATGTTCTGAAGGTACCGGATCAACGTCCGAACAACCCTCGGGCAGCGCCTGCCACATTAATGTCCGTTTCTGAACAAGATGCTAACAACCCCATGAAGGTTCACGGAAATTCGCCGTGCATTAACCATAAAACACCAATTGCACGCCACGGATTCGAAGGTTGGTTAAGATATCGTTGCAATGTTTCCTAAAACTGAGGGAACGCCCTTCCGGTAGCGGGAACGGGAGGGCGTGCGGAGGAATGACCACAGGAGGTGCCACAACATGACGGTGCTCAATGCCCCCATGCCCGTTGTTGAAGCGTTCAGTCCGTTGCTTCCCGCACAGAAGGATTCGGTCGAACGTCCCTTTCCGGCATGGCACTATGCCATGCTCAACGATCACGAACGCAATTCGGCCATCGAAAAAGCCATTGCCTCTCTCGACTTGAAGGGCAAGACGGTGGTCGAGATCGGTGCCGGTTCCGGCGTCATCGCCATCCTGCTGGCGCGTGCCGGGGCGCGGAGAGTAATCGCCTGCGAAATGAATCCGGCCATGGCGCAGGTGGCCATAGAGACCATCTACCGAGCCGGATATCACGAGAAGATCGCCCTGCTTCCCATGTCGTCCACCATGGCCATCGATCAGGGCGTCATGCCGAAAAATCCGGACGTGATTTTCACCGAGACGGTGGACTGCGGCGTGATCGGCGAAGGCTTCCACTCCATCGCCGATGACATCCGGCGCATCAAGGGGCCGGACACGGTCATCCTGCCCGGGGAGATCCGCCAGTACGGCGTCATCGTCTCTTCCGAGACGATCTACGGCCTCAACCATGTGGAACGGGTTTTCGGCGTGGACATGTCCCCGCTCAACGCCTTTTCCACCCGCACGTACTTCCCCGTGCGGGCGGAATATCATGGCGTGGAGCTCATGACACGCCCCGCCCTCGTGCGGACCTACGATTACGCCCGGGACATCTCCGCCCGCGAGGTATCCATGCCGGTTACCCGCAGCGGCAGAGCCCACGGCCTTCTCACATGGTTCGAGCTCCAGATGGGTGAGCAGACCATCACGAATGCCCTTGGCGGCCAGAGCCACTGGCATCAGGCCTTTCATCCCTTCCCCGCGCCGGTGGAACTCGGCGAGGGTGAGGTGCCGGGCATCCTTCTTGATGACAAGGGCATGGCGCATCTTCTCCGCTGAGATGCAGGGGGAGTCCTTGCCAACTGGCAATGCAGGGGTGCCCGGTACGGATCCGGTCACCCCTTTCTTTCATGTATCACCGGGTGACGGGATCACCTTGCAGTCGCCTCAGAAGTCTTCCGCCTCCGGTATGCGGCCGAAGGCGATCTTCGCTCCGGCATATTTCAGGTCCAGATGCTTCAGGCTGGCGGGTTCCACGGTCCGGGAGCCGAAACGCCGGGCAAGACGGTCGATCTCGGCCCAGAGCCGTTCCCGTTCGCGCACTTTCAGGTCGGTCTGGGCAAACAGGTCCAACTGCCGGGCACTTTCCGGCTCCAGAGCATGAAGATGAACGTAAATATTGCGCATCCGGGGATCCGGTCTCCGGTGGGCCACCCGCCCGCACCGGCTCCACAGCCTCTCCAGATGGCGCAGGAAGACGAAACTGTCCGAAGTCGAGGGAAAACGCACCTCCCAGGCAGCGTCGTCTCTGCCATGACGATGGTGCCCTTCCGCATCACCACTGCTTTTCAACCAGCGCACCGAAAGGGTCAGGGCGCCGGCCACCATTTCCCGCCGCCGCAGCCGTGCCGCCGCCTTCAGCAGCAGCATGCAGGCCACGGGCCAAGCCGTTTCCGGCAGGCGGCGGGCCGGATCAAGAACCCGGCCGTGCCCGAAACTCTTCGGCGGGCCGGGTGGTGGCGGATCCACATCCTCGCCGTGCAGGGCCCGGATGAACCGTTCACCCATTACGGAACCCCATATGGCCCGCGCCTGCTTCGGGGCCAGTTTCCACAGCCCGGATACGTCCCGGATGCCGGCCCGCGCCAGTCGGCGGGAAATGCCGCGAGAGATGCCGGGGATCTCCTCCAGCGGAAGATCCGCGATGGCATCCGGCAAGTCGCCCGGCAGCAGGATGCGCAAACCATCCGGCTTGTCCATTTCCGCTGCCAGCTTGGCCAGGAGCCGTGAAGGGGCAAGCCCCACCGAGCAGGTCAGGCATTCGCCGACGTTGCGCAGGATCCCGTTCTTGATTCCGCGTGCAAGAGCTTCGGCCGCTTTCGGCCTCCCCTGCGACCGACCGAGGCGTATGGACAGCTCGTCGATGGAATGCACCAGATCAATCGGCGCATGCCGCTCGATCTCCCGTATCAGCTGATGATGCCATGCCACGTAGACCTCATGCCGTGCGGACGCCACATGCACGCCGGGGCAGACGGCCCGCACCTCTCCCAGCCGCATGCCGCGCCGTATGCCCAGGGCCTTCGCCTCGCGCGATACCGCAATGGCGCCGGTACCGGCAGCCTCCGTATCCTCCAGCGGCACCACCACCACCGGCCTGTCCCGCCATTGCGGATGCTCCTGCTGCTCCACCGAGGCGAAATAGCTATCGAAGTCCAGGAACAACCAGCGCAATGGCCCACCGGATCGCATATGCCTGCCCTCTTCTGATGTTTGGACTTTGAGAACATAATAAGAACATCAGAAATCGGAACGGTCAAGCAGGCATACAAACACCTCCCGGGAAAGGAGCTTCCCGGATGCTGAGCGATCGCGCACATGGAAAGATGCAGTCAGCTCCCTTCCGCTTCCTCCAGTTCTGCGGAGACGGTGAGCCATTCCTCCTCAAGGCGTTTCAGTTCTTCGGCGAGAGTGGCACGGGCGGAGGCAAAACGGGCCGCCTTGCGGGCATCCTCGGCATATAGGGCACCACCATCCAGGGCTGCATCGAAGACGGATATCTTCTCTTCAGTCTCCGCCATTTCCTTCTCCAGCCGCTCCAGCTTGCGGCGCAGGGCACCCGCATTGGGTCGTTTCGGACGCCCCCGGCTGGCATCCTCCACCTTTCCCCGTTCCCGCCTTTCGCGGCGTGCGCGCGCCTTCTCGCGACGAATGCTCCGGGCCCGTTCGAGAATCATGCGTTCGTAATCCTCGAGGTCACCTTCGAAGGGCGTCACCATACCGTCGGCCACCAGCCACAGGCGTTCGGCGGTGGCTTCCAGCAGGTGGCGATCGTGGGAGATAAGGATGACCGCTCCCTCGTAGTCGTTCAGGGCCTCCACGAGGGCATCGCGCGCTTCCATGTCCAGATGGTTGGTCGGCTCGTCCAGCACCAGGATGTGCGGCCTGTGAAAGGCGGCCAGCGCGAACAATAGCCGGGCCTTCTCACCGCCGGAGAGGGTCTCCACGCGGTTGTCGGCCAGCTCCGCTCCGAAACCGTACTGCCCCAGCCGGGCCCGCCGCTGCGCCTCCGTGGCCTCGGGCATGAGCTCCAGAAAATGCTCGTAGGGCGTCCGGCCCGGGGCCAGCTCGTCCATCTGGTGCTGGGCAAAATAGCCCACGCGCATTTTCTTGTGATGCCGCATGGCCCCGGCCATGGGGGGAAGCCGGCCGCACAGGAGTTTCGCGAAGGTGCTCTTGCCCTGCCCGTTGGCACCGAGAATGGCAATCCGGTCCTCGGTGTCGATGCGCAGATCGATGTCGCGAAGCACAGGCCGCTCTCCATATCCCACGGCCACACCTTCCAGCCGGATGAGCGGCGGGTTGAGTGGTCGTTCCGGCGAGGGAAACCAGAAGGGCGCCACGCGCTCCTCCACCGGCGGTGCGACCTCGCTCATTCGCTCCAGCATCTTCAGCCGGCTTTGCGCCTGCCGGGCCTTGGAAGCCTTGGCCCGGAACCGCTCCACGAAGGCTTCCATGCGGCGGCGCTGCTCTTCCTGCTTCTTGCGCAGCTTCATCTGCAGCGCGGCACGTTCCGCCCGTGCCTTCCGGAAGTCATCGAAATTTCCGGCGTAGAAATCCAGCTTGCCGCCATTCAGATGCACGATGGCATTGACCGAGGCATTGAGGATGTCCCGGTCATGGGAGACGAGCAGCACCGTATGACGGTAGGTGCGCAGGTAGTTCTTCAGCCAGAGCACACCCTCGAGGTCGAGATAGTTCGATGGTTCGTCGAGCAGCAGCAGATCCGGTTCGGAAAACAGGGTTGCCGCCAGTGCCACCCGCATGCGCCAGCCGCCGGAGAGTGCCGAACACGGCCCTTCCATCTCCTCCGGCGAAAAGCCGAGCCCTGCAAGGATGGTCGCGGCCCGTGCCGGGGCGGAATGGGCCTCTATGTCGGCCAGACGGGTATGAATTTCCCCGATGCGGTGCGGATCGGTGGCCGTTTCCGCCTCTTCCAGCAGCCTGGAGCGTTCGGTGTCCGCGGCCAGCACCACCTCCAGCAGGCTTTCCGATCCGGAAGGTGCCTCCTGTGCAACAGTGCCGATGCGCGCCCCCTTGCGCACGGAGACGGAGCCGCTCTCCGGCGAGATCTCACCCAGAATCAGCCGCAGCAGGGTGGACTTCCCCGCGCCGTTGCGCCCCACCAGACCGGCCTTGATGCCGGCAGGCGATGCCACCGTGGCGTTGTCGAACAGAGTGCGCCCGCCGATGCGGTATGTCAGGCCGTTGATATGCAGCATGGCGTGCTCAATAGCGCAGCCCGGCCGCGATCAGAAGGGAAATTTCCCCAAGACAGGCGGAACAAAGTCCGGCGGCAAGCCGAAGGGAATGCAGGGCCATGCCCCACACACCGGTTCATGCCTGGGCTTGTCCCGGGCATCCAC
>JAJRRY010000069.1 GCA_024279095.1 Alphaproteobacteria bacterium
AGACAAAGATGGCGCCGGCCAGAATGTCGAAGAAATCTATGAAGGCCCCGCCGACGTTGATGGTCAGCATGAACATCATGTAGATGGCGGCGAGAAAGACTGCCGGGCCGGCAACGCGGTGCAGCACCACCCGGTCGATGCGGTCCGAGGTGGTGGCCGTGGCGACGCCGGAGCGGTGCACGGCGGTGCGGGCGGCATCATGCGCAAAGGCATAGCGGGCCTCCGCCACGATCATATCGGCATCATCCCCCAACTCCCGTTCCAGCTTCGGCAGCCGGTGGCGCAGCACGCCCGCCGTCTCTTCCCCTGCCAGCCGCAGGGCCAGATCGTCGCCCTCGATCAGACGCACGGCCAGCCAGCGGCGGTCGATACCCTCGCTGCGGGCGGTATAGTCGATCACCTTCTCCAGATCGCCGGCCAGGCGCTCCACCGCCGCCGGATAGGCGATGCGTACCACCGGATGCTCCTGCCTGCGCGCCACTTCGCGCACCGTGCGCACCAGTTCGTCAATCCCCTCGCCCTTCGAGGCCACGATGGGAACCACAGGCACACCAAGGATACGCGACAGTGCCCCGACATCCACCTTCAGGCCCGCCTTGCGCGCCGCATCCATCATGTTCAGGGCGACCACGACAGGCTTGCCGGTCTCCAGAAGCTGGATGGTGAGATACAGATTGCGTTCCAGATTGGTGGCGTCGAGGATGTTCACCACCACGTCGAAGTCCTCGCGGACGATGGCGTCACGCGCCAGCTTCTCGTCCAGCGACTGCTCCTCCATGCCGGGAATGGGCCGCAGGGTGTAGACTCCGGGAAGATCGACGACCTCGATCTCCCCTTCCGCATCCCGGTAGATCCCCGTCTTGCGCTCCACGGTGACGCCCGGCCAGTTGCCGGTGCGCTGACGGGCGCCGGTCAGCAGGTTGAACAGTGTGGTCTTGCCGCAGTTGGGATTTCCGGCAATGGCGATGCGCAGGATTCCCGAACGGTCATGTCCGGAGACGGCACCTTGCTCCTCCCGGCCGTCGCCGCAGCATTCACCCTTCATGTCCGGATCACCTCCCGGGAATTGCCGCATGCATCGCAGAGAGACACCATGACATGCTGTGCCGCTGCGGGGCCGAGCGCCAGCCGCATGCCGTCCATGGCCAGCACGATCCCGGCCGCATTGTGCTGCACGACCTGCGCCTGTCCGCCAGTGCGCAGGCCAAGATCCATCAGGCGTCGCACGAAGGAGGGCGCTCCACCAATGGCCCTGACACAGATCGTTTCCCTTTCTGAAGCAAGTACCAGAGGAAAGGTCGCGGGCTTCCGCCTGCAGGCGGAATCGCCGGTGGTGGCAAGAGTATCGGCGGCATGCAGGTTCATGGCTTTTCCCGCTTCTCGTTCCGGATCATCATGACTGGACGAATGGCCGTCACGTTGTAGCCAAAATTGATCCAGATCAATTCAGTTGCGAATGATTATCAAGTGCAGATCATAGATAGGCCACCACACGGTCGATTGCAAGCGCTTCCTCTTGACGGAACATGGGAAAAATCGGCGCACTGGCGGCACATGAAGGGAGATCGACAGGATTCCGTCACGGTATCCGGAGAGAGATCTTGATTCGAGGAGCCACACGGATGCGGCATTCACGCTTCACGGATCCTCCCCCTGAAGCTCGGTGTACTTGTCCGCCCGCCCACGCGCCTTTTCCACCGGGTACTTGCGGGCGTTGATCTCTATTTTCTCCGCGGCGGCGCGAGCCAGATCGAAGCCTGCAGCTTCGGCCACCAGCAGCAGGTAGAGGAGCACGTCGGCGCATTCCTCCCGCAGGCTGTCATGGAGCGGACCGTCCGGACGCACCTGCTTCTCAAAGGTGACAGCATCCTTCCACTGGCACAGTTCCAGGGCCTCCGCAGCCTCCAGCGAAAGGGAGATCAGGAGATCCTTCAGGGTGTGGAACTGCTTCCAGTCCCGCTCATCGCGGAAACGGATCAGACGCTCTGTCAATTCATCCAGATCGGGCGCAGGCCCATTTTCGTGATTCATATCATATCCTTGCCAAAAGCCGTTCCAAAGGGCGGGCAGTTTGCCGCATGAGTCACTTGCATGGCGGCAAAATGGCCTTTGGCGCTTGTATATCAGCGAATTTTGATTTACACGAATGTGAATATGTTGGAGGGGGGGTCTCATCCGCCATCCGGCATACATGAGGAGGAACATGTAACGGAATGACCCATCCGCACCGGCGGCCTGCGGGAGCAGGCGCGAGGGCGGGTGTGTTTGTGAAAAAATCCTTCTCGCGTGAAGCAAGAGGGGTTTTGCCAGTTCAAGCCAACCAGAAAGAGGAGAGGCATGCCTACTTTCGTTCATACCGAGAAGTGCGACGGCTGCAAGGGCGGCGAAGTTACCGTCTGCATGTACATCTGCCCCAACGACCTGATGAAGCTGGACGTCGAGGGCGAGTTCACCGGCCATGCCATGAAGGCCTTCAACCAGGAGCCGGATCAGTGCTGGGAGTGCCTGTGCTGCGCCAAGCACTGCCCGCAGCAGGCCATCGAGCTGCGTCCGTTCGCCGACTGGGCTCCGATGGGCGGTACCGCCATCCCGCTGCGCACCGACCAGGCCATCATGTGGACCATCAAGTTCCGTGACGGCGAGCTGAAGCGCTTCAAGTTCCCGGCCCGCACCACTCCGGTGGGCTCCATCGACCCGTACGGCAACAAGCCCGAGCCGGGCGATCTGGACAGCGAGCTGCTGTTCACCGAGAGCGAGCTGCCGAACGTCAATCCGGCGCTGAAGGGCTGAGGCGGCGTTCTCAGGGGACACCCCGCAACACGTTACATGACGGGCTTCCTGATCGAGGATGCTCCCGTTCACAGGGAAGAACACAACTGTTTGCATGAGGGAAACAGACTATGAGTGAACCCAGCTTCGGCAATCCTGAAATTGTCGAGATCGAAACCGACATCCTGATCGTCGGCGGCGGCATGGCCGCCTGCGGCGCCGCCTACGAGGCCAAGCGCTGGGCCGGCGACGACGTGAAGATCACCCTGGTCGACAAGGCCGCCATGGATCGCTCCGGCGCCGTGGCCCAGGGCCTGTCCGCCATCAACACCTACATCGGCGAGAACGACATCGAGGACTACGTCCGCATGGTTCACGCCGACCTGATGGGCATCACCCGCGACGACCTAGTGTACGACGTGGGCCGTCACGTGGACGACTCCGTGCACCTGTTCGAGGAGTGGGGCCTGCCGATCTGGAAGACGCTGGACGACGGCACCCGCGTCGACGGCGCCACCTGGCAGAAGAAGGGCGGCAAGATGCTCAAGGACGGCGGCAAGCCCGTGCGTTCCGGCCGCTGGCAGATCATGATCAACGGCGAGTCCTACAAGGTGATCGTCGCCGAGGCCGCCAAGAAGGCGCTGGGGATGGAGAACATCTACGAGCGCGTCTTCATCATCAAGTATCTGCTGGACGCCAATGAGCCGAACCGCATCGCCGGCGCCATCGGCTTCTCCAACCGTGAGCACAAGCTCTACATCTTCAAGGCCAACGCCATCCTGAACGTGTGCGGCGGCGCGGTGAACATCTTCCGTCCGCGTACCACGGGTGAAGGCATGGGCCGCGTGTGGTATCCGGTGTGGAACGCCGGCTCCACCTACGCCATGGCCGCCGAGGTCGGCGCCGAGCTGACCATGATGGAGAACCGCTTCGTGCCGACCCGCTTCAAGGACGGCTACGGCCCGGTGGGTGCCTGGTTCCTGCTCTTCAAGTCCAAGGCTCAGAACGGCTTCGGCGAGGACTACATCGTCAAGAACGCCGAGATGCTGAAGGACTTCTCCCCGTATGACGAGGCTGCGGTGGTGCCGACCTGCCTGCGCAACCACGCCATGCTGAAGGAGATGAAGGACGGCCGCGGCCCGATCTACATGGACACCCCGACCGCCCTGAAGGAGCTCTCCGAGACGCTGACGCCGAAGGAGGTGGCGCACCTCGAGGCCGAGGCGTGGGAGGACTTCCTCGACATGTGCATCGGTCAGGCCTCCCTGTGGGCGTGCCTGAACATCCGTCCGGAAAAGGACAAGTCCGAGCTGATGCCGACCGAGCCCTACCTGCTCGGCTCTCACTCCGGCTGCTCCGGCATCTGGGCTTCCGGCCCGTCCGACCTGAACGGCCAGCCCGATCACTATCACTGGGGCTACAACCGCATGACCACGGTGAAGGGCCTCTTCACCGCCGGTGACGGTGTCGGCGCTTCCGGTCACAAGTTCTCCTCCGGCTCCCACGCCGAGGGCCGTATCGCCGGCAAGTCGATGGTCCGCTTCGTGCGCGATCACAAGGACTTCAAGCCGAGCTTCAAGGAGAGCACTGACGAGCTCGTGGAGCTGATCTATCGTCCGGTGCGCAACTTCCTGGAGCACAAGGACAAGACCACGGCGATCGACATCAACCCGAACTACATCACGCCGCGCATGTTCCAGATGCGTCTGCAGAAGATCATGGATGAGTACGTGGCTGGTGTGGCGACCTACTACCAGACCAACAAGACGCTGCTCGAGGAAGGTCTGAAGTATCTGACCATGCTCAAGGAAGACGCGGTCAAGATGCGCGCCAAGGACCTGCACGAGCTGCTCCGCGCGTGGGAGAACTACCACCGCGTCTGGGCCGCCGAGGCTCACCTGCGCCACATCCTCTTCCGCGAGGAGACGCGCTATCCTGGCTTCTACTATCGTGCCGACTACCCCGGTCTGGACGAGGAGAACTGGCACTGCTTCGTCAACTCCCGCTACAACCCCGAGACGGGCGAGTGGGAGCTGAAGAAGGTGGAGTGGGTGCCGCTCGTCGAGCACTCCACGGGCTTCAAGCCCTCTGCCTGACGCACTGCCGGGGCATCCCGGAGCACAGAACAACAGGCGTCGCCTCCGGGCGACGCCTTTTCCATTCGCGCCGCATAGTGTAACACTCAAGGCTCGCAGGGGCTGGCTGCAAGGTCTCTGACGAGGGAAGTGCAAGGCATCGGGGAGACGCGCCCTGCCCGATCCCCTGCAATTCCCGGGATGGCCGCCCCGCTAAGGGGCTGATGGATACACGCACCGGACGCCCGGACAATCCCCGAGGCGGACGGATTTTTCAGGAGAGAGACAGCCATGAGTGATCCAAAGGACACCGATCCGCTTGACGACGATTCCGTGCTTTCCCCCACCTCCTACGACGACGACGACCGCTGGATGGCCGAAGGGGTCGGCGGGTTCGAGATGCCCGTGTTCGAGGGCGTTCGTGACGAGAGCGGTTCGCCTGTGCAGCCGGTGCAGCTGACACCGGACACGACATTCCGCTTCAACTGCCACAAGGGCGTGAGCTGCTGGAACAAGTGCTGCCACGGAGCCGACATCACGCTCACGCCATTCGACATCCTTCAGCTTGCCCGGTATTTTTCGGTGCGCCCGAAGAACATTGTGGCCGATTTTGCCGTACCTGCCTTCCACGACGCTTCCGGCATGCCGGTCCCGAAGCTGGTGATGCGTGGCAAGGATGGCAAAGGAGCCTGCGTCTTTCTGGATGAAGAAGAAGGCTGCAAGGTCTACGAAGCCCGTCCGGCCACCTGCCGCTATTATCCACTTGGTCTTGCGGCAATGAAGATGAAAGGCCACGAGCAGAAGGAAGAAATGTACTTCCTTGTCAAGGAAGATTACTGCAAGGGCCATGAAGAACCGCGCGAGCAGACGGTTGCCCAGTTCCGCAAGAAGCAGGGTGTAGAGCCTTACGACCTGTTCAACGAGCGCTGGGTGGAAATTCTCATGAAGGCGGCGTCATGGCGTTCTGTCGGCGGCCCCTACGGCAAGGACATCCCGAAGCCGATGAAGCAGATGTTCTACATGCTCTGCACCGACATCGACAAGTTCCGGGAATTCGTCTTCTCCACCACTTTCCTTGAACGTTACGACGTGCCGGAAGACGTCGTGAAAGCCTTTGAAAAGAGTGATGAAACCCTCATGCTCTTCGGCTTCGACTGGATGAAGCACGTCATTTTCGGCGAAGAGACGGTGAAGCTCAAGGACGAAGTCTTTGCCGATGCCTTCGCCGAGGCGCGCGACAACTGGATGAAATACGGAGAGCTCAAGAACAGCTGGAAGTACAAGGGCCGCAAGAAATCCGATGAGGAGAATGCGGCAGAGAATGAAAAAGGGGAAGGCTGACCCTTCTTCTTACTTGCACAAAAAGACATGAAAAAAGGGGCCGGGAATAGTCTTCGGCCCCTTTTTCCTGCCATGAATTTCAGTCCTTTCCCACTGGCCATGGGATATCTTCATGACCACCGTGATCATATGGCTGGTATTTTCTTCTTGCCTTCTTCAGGATTTCCGTTGTTTTCTGATGCCAATCACCATCCACGGCATTCACACCACCACTTTTCACCCCCTCGTTTGCAAATGCCAAGATCTTCTCCGCCTTGACCATGCGCTGTCTTGCATATTCAACGATTTGCGGCCAGCATGGCCCGGATTTTCTCGGGCGCATCTCTCGTACACCACGTTCGATATTCGCTGCAACTTCCACCTGCAACAAGATCCACGCCTGAAATTCACGATCACGGATATCCCGTACCCTGTCGAATGCCTCGCGCCACTGCTGCGAGCGCTTCAGGCGTTCACGGGTCGGAAAGGGATGCCCCTCTACAATTTGGTGGATGAGCCGCCATTTTTCGGCTTCCCGACGACAGGCCTCCAGATAGTCCACGGAATCCCCACCTTCCTGTGCGTCGACGATTTCGTTGATCCTGCATAGGATTTCTCGGCTTGCCGGTGTACGGAACAGGGTCATGACAAAAATCTGATCTGCATCATTCTTGTGACTTCCAATCTAGGCCCGTGACGGCTAGATGTGAAGCGCGTCGCCACCATCTTGCGGAAAGACCCATGATCATCGCTCAGATTTCGGACACGCACATCGCCGTTCCCCCCGTTTCGGGTGCCGACCGGGAAGGCGACCTTGCCCGCGTCATTGACGACATCCACACGCGTCGCAAGCGCCCTGATCTGGTGATCCACACCGGCGACGCCTCGAACTACGGCCGGCCGGATGAATACGCGGTGCTGCGTCGCATCATGGACACCTTGGACATTCCGTGGATCATCCTGCCCGGCAACCGGGACAACCGTGCCCACATGCGCGCCGCTTTCGGTGACCTGTCCTGGATGCCGGAAGGCGGGGACGCACCGCTCGATTTCGCGTTGGAAGATTTCGATGTGCGTATTGCCGCCTTCGACAGCAAGGGCCCCCGTACCAACAAGGGCTGGGCCGATGCGGAACGGCTGTCCGCTCTCTCCGCACTGCTGGAGGCCGGATCCGGCCGCCCCACGGTGCTGGCCATGCATCATCCGCCCTTCGCTATGCGCTATGCCAAGGATCCGCACCAGTTCGCCGACTGGAGCCATGCGGAACGTCTTGCCGATGTCGTGCGCCGCCGCGCCTGTGTAAAACTTCTGTTGACGGGCCACTCGCACCGGCTGGCCGAAAGCCACATTGGCAATGCGCCGGCCTTCACCATGCCTTCCGTGGCCACCGACCTACGTAAGGGGGAATTCCGTGCCGCGCTGGCCCGCCACCCGGCCTACATGCTCTATGAGCTGGACGATGCCGGAGAACTGGTTCATCACGAGCTGCGGATCGTCGACTGATCAGTCCACAATCGGCCTGTCGTCGTCGTCATCAAGAATGCGCAGCGCTTCACCGTCCAGATCCTCGTACTGCCCGGACCTCAAGGACCAGATGAAGGCACCGAGCCCCAGCAGCCCGAGAAACAGGGCGATCGGTATGAGATAGAGCAGAACGCTCATGCGGCTTTCCTCCCGACCTTCTCCCGTGCCACTCCGTCCTCGTAAGTGGTCAGAGCGAAATCCCTGTCGAGATTCCTGTCCATCAGTCCCAGCCGCAAGGAATTTGCGACCACGATGATCGAAGAGGCGGACATGGCCACTGCCGCAAACAGGGGTGAAGCCAGACCGGCCATGGCCACAGGCACGGCAAAGACGTTGTAGGTGATGGCCCAGACGAAATTCTGCGTCATCAGCCGGCGCGAGCGGACGGAAACCTCACGCGCCAGCCAGACAGCCCGCAGAGACGAGCCCACGAATACCATGTCGGCGGCCGTGCGCCCGATATCGGACGCCGTGGAAGGCGCCATGGAGGCATACCCGGCAGCCAGTGCCGGCGCATCATTGATACCGTCTCCGACCATAAGGACCTTGCGGCCGGCCTCGGCAAGCCCCTCCACATAAGCAAGTTTCTGCTGCGGCGACCAGGCGGCCTTCCATCCGTCCAGCCCCAGCTCCTCCGCTACAGCGCGCACGGGCCCTTCCCTGTCGCCGGAAATCATCTCCACGCGCAGCCCTGCCGCTTTCAACCGGCGAATGGTCTCCGCCGCATCCGGCCTCAGAGTGTCGGCGAAGGAAAACACGACCGGCTGGCGCCCCTCCACGGCAAGGGCAAGCTGGGGCATGTCCGAGGACAGGGCTTTCCTGTCTTCGACATCGCACCAGTCGAGCGCGCCGAGCCGCACGCTGCGTCCACGCCATGTGCCGGAAAGGCCACGTCCCGGATGTTCCACAATGCCGCTGACGTTTTCCGGCTCGATGCTCCGCTCTTCCACCGCTTTCACGATCGCCCGGGACAGCGGATGGGCAGAGCCCAGAGCCAGTCCCGCCGCAATGGCCAGAGATTCGATGGATACCGGCCCGCTTTCGGAGAGCCTGGGTTCGCCCATGGTGAGCGTTCCCGTCTTGTCGAAGATCACGGTATCGATGTCCGCCATGCGCTCCAGTGCGCTGCCATCCTTGATCATGACGCCATTGCGGAACAGCACGCCTGAGGCGACCACCTGGACTGCCGGAACGGCCAGCCCCAAGGCGCACGGGCAGGTGATGATGAGAACCGCAATGGCATGCAACAGGGAGACCGGCCAATTGAAGTCCGTCCACCAGAGCCAGCCGAAAAGGGTGACGCCCGCCAGCACATGCACCACCGGAGCATAATATCCGGCCAGTCGATCGGCGAGACGGACATAGGCGGACTTGCTCTCTTCCGCAGTCGCCATGAGGCGAATGATCTCGGAGAGAAACGTGTCTTCCCCGTGTGCGGTCAGGCGTATCACGACGGGTCCGGTAAGATTCATGGCACCAGCGTAGACCTTGGCGCCGGGACCGACGCGCTCCGGATTGGATTCGCCCGTGATGAGCGAGACATCCACGTCCGTCTCGCCCTCCTCCACGATGCCGTCCACGGGGATGCGTTCACCGGCGGCCACCAGCACCCGCATGCCGTTCTGCAGGGCATCCATGGGCAGGAACCGCTTGCGGCCTTCTTCATCCAGAACCGTGGCTCCCGTGGCGGCCAGCGTCATCAGCTGGGAGACGGCAGAACGGGCACGAGCACGCATCCTGTGATCCAGGTAACGCCCGATGAGCAGGAAAAAGAGCAGCGAGACGGCCGCATCGAAGTAGGCATGCTGCTGATGATTCGCCACTTGATAGAGGCTCATCATCGCTGCCGTCAGCACAGCCAGCGATATGGGAACGTCCATGTTCATGCGCGCCCGCGACAGGGCATTCCAGGCGGAGCGGAAGAATGGCCGTCCCGCATAGGCGATGGCCGGAAGGGCAAGAAGAGCCGAAACCCAGTGGAAGAAGTCGCGCGTGGCGCCTTCTGCACCCGCCCACACGGAAATGGACAGGAACATGATATTGCCGGCGGCGAAACCCGCGACCGCAAGAGCGCGCAGGAGCTCGCGCGATTCCCGGTCATCCACGCCGAAACCGGCGTCGGAGGGGTCGAAGGGCCGGGCCGCATAGCCCAGCTCGTCAAGTTTCGAAACGACGCTCTCCGGATCGAAGCCCGGATCCGTCCAGCGGGCACGCACCTGCTTCAGGGAGAAGTTGACGCGGGCGTCCTTCAAGCCGGGCAGCTCCTTCAGCCCCTTCTCGATGGTGGAGATGCAGGCGGCACAATGAATGCCGGGTACCACGAGGTTCAGCTCGTTCTCGCCATCGGTATTCTGCCGCACCCATATGGCTGCGCTGCCGGGAGCGGCACACTCGTCATCATATCTGACGCCGCAACAACCCACTTTTCAACCGCCTCATTCAGGCTTGACGATGAATTCCGCCTCGGAACGCCACACCAGTTCGGGACCGCGATGAAAACGCGTCTCGATGCGCCAGCCGCCGGTCTTCAGTTCCTGCGTGGTCTCGTAGACACCGATCTTGCGCTCCTGCAGTTCCACAGTGAAGTCCTCGCGGTTGCCAGCCGGCCGCCCCAGCGTGGCAACGGCGCGCAAACCGGTTACGGGGCGCCCCTTTCTGTCCACGAGGGAAACGGCAATCCGTCCGTCCGGCTCGATGACCACGGTGCTCTTCCAGCCCTTGGCCAGCATGGCCCGCGCCTTGGCCGCCTCCTTGTTGAACTTGATGGAAGCCTCGTAGCCGTTGCCGGGCAGCTTGCCGGTCCAGCTCCGGTTGGACTGATAGACAAGCAGGATGTTGGCGGCAAAGATGACGCCGAAGAAGGCTGCAAGCATGAGGAAGACATGCCTGCCGGTCAGTCGGAATTCCTTTTCTGCCTGTGGCATGTGCTCCGCTCCCAGATGTGTGGGACGGGGCGTTCCGTGCCCCGTCCCGACGCATGTTAGGCTATTTTTTCGGCGCTTCAAAGATGGCTTTCTTCTGCGCCGTTTCCTCTACCTTGCCGTCCTTGCCCAGCGCTTCGATGCGGAAGGCAAACTCCTGATGCGCGGACGTCAGCTTCTTCGGGTCGGCCGTCACATAGACCTTCAGCGTGCGCGCCTTGTTGCTTTCCACGGGAATGTCGAAACTGCGCGCCGGCGGCTTGTCGATGCCGTTGATCGTCATTTTCGCGCCCTCCAGTCCGACGATGGAAACACGGAATGTGCGTGGCTCGAGCTGCATGTTGAGCAGGCGCAGCGTATAGCCATTGCGGATCTCGCCGCTGGAGAGCTGAACGAAAAGCGGATTGCGGTCGTGCACCACGTTGATCTGCAGCCGGTCACGGAAGGTCAGATGCAGGAAGATGCCGATACCGATGAGCGTCCAGACCGTGAGATAGACGATGGTGCGCGGGCGGATGAAGCTGCGCCAGGTGAAATTGACGTCCTTGCCGGTGACGTGCTCGTTGTAGGTCTTCACATTGGTATAGGAGATCAGGCCTTTCGGCTTGCCGATCTTCTCCATCACCGAATCGCAGGCATCGATGCACAGGGCGCAGGTGATGCAGGCGAGCTGCTGACCGTCCCGAATGTCGATGCCGGTCGGGCAGACGGCATGGCACAAGCCGCAATCTATGCAGTCGCCATAGCTGATTTCCGGATGCTTCTTGTGGTCGCGCTTGGAACCGCGTGGCTCGCCGCGCCAGTCGTTGTAGGTCACCGTGAGGGTGTCCTCGTCCACCATGGCCCCCTGGATGCGCGGCCACGGGCACATGTAGATGCATACCTGTTCGCGCATGAAGCCGGCAAAGACCAGCGTTATGGTACCCATGATCGCGATGGTGGAATAGGCCACCGAAGGCGCCTGGCCGGTAAAGACCTCCTTGAACAGCGTCGGAGCGTCGGCAAAGTAGAGAATGAAGGTCAGGGACGTGCCATAGGCTATGACGGCCCAAATGAAATACTTCAGGGCCCGTTTGAAAACCTTCTCCATCGTCCAGGGCGCCTTGTCCAGACGCATCTGGGCGTTGCGATCGCCTTCGATGAGCCGATCGACATGCATGAACAGATCCGTCCAGACGGTCTGCCAGCAGCCATAGCCGCACCAGGCACGACCGAACATGGCCGTCAGAATGAAAAGACCGATCCCCGCCATGATGAGCAGGCCGGCGATGTAGTAGAACTCCTGTGGCCAGATCTCGATCCAGAAGAAGTAGAAGCGGCGGTGCGCCAGATCGACAAGAACGGCCTGGTCCGGCAGACCCGGGCCACGATCCCAGCGAAGCCATGGCGTGATGAAGTAGACGAGCAGGGCAATCAGGCCGAATGCGCTCTTCAGGTTGCGGAACTTTCCACTGACTGCCTTGGGATAGACTTTCTTGCGTGCTGCATACAGCTTGCCCGGCTTCGACTGGTCATGCGGCTGCTTCTGGCTTGCGGGTCTGGTGTCCTTCTTGGTGGTATTGACGACTTCAACCATGGCTTGCGCCCCTGTGAGTTCCTGATCCGCCACATCTTGCGTGGCCTCCACGAGCCCCGGAATGGCCCTGAAATTTCAAATGGATAAAAAGATCGGGTCGTACTGCGGACGACTCTTGAGGGAAACTTGCCGGATTGAAAAAATTGATCTGTGACAATGTTACTTCATTTTTGCCGACGGCCGTGTTCGGAGACAACTTGCCGCGCGGCATTTTCGCCTTATGGAAGGCTGCGCCGCCTTCATGAAACGGGGATGGCGCCGAACGCCATCCCCATTATCTCGTGTATCCGGCTCATGGCGGATTCCGCCATGATCATCAGGACTTGGCACCACCACCCAGAGAATGGACGTATATGGTGAGCGCCTTGATGGTCGCCGGGTCAAGGCGTCCCTTCCATGCCGGCATGACGCCGTGCTTCGGCTTCATGATCTGGGACTTAATGGCCTCCCGGGTGCCAGAATACAGCCAGATGCCATCGGACAGACGCGGACCACCGGCATCCTGGATGCCTTCGCCCTTGTCACCATGGCAACCGTTGCAGCCGGCCTCCTCCATGAAGACCTTCTCGCCTTCCTTGGCCTTTGCCTCGTCATGCGGCTGACCGGACAGCTTCAGGACATATTCCACCACCGCATTGATCTGCTGCGGCTCCAGCTGCTCGCCGAAAGCCGGCATCTCGGACTGGCGGGTATCCTCATTGGTATCCGGATTGTAACGGGCGCCGTTGGTGATCGTGTAATGGATCGCCTCCAGCGTACCGCCCCAGATCCAGTCGTCATCGTTGAGGTTCGGATAGCCCGGACCACCCTGCGCACCGGAGCCGTGGCACTGCACGCAGTTGGCCTTGAAGGCCGCCTTGCCCATGTTCACGGCGAATTCGCGCAGCTCGGGATCCTTGCTGATCTCTTCCAGCGACAGTTTCTCGAGCTTGGCGAGTTTTTCGCCGCGGGCCTTCTTCACCGCATCGAGCTCCGCCTGGAGCTCCATGCGGTTCGTGGTTCCCAGAAGGCCCTTCGTATTGGTCTTCACGAGCGGGATGGCGGGATAGGCGATCATGTAGCCGATGCCCCAGATGATGGTGGCGTAGAAGGTCCACACCCACCATCGCGGCAGCGGCGTGTTGAGCTCCTTGATGCCGTCCCATTCGTGACCGGTCGTCTCCGTACCGGTAACTTCGTCTTTCTCAGGATTGGCCATTGGTTTCAGTCCTTGATCTCGTCATCGTCCAGTGGCGTGCGGGCCAGCTCCTCGTAAATCTTCGTGGATCCCGGCCGGAAGACGAAGATCAGCATCCCGACAAAGAACACGCCGAAGAGCACGGTCGCTATGGTTCCCGCGTAATTTGCCACCGTTTCGTAGGTCATTGCCCTTACCTCAGATTCTCGACGTTCGATTCATCGAAGGTCTTGAAGTCGACGAGGGTTCCGAGCATCTGGAGATAGGCGATAAGCGCGTCCATCTCGGTGATCTTCTTCGGATTGCCGTCGAAGTCACGCGCCTTGACCTCGGTCGCGCTTCCGAAAACTTCCTTTCCGTAGCGCTTGATGAGGCCATCCGTCTCCTCGCCCGTCGCCTGCGCCACCAGATCCGCCTTGGCGTTCTGGATCATCTCGTCGGTGTAAGGAACACCGAGCATGCGCAGGGCTTTCAGATGATCGGAGATATCGTCGAACTTCAGCTCGGTCTTCGCCAGGAAGGGATATCCCGGCATGACCGACTCGGGCACGACCGAACGCGGATCGATGAGGTGCTGACGGTGCCACTTGTCGGAATAGCGACCGCCGACACGGGCCAGATCCGGACCGGTACGCTTGGAACCCCACTGGAAGCCGTGATCGTACATGCTCTCGGCAGCCAGCGAGTAATGGCCGTAACGCTCCACCTCGTCACGGAAGGGACGGATCATCTGCGAATGGCAGAGATAGCATCCCTCGCGGACGTAGATGTTGCGTCCAGCCAGCTCGAGAGGGGTGTAGGGCCGCATGCCTTTCACCTTCTCGATGGTGTTGTCGAGCCAGAACAGGGGAATGATCTCGACGAGACCACCCACCGTGACCACGATGAAAGACAGGATCAGAAGCAGTGTCGCACTGCGTTCGACCTTGTCGTGCTTGTCCATGATACCCATTGTGCTTCACTCCCCTGCTTCAGGCCTTGGCCACTTCGAGGGCAGCCTCGGAAGCACGGACGTTGCCGCGCACCGTCTGCCAGAAGTTGTACGCCATGAGCAGGCCGCCGGTCAGGTACAGAGCACCGCCCAGGGCACGGATGACGTAGTACGGATGCATCGCCTCCACCGTCTCCGCAAAGGAGTACACCAGGAAGCCCTGCGCATCATACTCGCGCCACATCAGGCCCTGCATGATGCCCGAGACCCACATGGAAGCCGCATAGAGCACGATGCCCAGCGTCGCCAGCCAGAAGTGCCAGCTCACCAGAGTGTAGGAATACAGGCGCTCGCGGTTCCACAGCCGCGGGAACAGGTAGTAGAGCGAGCCCATGGTGATCATGCCGACCCAGCCCAGAGCACCGGAGTGCACGTGACCGACCGTCCAGTCGGTGTAGTGCGACAGGGCGTTCACGGACTTGATGGCCATCATCGGACCTTCGAAGGTGGACATGCCATAGAAGGCCACGGCGATCACCAGCATGCGGAGCACCGGATCCGTACGCAGCTTGTCCCAGGCACCGGAGAGGGTCATCAGGCCGTTGATCATGCCGCCCCAGGAGGGCATCCACAGGATCACCGACATGACCATGCCCAGCGTCTGCACCCAGTCGGGCAGCGCCGTGTAGTGCAGATGGTGCGGGCCGGCCCAGATGTAGGTGAAGATCAGCGCCCAGAAGTGCACGATCGACAGCCTGTAGGAGTAGACCGGGCGGTTGGCGCGCTTCGGCACGAAGTAGTACATCATGCCCAGGAAGCCGGCAGTCAGGAAGAAGCCCACCGCATTGTGGCCGTACCACCACTGGGTGATGGCGTCAGGCGCACCGGAGAGCAGCGCATAGCTCTTGCTGCCGAAGAAGGACACCGGCAGAGCCAGGTTGTTACCGATGTGCAGCATCGCGATGGTCACGATGAAGGAAAGATAGAACCAGTTGGCCACGTAGATGTGGGATACCTTGCGCTTCACGATGGTGCCGAAGAACACCAGGAAGTAGGCAACCCAGACGACGGTGAGCCAGAGATCCACGTACCACTCGGGCTCGGCATACTCCCGGCTCTGGGTGACGCCGAGCACGTAGCCGCTGGCGGCCAGCACGATGAACAGCTGGTAGCCCCAGAAAACGAACCAGGCCAGATTGCCGAATGCCAGCCGCGTCTTGTTGGTGCGCTGCACCACGTAGAACGATGTGGCGATCAGGGCGTTTCCGCCGAAGGCGAAGATCACCGCCGAGGTGTGCACCGGGCGCAGGCGACCGAAGTTGGTCAGCGGGAAATCCATGTTCAGGAAGGGGAACGCCAGCTCCGATGCCACATAGACGCCCATGGTGAAGCCCACAATGCCCCAGAAGACCGTGGCGATCACACCGGCCTTCACGACGTCGTCCATGTATTCCCCTTCATCGGCGGCGGAAGCGCCGTCGAACTTCGTGCTGCGCGCCAGGTAGATCAGTCCCAGTACCGTGGCGAGCAGGAAGATGATGGCGTGGATGGCGTAAGGCGTGTCCTTCGCATTTGCCCACATGATGATGGACAGAATGGAAAACAGCCCCAGCACGGCCATCTGCGCTAGTCTGACTGTAACCCCCATCTTTCCCTCTCTATTGCTATGTTCAAGATAAACGGGTCGTTTCGCTATCAGCGCCGGTTCCTGGCTCCTCCAGCCCGTCTCCCGAAACCGGGAGGGGGCTCCCCCGCATCACGCAAGGCCGAACCGACAAGAAGCGCCAAGCGTGATCCAAGTCATGCTCTTAACACATTTTTCCGGGTGTTGATCTGGGTCATTGCGTCCTGCGACAGTTTGCTCGATTCAACATAGTTCAGAGGTCGGAAATTCCGGCCAGATTGACATGCATCATCCTTTCCGGAATTGACCTGGATCAAGCTTTCACGGAAGTCCGCCATGCAGGCCAGCGCAACCTTCCCGCAAGAGGACCCGTTCGCCCTCCTTCTCGAGGATCACGCGAAGCAGTGGGAACTGTGCGGATGGCTGGAAAAAATCGCCGACGGCCTGCCCAACGACGTGCCCCGCGACCTGTGTGCCTTGGCGGCGCACAGCCTGCGCACCGACATGCCGCGCCACCATCGGGAGGAGGAGGAAGGCCTCTTTCCCCTGCTGATCGCCAGAGCCGAAGACGGGGACCTGGCAGACGAGATCATTGCCAAGCTCAGTGAGGAGCACGCCTCCGACGAGGGCTTCGCCGAGGAACTCGTGGACATCCTGGAGGGTCTGGAGCGAGGGGAACCAGCGGACAATCCGGACATGCTGGGTTACATGCTGCGCGGCTTCTTCGAGAATTACCGCCGGCACATCCACTGGGAGAACACGGTTCTCATACCACTGGCCAGACGCCGCCTGACGGCAGCGGATGTGCGCGAGATGCTGGAGCGGATGTTGCGGCTGCGGGCCACGGTATTCTGACGGACGGAACGGGCTGCCGCATCCATTCCGTCCGTGTGCACGCACATGCCGTTGCATTCATGCGGGAACACTCCCGCCCCCACCGGATCATCAATGCGAGAAGATCACCGGTACCGTCATGTGATCCATGAGATGCTGGGTGGCGCCCCCGAAGACGTACTCCCGCAGGCGGGAATGCCCCCAGGCGCCGATCACGAGCATGTCCGCGCCGGTATCGGCGACATGATTGAGCAGCGCCTCGCCGACGCCGATACCTCCGGAGACCACTTCCTCGGCAACGGCATTCACATCATGGCGCGCCAGTGCGGCCGCCATGTCGGCTCCGGGCAGATCCTCCGCGCCCTCGTCCTTCATTGGATCGACCCAGGCGAGATGGACCTTTTCAGCCTTCTGCAGAACCGGCAGGGCATCATAGACGGCTCTGGCCGCTTCCCGGGTGGCGTTCCAGCCGCAGACGATCTCCCTGCCCGCTCCGGCGAAGCTGCCCATGCGCGGCACGAACAATACAGGCCGCCCGCTCTCCATGACGATACGTTCCGCAAAGTCGCTCTCGATGTCGGCGATCTCTTCGCCGGACGGCTGGGAGGCAACGACGAGGTCGCTGCGCAGGGCATGGGCGATGACCGTATCGGCGACAAGGGGGGACATTGAATGCTCAAGACGCCACTCATGGCGTATCATGTTCCGCTCGCAATGGTCCTCGAATCGCCTGCGGACCTCTTCGGCCTGTTCCTCGAAGGCCCGGCGCTGGGTCTCGAAGAATTCCGGCGGCACATGGAGCGTCACCACGGGATAGACGCGCATGGCGGGAATCACGAACAGACCGGCAAGGTGCGCATCATGCTGCAGCGCCAGTCCGCCGGCCACTTCCAGCAAGGCATCCAGACGCTCCGGATCGTTGAGAGAGACGAGGATGGTCTTCAATGTCATGGCGAAATCTCCTGCTGGCAAATGGTCACGCCCCCGCGCGGCCCTGATCCGGGCAATCCGCTGTACCGGATATGGGGACAGTCTCGCCGTTATGGAAGGGGCGAACCTTGACCGGGATCAACGCGGGAGAGCAGCGTTCAGGCGCGATCGTCCTCGTCCTGCCCGGCGGCGGCGGCCAGCGCGGCCAGCGAGGGCGCATGCATGCACCCGCTCCCAACGGTGGTGACCAATCCCTCGCTGCGCAACCGGGTGATCTGGCGCGAGACGGTTTCGATCGTCAGGCCGAGATAGTCGGCAATATCGATCCGGCGCAGAGGCAGTTCGAAGGTCACGCCCTCATCACCGCCATGAACGGCGCATCCGGCCTTGCGGGCCCGGCGTGCCAGCACGAGAAGGAAGCTCGCCACCTTTTCGCGAGCCGTCTTGCGCCCCAGAAGCACCATCCAGTCCCGGGCAGCGTCCAGCTCGTCGAGCGTCTTTTCGTAAAGCCTGTGTTCCAGCCCCGGAAACCGCTGCATCAGATTGCGGAAGGCCTCGGCGGGGTAGCAGCAGAGTTCCACCTCCGTCGCCGCCTCCGCGAAACAGGCGTTCGTGGCACCATGAGCCCGTCCCAGAAAATCCGGTGGAAAGAGAATGCCCACGATCTGCTGCCTGCCATCGGCAAGCGCCTTGGTCAGACGCACGGTCCCGGAGAGGATGTTGGCGAAGAATTCCGGCTTCTCGTTCTCGGAAAAAATGATCTGGCCCGCCGGTATCGTGCGGTGATGGGCGATGCGGGACAGCTCGGAAAGCTCCTCCTCGCCCAGCCCTTCGCATATGCCGCCCTTCGCCGCCGGACAGCTCCGGCAGCTGCGCAGCTGCTCCGGCAGGATCTGGTCGGGACGCAGATTCACGTTGATTCACCGAGGGAATGCTGAAGTGCAAGGGGGCTCGTCATATGGCACGAAAGAGCATATCCGCAAATGGACGTCAATCCATGCAAGGGATCACCGCTCCGCGGAAGGTTCCGCAACGGTCTCGGTCCGGGCTGTGGAAGAAAAGAAGCAGGGGCGGCGGTTTCCAACGGAAAGTGGGGGGAACGAAGCGACAGCTGGCTTTCTCGACAGATCCCACCGCCCCTTAGGGTTTTGCCGGTCTGCCATGTTCGGAATGCGCATCCCGGCCTGTGCCTGTTGTGTGGTCAGAAAATTATGCCTGACGGCCCGCAATTGCATTGACCTGCATCAAGGAATGCAATTTTTTGCAGCCTTCCGCCTTGACGGGAATCATTGCGAGCATCGATTGCATGAGGGATCATGCATTCCGGCAGGCAGGATTCTCATACGGGATGCATGCAATGGGCGATGGTAACGGAACGGGGCAGGACGAGATCAGGGCCTTTCTCGAGAATCCGCAAAACTGGCCGAACGAGCCTGACCGAATCGAGCGCATCGAAACGCACATCTCGCACATCTTCCTCGGGGGCGATCTCGCCCTGAAGATGAAGAAGGCCGTTCGCCTGCCCTATCTGGATTTCTCCACTCTGGAACTGCGGGAAAGGTTCTGCCGCCGGGAAGTGGAGATCAATCGCCTTTTCTCCCCCGAGCTGTACCTGGGACTCGGACGGGTGAGTCGCGGTCGGGATGGGATGCTACGACTTGGCGACTTCGGGAAAACGGTCGAATGGCTGGTGCGCATGCGCCGTTTCGACGACAAGGACATTCTCTCCGAGGTGGCGCGGCGAGGGCCACTGGGGTCATCTCTCGTCCGTGCCCTCGCCGGCATGGTGGCGGAAAGTCACCGCAAGGCCATGGTGCGGGAAGTTGACGGCTGGCACAGCATCATGCGCACCATCGAGGAGCTGCACGACAGCGCGCTCGGGAAAGGCACGCTGCCGGAAGAAGCCGGCGTGGCCCACTTCCTGGACATGGCCGCATCACTGGCGCAGGAGCGCCGCGGACTGCTCGAGGAACGGGGGGCGGCAGGCGCCATACGCCGCTGTCACGGCGACCTGCACCTGGGTAATATCGTCCTGTGGGAAGGCCGTCCCCTGCTCTTCGATGCCATCGAGTTCTCCGAGGAACTGGCAACCGTGGACGTGCTGAACGACCTTGCCTTTCTCCTGATGGATCTCGTTCACAGGGGGCAGCGGAAGGCTGCCAATCGCCTCATGAACTGGTGGCTCCAGTTCCTGCATGACGAGGGGCATCATGCCGCGCTGGGGCTTGCTGGTCTCTATATTGCCTGCAGGGCGGGCATCCGGGCGATGGTCTCGGTGGATCTCGCCCTGCAGAAGGAGGATCGGGAGCGCAAGGACATGCTGAGTCGCGCCACGGCATACATGAAGACGGCAAGTCACGCGCTCCGTCCGCCGCGGCCATGCATGGTGGCCATCGGCGGCCTTTCCGGCAGCGGCAAGACGACGCTTGCCACCGCCCTTGCTCCCTGGCTGGCTCCGGGGGCCGGCGCTGCGCATTTCCGCTCCGACGTGGAACGCAAGCTCATGGCGGGTGTGGACGAATACGAAAGACTGGGGCCGGAATTCTATACGCAGGAGAAATCCGATGCCGTCTACCGTCGGATCATCGCCAAGGCGCAGGAGACCGCGGCATCCGGCTGGGTGGCGGTGATTGACGCGGTATTCCTGAAGGAACGGGAAAGACGTGCGGCAGAAGAGGCGGCACGGGCCGCCGGTGCGGACTTCCGGGGACTGTGGCTGGATGCGGCTCCGGAGACCCTGAAACGGCGGGTGGGCACCCGCTTTCATGATGCTTCCGATGCCACGCCGCAGGTCGTGGACATGCAGCTATCACAGCGCCCGGAAATTTCCGGATGGACGCGAATATCCGCGGAAGGCGGGCCGGAGACGGTGCTGGAGCGGGCGCTGGATGCCCTCGGCATTTCTCCCGACACGGCCGGAAGCGGCTGATCGCGAACCACATGAAAGGCCGGTGGGCATTCTCCGTCACCGGCCTTTCACGACGTGTTCCGCTATCGATTCCGTGAAGATTCTCAGCGCTTCTTCTGTTCTTCCTGGGCGAGGCGCTCCTTGAGCATACCGTTGACGATCTCGATGGTACGCTCCAGGTCGGCAATGGCCTCTTCCAGTTCCACGCGCTGCTGGCGGAGAGCCACCAGCCGCTCCGCCATCTTTTTGGAAGCATGCTTGAGCTGGGTAAGCTGGCCGTCCTTGAGATTGTAGAGGTCCAGCATCTCCTTGATCTCGGCCAGCGTGAAACCGACCTTCTTGCCACGCAGGATGAGCTTCAGGCGCGCCCTGTCCCGATAGCTGAAGATGCGTGTCCAGCCACGCCGCGTCGGATGGAGAAGTCCCTTCTGCTCATAGAACCGCAAGGCTCTCGGCGTGACGTTGAATTCCCGGCAGAGCTGGGTGATCGTGTAGGTCTCGTTTCGCCTGTCCTTTTCCGTCTTGTTGTCCTTGTTCTCCTGACCTTCAGCCATGTCCTCGACTCCTTGCAGTGGCGGGCCGTTCGGCCTCTTTCTCCCGTATCCCCGGACCCGTCGTTGCGGGATTACTGGTAATTTTTATGTACCAGTCTCCTTAGATGCCAAGTGATCCAACGTCAAGAACCAAAGTTTCCGGTACGGCTGACACGCGGCATCATTCATTCTGTATACTGACTTTATTTTCCTCTGACCATCAGAAGGCGGAAGGGTGGTTTATCCGTTCACGGAACCCGGAGGCTGTCAAGGGATCACTGGCCAATCCGGAGGCGCACATGGGAGATTCTATTTCTCCCTTGGTAGTTGTGCAATAGTTGTGTGGCGTTCGGACAATTTTCTTAAGGGAAAATTTACCAAGATCCTCAACTGTCGCTTCAAGAAGACGCAAGCCTGTCCGGTTGGCGATTCGCACCCGCCGGCGGGAGCGTGAGAACGTTCACCCATTCCGTGAGAGCACAGGCATGAAGCCGGCAAGTACCTGGAGCGTCAAAGGCATCGACAGCATCACCCGCGAGCTCGCCAAGAAGGCGGCTCATGAAAGAGGCATGACGCTTGGGCAGTGGCTCAACGACGTCATCAGGCGACAGGCGGAAGAGGCCGGCGAGGAACCCGCGAAAAACTCGCGAAAAGCACGTGCGGGCACCGATCCCGAGATCGCGCACAAGCTGGACGAGCTGGCCGAGCAGCTCCGCGCCCTCGTCCAGAAGGAGCAGAGCACGGCAGTATCGCGCTTCACCTCGCCAGACGAGGCGGAGGCGGCCGGTCTGGCGGAAGTCATCGAGCGCATCGAGCGCAACGAGGCGGCCACCGCGAAAACTCTCGACGTGATCCATGCGCGCCTCGATGAGCTGGCCGAACAGATGCGCGATGTGGCTGCCGGCATGGCCAGGCAGGAGGATGCCGACGGCATGACGAAAAGCGGCGAGCTAGAAACGGCGCTGCGCAACGTCATGGAGCATCTGGAGCAGTCCGAGGCCCGCACGTCGGAAACGCTGGAACATATTCAGCGGCGCCTGAACGACGTGGCCGCCCAGGCGGCAGAAGCCGGGGAAATCGCAGCATCCGGAGACAACGGCAGGATGCTGGCGGATATCGAGAAACGTCTGGACGTGCTGAACAGCCACCTGACGGAGATCCGCGAGAGGACGGACGAGGACACGCGCGCCTACGTAGACGCCCACTTGGAGAAGCTGGCCGAACGCGTGGATGCCGTTTATCGCACCAGCCAGGGCCTGCCCGGCAAGGTGGAAGGGCTGGTTGCGGAGATCGCCGAAAACCGCTTTGGCGAGATCGAGGCGCGCATCGATGCCATGGTGACGCGCCTGCGCACGCAGCTGGAGGAAATGGCTTCCGGTTCGCTGGAGTTCGACCGCGTTTCCGCCCGCGTCGAGGAACTCGACCGCAAGCTGGACCAAGTGGCTTCGCAGGCAGCGTCGGCGCAGGAGCTCGAAGGCATGCGCGCAGCCATCGAGCAGCTCTCGCTGCAGGTTGAGGCCAAGGCCGACAAGAAGGATTTCGATGCCATCACCCGGCGTCTGGAGACGTTCATCACGACCCTGAAAGAGGATCGCTCCGGCGGTGGCACCTCCAACTTGGAGAAACGGGTACTGGAGCTCGAAGAAACACTGCGCGGAATATCCGAATCCGGAGTGGGGCCGGCCTCCAAGGCGGCACAGGAAACCGCCATGCGGCTGGAAGAGAGTATCAAGCTCATCGAGAAGCGCCTCGAAGGCGCTGAAGACCGGCTGAACCACATGCCGGTGCTGGAAAACTCCATTGCCGCACTGAATCGCGCACTGGAGGACATGCAGCTTTCTGGTGAGGCGACCGCAAGCGAACCGGAAAGCGAGATCCGCGCTCTCCAGGAGGGGCTGGAGGCGGTGAAGGAGGCTGCCGCCAATTCCGATGCACGCATGCGCGAAACCCTCAAGGCGGTTCACGAGACGCTGGCACACATCATCGACAAGCTGGACACCGTCGAAAAGGAGATGGAAGCCCGTTCCACCGCCAAGGGCAAGTCCTCCGAGGCAGCTTCTCCCGTCACCAGCACGGAGACGCAAAAGTCCGGCAGGACTGTGGACACGGGCAATTCTTCCGACAGTGGCGACGCGGTGAGCCGTCTTGCCAGCGAGGCGGCAAAGGCGGCTGCGGCCGCCGATTCCATGACGGTGGACACAGCCGTTGCGGGCAGCAAGGAAACCGCATCCGCATCCCGCGGAAAGACCGGCGGGAAATCCCCCGTCGAGGATGCCCCTCTGAAGGAAGACTTCATCGCCGCGGCCCGCCGTGCTGCCATGGCTGCAGCTTCCGGTAACGGGACGGATGCCACGACCACCGGCAGCGGCCTGATCGAGCGTCTCAGGATGCGCAAGGACCGGCAGGCGGAAGCAGGCACAGAAGAAATCGGAAAGCCTTCCACCCGGGATACGGCCGACAAAGTGGAAGAGAAAAGCGGAAAGCCTTTCTCGCTGTCCTTTTTCAGCCGCGGCAGGAAGACGGAAGAGGCCATCGCCGGAGAAGCGCCTGCGGCGCAGGAAGAGGTGGCGGAAGCAGCCGGAGGAAGCCGCCGGCGGCGCCTGTTGCTGATGGGCGTGGTGCTGCTTGCGGCGGTTTCGGCCCTCATCATGCGCCAGCAGCAGAACGCAAAGTCTCCGGAGGCCAGTGCCCCGGTACTGTCTGCCCCCATGGACGACAAGGCGACGGATGCAGCGCCTGCCGCCCCGAAGACCCGGCAGGAGAGCGGAACTGCGACCACGGGCAGCGCCACCAGCCGGAAGGAGGCGAACCGCTCCCGCTACCTTTTCGAGAAACTCAACGCCCGCATTGCGGCACTTTCCGACACCACGGAAGAAGCCGGGGAACCAGACCGGATCATTACCGCTTCTCTCGGCACCACGGGCGACGAAAAGACCGCCGGAACCTCACGGAAGGCAGAAAAGGCGACGGACGCCGCAGATCCGGAGGAGATCGGCACCCCCGCCTTGCGTGCGGCGGCGGAAAAAGGTGATCCCCACGCCCAGTTCATCATGGGCAGCCACTATCTGGAAAAGCGCGATTTTGCGAAGGCGGCGGAATGGTTCGAGAAGGCGGCACGACGCGGCCTTGCCGTGGCCCAGTATCGCCTCGGCACGCTGTACGAGCGCGGACGTGGTGTACCGCAGGACGTGAAGAAGGCCTTGGACTGGTACGAAAAGGCGGCCAGGGCCGGGAACGTGAAGGCCATGCACAATCTGGCCGTCATGCTCACCAATGGCCAGGGCGGTCGGACATCCTATGCGGAGGCCGCACGGTGGTTCCTCTCCGCGGCCCGGCACGGACTGCGCGATTCCCAGTACAATCTCGCCGTGCTCTATCAGCGCGGCCTCGGCGTGCTGAAGGACGAGGAGGAAGCCTACAAGTGGTTCGGCATTGCCGCACGCATCGGTGATGCGGACGCGGCACGACTGCAGAACACCCTGAAGGCGCACCTCGACAGGAAAACGATCGGCCGGCTGGACAGGGAGATCGCCTCCTGGAAGCCGGCGCGGGTCGTCAAGGAAGCCAATTTCATCGTCGTGAACCGCCCTGAATGGCGAAGCCGGAAGCCGGTGAAGAAGGCCTCCGCAACGGCGAAACCGGAACATGCGCTCGACGGTCCGGCACGCATCCGGCGCATCCAGGAGCTCCTGAAGCGTCTCGGCTACGATGTCGGCCCTGCGGACGGCAAGATGGGCAATCGCACGGCCAATGCCATCCGGCTGTTCCAGCTTCAGGCAGGCCTGCCCGTGAATGGTCAAGCATCCGATACCGTCCTGCGGCTTCTGGAGCGGCGCATCAGCCGCAGCGGTCCGCAGAAGACACGCCCCAGCGCCTGAAGCGACTGCCCGGGCTGGAAACGGCAAGGCTTTCTCCCCATACTCCGTGCATGAGAACGGATCCGGCCATCTCGATCCTGCTGGGATTGCCTTTCTGGGCCCTGCTGCCTGTCGCTTTCCGGGGCGACATGGCGCAGGCGGCAGCTCTTGCCGCGCTGGTGTGGAGCATCCTGCTGCTTGCCGGTCTGCTGCCATGGCGGCACGGAAGACGACAGGCCTTCATGATCCCTGCAGCCCTTCTGATTGCCCTGCCTTTCCTGCCGCTGCCAGTGGCACTGGCTCTGTCCGCCGGTTTCGTGATTCTCTACGCATGGTGGAACCGCACCGGTTTTCGGCACCCGAACGCCACCCTTGCCGCTGTCTCGGTACCACCCCTGATGCTGCTTTCCGCCTCCATGCTGGCCTGACTTCCCATCCGAACTTCACCGGGAGATGGAATGGCGGGTTTCCTCCCGCTGGAATTCCCGCTAGAAAACAGGGCATGTACGAAAAGGTGACAGCAGGCGTCCGGGTAATCGTGCAGCCCGAGTATCGCGAAGAGCAATCCGATCCGGCCCAGGGCTATTACGTCTGGGCCTATCATGTCGTGATCCGCAACGAGAGCTCCCGGGCCATGACCCTGAAGACCCGCTACTGGCGCGTCACGGATGGACGCGGCCGGGTGCAGGAGGTGCGCGGCGCCGGCGTGGTGGGAGAACAGCCGCGGCTGGAGCCGGGCGAAAGCTTCGAGTACACCTCGGGCACTCCCCTTGCAACGCCGGGTGGCTTCATGTGCGGCGCCTACCAGATGGAGCTTGACGATGGTTCCATGCTGGAGGTTGAGATTCCGACCTTCTCCCTGGACATTCCCGAAACCCGGCGGCTGATGCACTGAAGCACCCTTCTGCCGGGGCATCGTCCTGCAACTGGCACTGCCCTGTCATTTTCCGTCCGCGGGACCCAGAACGCGACCGGCCACGGCGTCCAGCTTGCGCAGAAGGGTCGGATCGCGTGCCTCCGGAGCAGTGATAATGGCGTGTTCCAGCGCCGTGTCAGAGCCGGCCGGGCAGCTCTCGAATTCGCGCGGAAAATCCTTCAGCAGTCGCCGGACCAGTCGGGCGGCATTCTCCGAGTTTTCTTTCATCACCTGCAGGATGGCCGTGATATCCACCTCACCGTGGTGGGGATGCCAGGAATCGTAGTCGGTGACCATGGCCACAGTGGCATACTTGATTTCCGCCTCGCGAGCCAGCCTGGCTTCGGGCATGTTCGTCATCCCGATCACGTCACAGCCCCATGCGCGGTACATGTTGGATTCCGCAAGCGTGGAGAACTGCGGCCCTTCCATCGCCAGATAGATTCCGCCCCTGTGATGCTTCAGGCCTTCCGCACGGCAGGCTTCCTCGAGCCGGTCAACGAGTGCCGGAGACACGGGGTGGGCCATGGAGACATGGGCAACGCAGCCCTTGCCGAAGAAACTGCGGGGGCGGGCGGAGGTACGATCGATGAACTGGTCCACCAGCACGAAGGTCCCCGGAGAGAGGTTTTCGCGAAACGACCCGCAGGCGGAAAGGGAAACCAGATCGGTTACGCCAAGGCGCTTGAAGCCGTCGATATTGGCTCGATAGTTGATGTCCGAGGGTGACACCCGATGCCCTTTGCCATGGCGTGGCAGGAAGACGACGCGCAGACCATCGACTTCGCCGACGAGATAATCGTCGGACGGCTCTCCCCATGGAGAGTGGATACGCACCTGTTCCGCGCCTTCCAGCTCGATGCCGTAGAGGCCGGAACCTCCGATGATCCCCAGAACCGCCTTCTTTGCCATCTCACGATCTCCAGGTTGTCCAATGAATGCCAGGCTTCTTGCGCCGCCCCATTGCCGACTGCGCCTCCGGTAGGCCGGTATATCAATGCTCCGGACATGAAGAAAGGCCCGGAAGCGGGTACCGGGCCTTTTATGGTCTTGTGTGGCGATTGGCGCCTCAGTGTTCCACCCTGCTCCACAGCGACTTCTTCACCATGAGCATGAGCAGCGCGAACACGCCGAGATACAGCAGCGTCATCAGACCGACGCGCTTGCGCTCCTCCATCTTGGGCATGGAAGCCCAGGCGAGGAAGGCCGCCACATCCGTGGCCTCCTGGATCAGGGTCGGCTTGGTGCCGTCCGCATACTCCACATCCTCGCCGGCCAGGGGCGGCGGCATGGCGATCCAGTGACCGGGGAAATAGGGGTTGTAGTTCAGCCCTTCCTTTTCCTCACCATGAGGCGGATCCTCGTAGCCAGCGATCAGGGAGCGCACGTATTCCGCACCACCATTGCCCTTGAAGAGCTTGATGAAGGGCGAAATGTACCAAGGATAGTACCATCCCTCGCGCGCCTTCACGATCAGAGACAGATCCGGCGGCAGGGCATTGTTGTTGGCCGCCTTGGCCGCCTGCTCGTTCGGATAGGGCGCCGGAATGGCATCGGAAAGACGGCCCGGACGGGTGATCGGCTCGCCCTCGTCGTTGACCTCGCCGGAAATCTCGTATTCCGCCGCAATCTTCTTGACCGCCTCCACCGGCAGTTCCGGTCCACCCGGCTCGGTAAGATTGCGGAACCGGATGTACTTCAGCGAATGGCAATTGGAGCAGACCTCCTTGAAGACCTGCCAGCCGCGCTGCAGCTGGGCCCGGTCGAACTTGCCGAAAGGACCCTCGAAGCTGAAGTCGTAGTCCTCGGCGTTCTTCTGTCCGCCGCCGGAGGCATGGGCCGGCGCCGCGAAAAGTGCTACGGCCAGGCCCAGGGCGGTGAACATCTTGGTGATCGTTTTCATGATCGCAGTTCCTCTGTGTTCTTGTCCTTCAGGACCCTCAGGCCTTGGCCTTGCCGAGAACGGCTTCGGAAATCGAGGCCGGGATCGGCTTCGGTTTCTCGATGAAACCGAGCAGCGGCAGAATGACCAGGAAGTGGATGAAGTACCAAGCCGTCGCCAGGCGGGCCACCAGCAGCCAAGCCCCCTGGGCGGGCTGGGCACCGGCAATACCGAGTACCAGGCATACGATCACCAGCAGCCAGAAGAACTGACGGGCCAGCGGACGGTACTTCAGCGACTTCACCTTGGAAGTATCCAGCCACGGCAGGAAGAACAGGATGATCAGTGAGCTGAACATCACGATGACGCCACCCAGCTTGTCGGGAATTGCGCGCAGCATGGCGTAGAACGGCAGGAAGTACCACTCGGGCACGATGTGCGCGGGCGTCGACAGCGGATTTGCCGGGGCGAAGTTGATGGAGTGGCCGAGATACCAGGGCGAATAGAACACGAAGGCCGCGTAGACCATCAGGAACACCAGGATCGCAAACAGATCCTTCATGGTGTAGTAGGGATGGAAGGGCAGCGTGTCCTGCTCGCTCTTCACCTCGATGCCGTCGGGGTTGTTGTTGCCCGTGACGTGCAGCGCCCAGACGTGCAGGAATACCAGAGCGGCAAGCACGAACGGCAGCAGGTAGTGCAGCGAGAAGAAACGCTGCAGCGTCGGATTGGCCACCGAGAAGCCACCCCACAGCCACTGCACGATCTGGTCGCCGACAACGGGGATGGCGGAGAAGAGGTTGGTGATCACCACTGCGCCCCAGTAGCTCATCTGGCCCCACGGAAGCACGTAGCCCATGAAGGCGGTAGCCATCATGGCGATGAAGATGATCACGCCGATCATCCACAGGATCTCGCGGGGCGCCTTGTAGGAGCCATAGTAGAGGCCGCGGAAGATGTGGATATACACGGCGATGAAGAAGAAGGAGGCGCCGTTGGCGTGCATCCAGCGCAGCAGCCAGCCCCAGTTCACGTCACGCATGATGTGCTCGACGGAATCAAAGGCCATGGAGGTGTGCGGCGTGAAATGCATCACCAGCACGATGCCGGTCAGAATCTGGATGACCAGCATCGTGGCGAGGATTCCGCCGAAGGTCCACCAGTAGTTCAGGTTGCGCGGGGTGGGAAAATCGACCAGCTGGCCGCGCACGACCGAAAGGATCGGCAGGCGCTCGTCCACCCAGCGCGCTATCGGGTTCTTGAATTCATACGTGGAATGACCGCTCATGAGTACAACTCTCCCCTCAGCCGATCACGATTACCGTGTCGGAAGTGTATTTGTAGGGCGGAATGTCGAGATTGCGCGGCGCGGGTCCCTTGCGGATACGGCCGGCGGAATCGTAGTGCGAGCCGTGGCAGGGGCAGAACCAGCCGTCGTAGTCGCCCTGCTCGCCCAGAGGCACGCAGCCCAGGTGCGTGCAGATGCCGATCTGGACGAGGTATTTCTCGTTGACCTTGCCGTTGGCATCCTTGACGCGGTTCTCGTCGGTGGCCTCGGCATCCGGCGGCAGGTTGAGATTGCGCGCGATCGGATCCTTCAGTTCGGCCAGGGGGGTCTTCTTCGCCTCTTCGATCTCCTTCGGGGTGCGATGGCGGATGAAGACGGGCTTGCCGCGCCACTTGATGGTGACGCCCTGCCCCTCCTCCAGGGGCGCCAGATCGAATTCCGTGGACGCCAGGGCCAGCACGGACGCATCAGGGTTCATCTGGTCGATGAAGGGCCAGATGGCCAGCGCGGTACCGACGGCACCGACCGCACCGGTGGCGATGTAGAGAAAATCACGCCGGGAAACATCAGCGTTTTCGACTTTGGTGGTCATTGTTCCAGATCCCTTGCTTTGTACCCTGCCGGTCTGTCTACCGTTCCCCCGAACGCAGGCAGCCACGCGACTGCATAGCCGGCATGGTTGGCGGAGTTTTGGCACCGAGCAACATCAATGTCCAGTCTTGAAGTGTCGCACTTTGATGCAAATCAGTAACGAGACACGAATTTCGGTGCGCGGGAGAGGCTTTTCGACGCAGGGGGAGGCGGCAGAAGCAGGAAACCCGGGAATCACCTTGCCGCATGCCGACGGGAACGGCGGTCCAGTCCGAGGGCGGAGCGCAGGAAAGGATGCTGCAGGGCCGCCTTCCGCTCCTTCAGGTCGAATGCGTCGTGCAGACGGTCACAGGAGCGCATGGCCCGCCTCCAGGCCGCACGGGCTTTGCGATCCAGCTCGGCACAGGAGGTGGCCTTCAGATGCCGGATGCGTCGCTCGGCTTTACGCGCACACCCTGTCCAGATGGTGATGTGGCGGTTCTCGTGGCGCGCGAGATGACGCAAGAAGGCCCGCCAGCGCTGCTTCATGCCTTTCGGAAAGTGGCGCTCGTTGAGGGCGCGCGGAAGAAGGATGGTGTAACGGAGGGTCAGGGTCTGGCGCCGCACGCGGCAACCTTTCGGTGTCTTCCGGAAAAGCGTCGAGAGGGAAGATTTCATGCGGGTACGCGCAAAGGACCGGCGGCCGCCCACGAGCGGCCCCCGTGCTCGGAGCTCTGCCAGCAGCCCGGCCTCCGTCATGGCATGGAGGGGAAAGGTTGCGCGCTGCACGCTGACCACGGGTGCGGCCCGTGCATGAAGCGTCGGCTGCAGCAATGCAAGCAGCCCGACCAGCAGAAGGATCGCTCCCGTCCTGTGCAACATGACACTGCCCCCGTTCCTTTTTGCCTTCCGGCAGTCTATGCCGAAGGACATCGCATGGGCTATCCTGACATATCGAAGATGAATATCGGGTTTCACGCATTGTGAAACCTTTCCGGATCGGGTGGGAACATGAATGGGAAGGTGCGACAGTCGGAGAGGCGCACGGGCGTCGTCAAGTTCTTCAACCTGACCCGTGGCTACGGTTTCATCCGGCCGGACGGTGAGGGGCCGGACGTGTTCGTCCACATCACGGCGGTCAACCGGGCCGGCATGGCGGCGCTGGAGACCGGCATGCGCCTGAGTTTCGTTCTGGAACCGGCACCCGGCGGGCGCGGTGTGCAGGCCGCAGAACTGCAGCTACTGGACGGAACGGGGACGGAGCCTCGCTGACGCCGCACCCTGTTTCTGCCACAAGTCAGTCCAGCTCCCGCAACACCCCCGCAAGCATGTCGAACAGGTGTGCAATCTCCGCCTCCGAAATGATCAGCGGCGGCGACAGGGCGATGATGTCACCCGTCGTGCGGATCAGCAGCCCCTTCTCCCAGGCCTTCAGGAAGGCGGAGAAGGCCCGCTTCGTCGGCTGTCCCTCCATCGGCTCCAGCTCGATGGCACCGACCAGTCCGAAATTGCGGATATCGATCACGTGTGGCAGCCCCTTCAGGGCATGGATGGCGTCTTCCCAGACCTCCTCAAGCTCACGGGCGCGGGTCAGCAGGCCCTCCTCCTCGTAGACGTCCAGCGTTGCCAGACCGGCGGCACAGGCCAACGGATGGCCGGAGTAGGTATAGCCGTGGAACAGCTCGATCATGTGCTCGGGGCCCGTCATGAAGGCGTCATGGATTTCCGCCTTCACGCCCACCGCCCCCATGGGCACCGCGCCATTGGTCAGCCCCTTCGCCATGGTGACCATGTCGGGAATCACCCCCAGCCTCTGGGCGGCGAATGGCGCCCCGAGACGGCCGAACCCGGTGATCACCTCGTCGAAGATCAGCAGAATTCCGTAACGATCGCAGATCTCCCGCAGCCTTTGCAGGTAGCCTTTCGGCGGCAGGAGCACACCGGCGGATCCGGCCATGGGCTCCACGATCACCGCGGCAATGGTCGAGGGATCGTGCAACATCACGATGCGCTCCAGATCGTCCGCCAGCTCGGCCCCGTGCTCGGGCAGCCCGCGCGAGAAGGCGTTGCGGTCCAGATCGTGTGTATGGCGCAGGTGATCGACTCCGGTGAGCAGCGGGCCGAAGGACTTGCGGTTCGGTCCGATTCCGCCCACGGAGATACCGCCGTAATTGACGCCGTGATAGCCCTTCTCGCGGCCGATCAGGCGGTAGCGGCCGGCTTCGCCGCGCGCCCTGTGCCAGGCAACGGCAATCTTCAGGGCGGTTTCCACCGCTTCCGATCCGGAATTGGTGAAGAACACGTTCGAGAATCCTTCGGGCAGGAGGCCGGCCACGCGCGTGGCCAGTTCGAAAGCCTTGGGATGTCCCATCTGGAAAGGGGGCGCATAATCCATCTCTCCGGCCTGCTGTCGGATCGCCTCGGTGATGCGCTCGCGCCCGTGGCCGGCGTTCACGCACCACAGGCCGGAGGTGCCGTCGAGAATGTTCCGGCCGTCGGCGGAGCGATAATGCATGCCTTTCGCGCCCGTGAGCAGCCGCGGTGCGGACTTGAACTGGCGATTGGCGGTGAAGGGCATCCAGAATGCGCGCAGATCGTTGGGGATCATGGTCTTCTCCCTCCCTTTGTTTCCGGAGCATGACAAAGGCGGCGGGTCGGGCGTAAGGGCCAGAGACGGTCATTTTCCCTTGCCAGAAAAGCGTGCTAGGAAACGCCGGGACTACAAGGAGGGGCACGAGATGACGCTTACCCGGCTGGCCACCGAATTCCTGACCCGGGCACTACCGCCCGAGCTTTCGCACGAGCTGGCTCTGACGGCGCTGGAGCATGGCCTGTTTCCCCGTATCGAGTCGGTGGATGATCCTGTTCTGCAGGTTTCCGCCATGGGCCTGGACTTTCCCAACCCGCTGGGCATGGCAGCCGGTTTCGACAAGGACGCCCGGGCCTTTCCCGCCCTTCTGGCCATGGGCTTCGGGCATGTGGAGGTGGGAACGGTGACTCCGCTGGCGCAGGCCGGAAATCCACGCCCCCGCCTCTTCCGCGTGCGGCGGGAAGGGGCGATCATCAACCGCATGGGTTTCAACAATGCCGGGCATGCGGCCGCATTTGCCCGAATCGCCCGCTGGCGGGATGCCGGGGGGCACGGCGTCCTGGGTGTCAATATCGGTGCCAACAAGGACAGTCTCGATCGTATCCGCGACTATGCGCTGGGAGCGCGCTGTTTCGCTCCGGTGGCAGACTATCTGACCGTCAACATCTCTTCGCCCAACACGCCGGGTCTGCGCAACCTGCAAGCCGCCGACGAGCTGGCGCGTCTTCTGGACGGCGTGCGCGAAGAGATCGAACGGTCGGGACATGCCACGCCGGTACTGGTCAAGATCGCACCGGATCTGGACGATCAGGAGCTGGAGGCCATTATCGAAACGGCCGTGGATCACGGGGCGGTCGGACTGGTGATCTCCAATACCACGATCTCACGGCCGGCCTGCCTGAAACCACAGGATGTTCTGGAGCCGGGCGGTCTGTCCGGCCGCCCCCTGTTCTCGCTTTCCACCCGCATGCTGGCCCGGGCCCACGTGCTGGCTGGCGGGCGGCTGCTGCTGGTGGGGGCCGGCGGTGTGGATTCGGGCGAACATGCCTGGCAGAAGATCCGGGCCGGTGCCTCGCTGGTGCAGCTTTATACCGGCTTCATCTACGAGGGGCCGGAGATCGTGCCGGCCATCCTGCGCCATGTCGTGAAAAGACTGCGACAGAACGGTTTCGTCTCCGTTGACGAGGCGGTCGGTTCCGGCGCACAAGACTGGCTGATGGATCATCACACCACAGGGGAACGGACATGAGCGTGAAAATCTATCACAATCCGCGCTGCTCCAAATCGCGGCAGACGTTGCAGCTTCTTCAGGAAAAGGGGATCGAACCGGAGGTGGTGAAGTATCTGGAGACGCCACCCACCGAGGAAGAACTGCGCGAGATCATCCGCATGCTGGGGCTGTCCTCGGCCCGCGATCTGATGCGGAAGAAGGAGAAGGAATACAAGGAGCTTGGCCTGGACGATCCAGCGAAGACGGAAGATGAGCTGATCCGCGCCATGGTGGAACATCCGCGGCTCATCGAGCGTCCCATTGTCATCAGCGATGACAGGGCGGCTCTGGGCCGCCCGCCCGAGCAGGTGATCGACATCCTCTGAGGCTTTGCAGGATCCGGGAACATCCCCTTGCAGCAGGCCGGGAACCGTCTGCCGCCCCGAACGGCACCTGTTCAAAGCCCCTCAAGGAGACCTGTCCGGCGCGGAGAAGGCCACTTCCACGGGGATCTCGCCTTCTCCAGCCCGACCGGTCTGTATTCTCCGTGCAATACCGGAAAGTTGGGCATTCCGGTATTCGCATAACGACCGCGCACACTTCGACGCACTGGCTCAGGCCGTCTGCATGATCGCCGCAGGCTCTCCCCGATAGACCAGAGCTTCGGCGATATGGGATCTTCCTACGGTCTCCGCACCTTCCAGGTCTGCCAGCGTGCGGGCAGTACGCAGGATCCTGTGAAAACCGCGCGCCGAGAGGCCGAGCGTCTCCGCGGCATCCGCCAGCAGTTTCATTCCCTCGCCATCAGGGCGGGCCACCTCCTCCAGAACGCGGGAAGGCACCTGCGCGTTCGTGTTGATGTTTTCCAAACCAAGCGCCGAATAGCGCGTCTTCTGGATTTCTCGCGCCTGCAAGACGCGTGTGGCAACTTCCGCAGAGCCCTCGGCGGGCGGCGGCAGAGCGAGGTCCAGTGCCGAGACGCGCGGCAGGGTGATGCGGATGTCGAACCGGTCCAGCAGTGGCCCGGAGATGCGCGACTGGTAATCCGCCGCGCAGCGCGTCCCCCTGCGACAAACGTGCCCGGGCTCGCCGGCATGGCCGCAACGGCACGGGTTCATTGCCGCCACAAGCTGAAACCGGGCCGGCCATGTGACATGATAACTGGCCCGTGCCACTGTGATCTCGCCCGTCTCCAGCGGCTGGCGCAGCACCTCAAGCGTGCGGGGCGAGAATTCGGGCAGCTCATCAAGGAAAAGCACGCCGTTGTGGGCCAGAGACATCTCCCC
>JAJRRY010000070.1 GCA_024279095.1 Alphaproteobacteria bacterium
GATCCACGGCACCGCTCCCTATCAGGGCTGGGTGGAGAACGTGCACATCATGGAGATGGCCATCCAGAACTTCTTTCCGCCAATCGCCTTTCTCTTCCGGCGTGACATCTATGACAAGATCGGCGGATTCAACGAGGACTACCCCGTACTCGGGGACTGGGACTTCAATCTGCGGTTTCTCATGGAAACCGATATCGGGATGGTGCACGAGGCACTGGCCAATTACCATCATCGCGACAGGGGGGATACGACCCTGTTCGGCAATTCGGTGATTGCCGGGCGGGACAAGCACCTGGAATATTCTGCCATCGTACGAAATCGCTTCGCGCGCAACATGCTTCATGCCGATCATCCGGCCATGGCGGTTCTCGTGGGCATGGGGCTGCACATTGACGCCATCCGCTCCACGACGCGCCAGCTTCATGACGTAACGACAGAGCATCGAACCGTCATGGAGAACATTGCCCAGCAGGCGCAGGCGGCCATGAGTGTCGTGCAGACGCGCAGCAGCAACGACGGCGCTTTCGACAGCGATGATTACTGGGTGGCCATGAGTCGGCTGGAACGGGCGGTTGTGACGCGCGACCTCTTCGTCCTGAAGAAGATCGGCATGCGCGGGGTGAAACGCTGGCGGCACTGGCTGTCGCGTGTGGGTCTTGCAAAGCGGGTGGCGGATGGGGATCTGAAGCTGTCACTGGAGGCCATCCGCTTCCTGATCAGCATGAATCGGAAGGGATATGAGCTCGAACCCCCGCCGGATTTTGATGACAATGCCTATCTCGTGCGCAATCCGGATGTGGCCGCAGAAGTGGAGCGAGGCGGTTTCTCCTGCGGTTATGACCATTACTATCGCTATGGTCGCGCCGAGGGTCGGCAGAGAACGACCAAGATTCCTGGATGAGAGATATGAAGATAAGACCCGAGATTGGAGAGAGTCTGAGTGCCCTGGCATCCATCAAGGATGAAGGCATTGTCCGGTGCGAGGTGAGGAAGAATGATGGGAATATTCTCGTATCGTACTTCGACGGCGAGGATAATCTCGTAAAGGCTTCCTCCCATGATGCAGGCCCGGGCGTGGCGGACATCATCAGGGAATTTCATGCAAGCTGGAAACAGAGGGACGACGGGACCGCATTGCGGTGCCTGGAGCAGCTGATCTTGCGGGATGGCGTGCCACAGTATGTCTGGCACAATCTGATCAACCGGCAATACCATCTCGGCAACTGGAATGTCTCGGCCGGCTTGGCGGCTGCCATGGGCACTTATGAAAGGAGGAGGTTCGATCCTTCGGACCCCTTCTTCGCGCCGGATTTCATCATTATCGGGACCATGAAGGGGGGGACGTCCAGTCTTTACAAGTATCTCTGCTACCATCCTTCGGTCATCGACCGGCACCCGAAGGAACTGCATTTCTTCACGATCAACTATGAAAGGGGGGTGAAATTCTACCGGAGATATTTCGCACAGAAGCGGAAGTATTCAATCGTCGGAGAAGCAAGCCCCTCCTATTTCGACTGGGAAACGCCTGTCATAGCGGAGCGTATCCATGAGCATCTGAAGAACGTGAAGCTGATCCTTCTGCTTGCCAATCCGGTCAAGAGAGCCGTTTCCCAGTATTATCACGAGTTGCGTATCCGCGTGGGTGCGGAGCTGGGCGATGATTTCGTGAAGGAGGAGGATGTTCTCACGGTGGAACGCCTCAAGGCGGACATGGAATCCGGAAACGACAACTATATCAAGGCGGGGCATTACGTGGAGCGGCTTCCATATTGGCAGAAATTCATGGATGAGGGGCGGCTTGTCATATTCACCCAGAAGGCCCTTGCCGAAGACACCAATGGTGTGGTCAGGGAAGTCTACAAGTTCCTGGGGCTTGAAGACATTCCGGTGGATATCCGGCGCATCAGAAAGGCCAATGTCAACAAGTACCCGAAGCCTTCTGAGGAGGTTCTGGAATTTCTTGAGGAAGTCTATCGCGAATCGAACGAGAAACTCGCCTCCGAGTACGGCATTACTTTCTGAGCGCGTACTCTTCGTGTTCCGTCAGCTTCATCGCGGGGTCGGGCCTTTGCGGCCTGAGTTTCACGGCATCCCGGTTGCATTGAAGACTGCCGTTCTGCTTTTTCTGCTCGTGATGGTGCCTGGCGCGCATGCGGAGAATCC
>JAJRRY010000071.1 GCA_024279095.1 Alphaproteobacteria bacterium
GGCATGAGCCAGTGTGTGCGGCACCGTCTCGCCCCCTCTTCGGCTCACCGCCGGACCTTGTTCCGGCGGTCCAGTGCGACATGCACCGGCGGCGCAAAAGGCACCTCAGCCTGGATACCCGGGACGAAGCCCGGGTATGAGCCAGTATGTGGGGAGCAGCTTTGTCTCACCGTCGGGCGTGGGCTGGTGCTGGTGGCACGGCCTCGCCCCCTCTCCGGCTCACCGCCGGGCTTGACCCGGTGGTCCAGTGCAGCACGCACCGGCGGAGCAAAAGGCACCTCGGCCTGGATGCCCGGATCAAGTCCGGGCATGAGCCAGTGTGTGCGGCACCGCCTCGCCCCCTCTTCGGCTCACCGCCGGACCTTGTTCCGGCGGTCCAGCAACAAGAACTGACGGTGCGAGTGGCGCCTCGGACTGGATACCCGGGACAAGCCTGGGCATGAGCCAGTGTGTGGGGCATGGCCTTGGCATCCTCTCCGGCTCCCCCCTCTGTTCACCCCATTTTTCTCATCACGCCTTGCCTTTTTCACATTCAATCGGCAAAAGTGCTCCATCCGTCAGATTCAGCCTGATTTGTACCGGAACTCGTCGGGGGGAACCGTTCTTGAGACTGCAGGTCCGCATATTCTTCCTGCCTGCTGCAGTAGCCAGCACTCTGCTCTTGGTTGCCTGCGCAACCGATCAACCGGAGCTTGACACCACTATCCGCGACATCCGCGTGGCCACGGATACCGCGCCCAAGGATTCCATACTCCCCGCCCATATTTCCGGGCTTCTGGCCAATGTCACACCGTCTTTCGTGACCATGGTGGTCAGCCGACCCTATTCCCCCATGGGCCGCCGGGACGGCCTGCCCAAGGGTGTCTCCTCGGGATCCGGGTTCATTGTCGATCGTGAAGGTCATGTCATTACGGCCGCCCACGTGGCTGCCGGCGCCAGATACATCGTGCGCGCCCGCGCCTCCAACGGCCGCATCTACAACGGCCGCGTGGTCACGATAAAGCCCGACAACGACCTCGGGCTCATCCGCATATCCTCGCTCAACATGCCTCCCGTGACCCCTGCGGCCAATCCCTGTCTCAAGAAGGGCGAGGCCGTCTTCTCGCTCGGAAAACCACATGCACAGGGGGATACCGCCCGCGTGGGATCCGTGAAATCCATGCACTTCGGCCGTGTCGTCCGTTATGGAAAATACGGATACCCTGATGCCATCGTCCTGCGCATGGCCACCCGTCGGGGCGAATCCGGAGGCCCCGTATTCAATGCGCGGGGCGAACTGGTCGGAATGGTCGTATCCACCCTCTCCGCAGGCGGCCGCTCGTTGAAGCTGGCCCATGCCATCCCCCTGCCTGCCATTGCCCGCTTCTATTGCAGCAATGCCACCTGCGGCCCCCGCTGGCGCAAGCTGGCTTCCCTGTCCACAAAGAGCTGCCCCTGACACGACTTCGCCAGGAAGAAAATCCTGACCGATCACGCCCTTCACGGCAGGAGGATCGTCTGCCCCGTCGTCTTCCGGGCCTCGAGGTCGGCATGCGCCTGCGCAGCCTCTTCAAGAGGGTAGCGCTGGTTGATGGTGATCTTCACTTTTCCAGAGCGGATCATATCGAACAATTCATTCGAGGCCCGCGCAAGATCCTCGTCACGCGCGACATAATGCATGAGGATCGGCCGTGTCAGATAAAGCGATCCGCGAGAAGCCAGATCGCCGAGATCCACCCCCGTTACCGGCCCCGACGCATTGCCGAAGCTCACCATGAGCCCCCGCGTTCGCAGGCAATCGAGCGACGGGATGAATGTGGCGGCCCCGACCCCGTCATAAACGACAGGAACCCCCTCGCCTTCCGTAATCTCCCGCACGCGCGCAGCCATGTCTTCCGTGGTATAATCGATGACATGGTCATAGCCGTGTGCTCTGGCGAGACCGGCCTTTGCGCCCGAACATACGCCAATGGCCCGCGCTCCGAGCGCCTTTGCCCACTGCCCGACAATGAGCCCCACGCCGCCGGCAGCGGGCAGGAAGACGATGGTATCCCCTTCCTGCACCCGATATGTCTCGCGCAGCAGATACCACGCGGTAAGCCCCTTCAGCATGGCTGCTGCCGCCGTTTCCGCGTCGATGCCCTCGGGCACCTTCGCCACACGACCGGCCGGCATGACGCGATATTCCGCATAGGCACCCAGTGGCCCGGCTCCATAAGCAACCCTGTCACCCGGCTTCAGATTCTTCACGCCGTCACCCACGGTCTCGACGATCCCGGCAGCTTCCAGTCCCGGAACGGCCGGCAGCTCGACAGGATAGAGCCCTGAGCGGTGATACGTATCTATGAAATTGAGGCCGATCGCCTCGTGCCGGACAAGGATCTCTCCCGGCCCCGGTTCGGGAATGGCAACCTCTTCCAGCTTCAGAACTTCAGGCCCCCCGGTCCGGTGAATGCGGATGGCCTTCATGCCGTACCCCTCCTGCCGTGCACTATCTCGCCGATAGCCGTTACGAGCGGATCCCATTCCAGCTCTTCCAGTGGAATGATGCGGACATCCAGAACCGCCGCCTTGCCCATCAGCGCCATGTAACGCGGCTGGTTGCGCGCCTCGTCAATGAGATCCGTGGTCACCAGAATTCCCACACGTTCGCCTTCTCGGCCGAAATGATCACAGAGATTGTCCGCCTCGTGCAGGGCGTCCATGAGTCGGTTGCGATGCTTCCGGTTGTCCGAATTGAATTCCGAATGGAGCGCCTTGCAGGAAACGAAGCCGAGGCTGTCTCCCTTGCGCACGATGACATCAATCTCGTTTTCGCCATAGAAGTCTCCGACCTTCCACCCGAGCACTTGGGAGAAGATCGCCTCGTCCGCTCCCGCCTCCATGGCCGCAAGCCAAGCCAGCTCCTCCAGCCAGCCACCGGAGAGAAAGCGACGCGCAGCAGCATCTCTGGCCACCACAGCGCCATCTTCGCGCATCAGCAGGTCAAGAGAAAGCATGTGATCAATCAGGCCCGCCATGTCCTGAACCACGGCCTCCTGTTCCGGAATGCCGGCCTTTGTCAACAGCCTGTCGCGCAGCGGTTCGAAAAGCGTGTAGTTGTGTTCGATGGCCTTCAGCAAAGGCTCCCGTGACCGCGCGACATTCTCATCGCCCGGCTTGCCCTTGAGAAACGCCCCTCTCTCCTCAAGAATGTCGGCTATGCTTTTCGACCGCATCATCCCGAGCAAGTTACTCCTTCTCACCTCCCCCGTTCAAGCCAAAACTGGCACAAAAAACGCCGGACACGAAGTCCGGCGCAATCCGTATGCAAACGGAAAAGTCCAGTCAGTTAAGCGACTTGCTGAGAGTGAAGGCACCGCGCAGCTGACCAAGCTTGAAGCCGATGGCCTTGTCCTCCGGATAATAGGACTTGATCTTTTCGTAAAGGGCGGGATCGACCTTGCCACCATGGCAGGTCAGGCAGGGCTTGCCGACGGGAATGGCCTTCATGAAACGGAAGACCTTCTTGCCGTCCTGCTCCACGATCTCGAATTTCGCCAGCTTCTTGGGATCGGCACCCTCGGCGATCTTCTTCTCGAACATCTCCATGGTGGCCTTCTCCCATGCATCCGGCGCATTCTTCGGATTGCGCAGTTTCAGCGCGGTGCGCCCCACCTTCCAGCCATCCTTGTTGTACCTGGCGGTGATTTCCTGAGCCTTCTTGTGACAGACGTCAATCGCCGCCGCAGGGCCCTTTTCCTTCATCGTGGGCACGAGCGTGCCTTTCAGCTCCTTCATGAACGCCTTGACGATCCCTTTCGCCTCGTCGGCAAGCACCTTGGGGTCCTCCGCAGCCTGCGAAATGCCCGCAGAACCAAGTGCCACAAGAGCCATGGCTGCAATAATGGTCTTCTTCATCACTAGCCGTCCACCTTTCATTACGGATTGTTGACATGCACAGGTTGAATGCGAATGAGGAAACTCTATATCCGAAACGGGGCGGATTTTGGAGCCCTCCGATCTCATGCCCGCCCCGTCCCTGCCAAAGACGTGAAGAGTGCGACAATCTGTCCACTCAGAAGCAGAAAAAAGGCTGGACAAATATCAGAAACCCCTCATATTAGAATCATTCTAAATAATAATCAGATGCTCACACAAAGGAGACAGAGCCATGACCGAGACCGTCGAAACCAATGAAGTGTTTGGCATGCCGCGCCTGAACGAACCGGCTCCCGAGTTCGAAGCGCCCACCACCCATGGCGTGAAGAAGCTGTCCGATTACCGCGGCAAGTGGCTGGTGCTGTTCTCGCACCCGGCCGACTTTACCCCGGTGTGCACCACCGAGTTCATGGCCTTTGCGCGTCGCGCCGGTGACTTCGCCGAGGTCAATACCGAGCTGCTCGGCCTGTCCATCGACTCCACGTTCTCCCACATCGCCTGGGAACGCAACATCAAGGAGAAGTTCGGCGTCGAGATTCCCTTCCCGATCATTGCCGACCTCAAGATGGACGTGGCAAAGAAGTACGGCATGATTCATCCCGGTGCTGCCGACACTTCTGCCGTGCGCGCCACCTTCATCATCGACCCGGAAGGCATCCTGCGCGCCATGGTCTATTATCCGATGACCAACGGCCGCTCCATCGACGAGATCCTGCGCCTGGTGAAGGCTCTGCAGACTTCGGACGAACATGGTGTGGCCACACCTGAGGGCTGGCAGCCGGGAGACAAGGTCATCGTCCCGCCGCCGGCCACCATCCAGGATGCCGAAGAGCGTCTGAAGATGTCCGACGCCGAGGTCACCGACTGGTACTTCGTCAAGAAGGATCTCTGATCCCTCTTCACTCCCATGGGCAGCTTCCCCTCCCTCCCCTCCCTCCCCTCCGGACCCGTCCGTGCCGCAAGGCCGGGCGGGTCCTCCTTTTCTGGATCACGCAAAAAAGGGCGCAATCGCTCTGGCGATCGCGCCCTCTCCCTGAAATGCCTCTCCGGCCTCAGAACTGGAAGCCAACTCCCAGTCGAACCATGCTGCCGTCCACGGAGACGGTATGCGGATGGCCGATCCCCGGGAAATTGAAACGGTCGGTACCAAGATCGTTATAGAGATACTCGGCCCGCAGGAACCATTTATCTCCCGCCTGCAGATCAACACCACCTCCGACCGTCCAGCCGACGAAAATCTCGCGCGCCGAAACGACTGGATTGGAGTGCGTAGCCGTCATGCGGGAATAGGCGAAGCCGCCCGTGGCATACAGCAGCATGTCGCCCATGGTGAAGCCGGCCCGGCCACGCAAGGTTCCGATATAGTTGAGCTCCAGCGGCGTAAGCCAGTCCCTGGATTCCTTCAGGTCACCACCGGTGATGTCCGCCTCCACGCCAAGCAGAAACTGCCCGGTCTGGAAGTTCGCACCGACAAAAGCCGTTCCCGTAACGCCGTCTGGGTCGGGCCCTCCCCATCCGGTAGGCGGTCTGTCCTTGGCGTCAAAAAAGCCGTATCCCACAGCGCCTCCCGCATAGAACCCGGTCCAGTCATGGGCCGACTGGGCAAAAGCCCCGCCTGACGCCACGACAATAGCTCCGGCCGTAAGCATGCCGAAGAAAGTCGTACCTCTGAACATGAAACCTCCCCTCATGAAGCAAAAGAAGTCTACCAAAGCCCTCCAGCCTGTGGCAGTTCCCTCTCCACTCGGGGTTGTAACATCTTGCAGCAAGTTATTGGTTGCATTTCTGTCACATCAATGCCACCAGTTGCAACCATTTATACGTATACTGCTTATTGGCAAGAGCCAGAAGCAGCCTATTCCAGCTCCATCAGCAGGTCCTTGGCATCCACCTGCTGGCCAGGATGCACGAGGATCCTGGCAACCTTGCCGTCGGCCTCCGCATGGATGGCCGTCTCCATCTTCATCGCCTCAAGCGTGCACAGCACATCGCCCGCCTGCACCTCCTGCCCCTCCTTCACGGCAATGGTAGAAACCATGCCGGGCATGGGCGCCGCGACATGCTTCGGATTGGCCGGATCGGCCTTTGGATGCTTCTTCTCGTGGGCCTCGGATGCCGTGACGGCCACCGACACGGTGCGCGGTGTGCCGTTGAGCTCGAAGAAGACCTTGCAATAGCCTTCCTCGTCCTCCTCGCCGATGGTGAGCAGGCGGATATGCGGACTCTTGCCCTTTTCCAGCTCCACGGAAATCTCGTCGCCGGGCTCCATGCCGTAGAAGAAATTGAGCGTCGGCAATACGTGGACGGGACCGTTCTCCTTGCGCTTCAGGGCATAGTCCACGAAGACCTTCGGATACATCAGGTAGGAATACAGTTCCTCCTCCGAGATCTCGCGGCCGACGGCCTCCTCGGCCTTGTGCTTCTCCGCTTCCAGGTCAGCCGGCGGCAGGTCGGCACCGGGCCGGCCGGAAATCGGCTTCTCGCCCTTGAGGATCTTCTTCTGCAGCGCCTCCGGCCATCCACCGGGCGGCTGGCCCAACTCGCCGCGGAACATGGCCACCACCGATTCGGGGAAGGCGATCTCCTTCTCCGGATCCAGCACGTCCTCCGGAGTCAGCCCTGCGGAGACCATCATCAGCGCCATGTCGCCGACCACCTTGGAGGACGGCGTGACCTTCACGATGTCGCCGAACATGCGGTTCACTTCCGCATACATCTTCGCCACTTCGTGCCAGCGGTCGGACAGCCCCAGGGCGCGGGCCTGCTCCTTCAGATTGGTGAACTGACCACCCGGCATCTCGTGCAGGTAGACTTCGGAAGCCGGAGCCTTCAGATCCGCCTCGAACGGCGCATAGCGGGTGCGCACGGCCTCCCAGTAGTCGGAGAACTCGCGGATGGTCGCCGGATCGAGGCCCGTATCGCGATCGGTATTGCGCAAGCCCTCGACGATGGAGCCGAGGCAGGGCTGCGAGGTCAGGCCGGAGACGGCGTCCATGGCCGCATCCGCGGCATCCACGCCGGCCTCCGCGGCGGCCAGCACGGCGGCGCCCGCAATGCCGGAAGTGTCATGCGTGTGGAAGTGCACCGGCAATCCGGTTTCCTCCTTCAGCGCCTTGACCAGAATGCGCGCCGCAGCAGGTTTCAGCAGGCCCGCCATGTCCTTGATACCCAGAATGTGCGTGCCGGCCGCCTTCAGCTCGCGGGCCATCTTCACATAGTAATCCAGATCGTACTTGGGCCGTGAAGGATCGAGAATGTCGCCGGTATAGCAGACCACCGCCTCGCAGATCTTGCCGGTCTTCAGCACCTCCTCGATGGAGACCTTCATGTTCTCCACCCAGTTGAGGGAGTCGAAGACGCGGAAGACGTCGATGCCACTCTCCGCCGCCCGGCGCACGAACCCGCGCACCACGTTGTCGGGATAGCTCGTGTAACCCACGGCATTGGAGCCGCGCAGCAGCTTCTGCAGCAGCATGTTGGGCATGGCTTCGCGCAAGGCCCTCAAGCGCTCCCACGGGCATTCACCGAGGAAGCGCATGGCCACGTCGAAGGTGGCCCCTCCCCAGCATTCCATGGAGAACAGAGCCGGCAGCCTGTGCGCGTAAGATCGCGCCACCTTCACGATGTCATGGCTGCGCATGCGCGTGGCCAGCAGCGACTGGTGCGCATCGCGCATGGAAGTATCGGTCATCAGCAGGCGCTTCTGTTCCAGCATCCATTGCGCCACGGCTTCCGGCCCCTTCTCGTCGAGGATGGCCTTGGCCGTGCCCTCGAAGGGGGGCTTGCCCGCCTCGTGCTCCGGCACCCGGATCAGCGGCAGGTGCTGCGCCGGCTTCGGCCGTCCCACCACCTCCGGATTGCCGTTCACCGTGACGTTGGCGACGAAGTTGAGCAGCCGGTCAGCGCGTGCCCGCGGACGCGGAATGTCGAACAGCTCCGGGGTCTCGTCGATGAAGCGCGTGGTATAGGAGCCGTCCCGGAACTTCGGATGATCCAGCAGATTCAGGACGAAGGGAATGTTGTTGGCAACGCCGCGGATGCGGAACTCGCGCAGGCCGCGCTTCATGCGATCCACGGCCTCCTCCGGCGTCGTCGCCCAAGCGGTGATCTTCACCAGCAGGGAATCGTAGTAGCGGGTGATGACCGCGCCGTTGTAGGCGGTGCCGCCGTCGAGCCGGATACCGAAGCCGGAAGCCGAGCGATAGGCAGTGATACGACCGTAATCCGGCACGAAGTTGTTGAGTGGATCCTCCGTGGTAACGCGGCACTGCAGTGCATGCCCGTGCAGGGAGATGCGTTCCTGTGGCGGTACGAAACTTTCTTCCACATTGCCGATGCGTGCACCTTCTGCGATGCGAATCTGCGCCTTGACGATGTCGATGCCGGTGACCTCCTCCGTCACCGTGTGCTCCACCTGAATTCGCGGATTCACCTCGATGAAATAGAAGGCGCCGGTGTCGGCATCCATGAGGAATTCCACCGTACCGGCGTTCACGTAGCCGGCCTTGCGGCCCAGCTTCAGCGCCGCTTCGCACAACTCTGCACGACGGGTGTCATCCAGATAGGGCGCCGGCGCACGCTCCACGACCTTCTGATTGCGCCGCTGGACCGAACAGTCACGCTCGAACAGGTGCACCAGATTGCCGTGGGTATCGCCCAGCAATTGCACTTCCACGTGCCGGGCACGCTCCACCAGCTTTTCCAGATAGACTGCGTCGTTACCGAAAGCGTTCAGCGCCTCGCGCCGTCCCTCCAGCACGTTGGCTTCCAGCTCCTCCTCGGAGCGGATGATGCGCATGCCACGACCACCTCCGCCCCAGCTCGCCTTGAGCATGAGGGGATATCCGATTTCCGCCGCCTGTTTCCGCACCTCGTCCATGTCTTCCGGCAGCGGATCCGTGGCCGGCATGACGGGCGTACCTGCCTCCACGGCCATGTTGCGCGCCGAGACCTTGTTGCCCAGCGACCGCATCACCTCCGGCGGCGGACCGATCCAGATCAGACCGGCAGCCATGACCGCCTCGGCAAAATCCGGATTCTCGGAAAGGAAGCCGTAGCCCGGGTGGATGGCGTCCACGCCCGCCTCCTTGGCGACCCGCAGGATATCCTCTATGGACAGATAGGCTTTCACCGGCCCCAGTCCATGACCGATGAGATAGGCCTCGTCCGCCTTGAAGCGGTGCAGCGAGAGCATGTCCTCATCGGCATAGATGGCGACGGTGGCGATGCCCAGCTCGTTGGCGGCGCGCATCACGCGGATGGCAATCTCGCCACGATTGGCGACGAGCAGCTTGCGGATCTTTCGTTCGGTGGCGGTCACGGTTCTCTCCCTGTGGCCGTCGTTGATCGTTACATGCGGACTGCCGCATGACATATCGCATTATTCGCATGCGAACCAGTGTCAAAAGGGCAAGGAACGGGCAAATATTGCCGCATGGAGGCTCATCCGGTGAACGAGAATACCGGTTCGACCACTGAAGACGCGAAAGAATTGTCCGCCGGCCCTCCGTTCAACCACCACCGCGCCGGAAGGTTCGATCGAAAAGCTCCAGAAATTCCTTTGCCGTGCGCCCGTCCAACTCCGAAATATCCAGAAGAACCCGCAGTCGCGGAAGAACAATGCCACCGATCCGGAGGTCTTCCATGTCTTCCACGGCAATGCACACGCCATCCACGATCCAGCGGTGAGCTCCGTCCTGCCGCAGGCCATCCCCGGCCAGACGCCGCAGCAGGCGAACAAAATCCGCCCGCGTGATGGTCATCTGCTTGGTAATGATCACCCGCCGGCCACCGGCGGCCAGACGGCCAGCGTCCTGCCGTTCTCCAATGGAGTGGAATCGATCTCCTCCACAGGCACGTGACGGCCATCCACAAGGACCATGTGCACCGCCTCGCGCGGCACGCCAAGACCATCCAGCACGCTGCCGATGGTTGCGCCTTCCGGCACCTCGATGCGTGCCACATTGCGTTCTGCGTTCTCCGGGAGATAACGCGAAAGGGTGGCGAACAGCTTCAGCGTGACAGTCATGGCGGCCTTCCGGTTTCTGCATCCGCATCGGACGGATGCCATGGACTCAAGCCTAAGAGACGCCGCGTGACAGATCCACGTAGGCTTCCGCAATACGGTGCGGCTCCTTCAACAGCACATCCTTCCAGCGCCCCAACGGCATACGGCCCTGGATCAGGCCGCGCAGGCAGCCCACCATCTGCACATGACCGGCGGTCTGCGCACCGATCAGGCGGTCATCATGGAACTCCAGCCGGATGTAGCGCCAGCCGGCTTCATCAAGAAGGGTGGAGCGCTCGCCGATTTCCAGCCCGTCATGCTTGCCGAAGGAAGTGGTGATGAGACCCAGCGTCTCCAGCACGTTCATCGGCAGGGCGCAGTGATATTCCGCCTTGATTCCCGCCATGTTCTTCGCCGCGATTACCGCCTGCTCCACCGCCACCGGCTGAATGGCCAGCGTGGAGAGATCACCGGTGGAGAAGTCGCAGCCCTCGGCGCAGTCGCCGGCCGCCCAGACGTCAGGCAGCGAGGTCTCCATGCGCGAGTTGACCACGACGCCGGTGCGCTTCTCGACGCCGGTGCCGTCCATGCATTCGATGTTGGGCGTCACGCCGGCCACCACCACCAGCAGATCCGCCGGCAGCACCTCGCCACTGGACGGGGCTACGGAAAGCCCGTCGTCGGAC
>JAJRRY010000072.1 GCA_024279095.1 Alphaproteobacteria bacterium
AAGTGTGCACCTTGCGGCGCATCTTCTCCTCGTAGTCCGTCCTGCGCCGCGTACGCACCACCACCGTGTGGATGTCTTCCGCATAGTCGATGGCCGTGATCTCGTCATCGTCGCGCAGCATGGCCTGATTGCGCAGGTATCCCACCGCCAGCCATTCCGGGTGATCGCCGATGGTCATGGCGGTGATGATTTCCTGCCCGTTCAGGAAGATGGTCAGTGGCTGTTCCTGTACCACGTGCTGCACCACCGGCCGGCCTTCGTGGTCGATGCCTTCCACGGCACAGGAAAGTTCCGGATCCTCCACATCCGGAGCGACGATGTATCCGGGATCGGTCTGCTTCACACTCATGGCGCCAGCTCTCCAGCTAGGAAGGCCCGCGCTTCCGGTGTCTGCGGGCTGGCGAAGAAGGCGTCCGCAGTGGAGGCTTCCAAGATCTGCCCATGATGGATGAACAGCACGTCATCGGCCAGCCGTCTGGCCTGCGCCATGTCATGGGTGGAGAAGAAGATCGTCGTGGTCGCCTCGTGCAGCGAGTTGATGATCCGCTCCACGTCCAGCGTTGCTGCCGGATCAAGTGCCGCCGTCGGTTCGTCGAGAAACAGGATCGATGGCTTCAGCAGCCAGGCCCGCGCCAAAGCCAGCTTCTGCTGCTCGCCACCGGACAGGCAGCGGGCCGGTCTGTCCGCAAGATGCTCCAGCTGGCAGCGCACCATGACCCGATCCACGCGCGCCCGCATGTCCGCACCGCGGATGCCTCGGCTCTTCAGCACGTAGGCCAAGTTCTCCCGCACCGTTCGTCTGAGCAGCACGGGCTTCTGGAACACCATTGCCTGCGCCAGCGCCACCGCCTTCGGGTCATGTCCCTTCGGTCCTTCCCAGCGGATTCGTCCGGCAGTGGGGCGGATGAGGCCATGACAGAGGCGCAGGGTGAGGCTTTTTCCGGCGCCGTTGAAGCCAAGAATGGCCGTGCGGCGGCGTGGCAGGATGCGGAAATTGAGGTCATGGATCAGCAGATTGCCGTTGGCGGCATAGCACACCCCGTCCACCGAGAGCGGCAGGATAACATTGCGGTCCGGCTTGTCCTGACGAATGCCGGCGGCTTCCGCCGTTTCGTGCGCGGACGGCATCCGCCCGGGAAACCTGATGATGGCCATGGCTCGGTCCCTGCTCGTGATCGTGACAGGATGTCACACCCCGTCACCGGGCGCAAGCCGTCGGCCTTCGTATCGCCATGCTCCGGAATGGGGTTGCCGGTTCCGGGTCATCTTTCCAGCGCGTATCCTTCTCCACGCACGGTGCGGATGGGATTGTCTTCGCCGCCGGCAGTCAGCGCCTTGCGTACCCGGCCGACGCAGACGTCCACGGTTCGTTCATCCACGTAGGCATCACGGCCCCACACGCTGTCAAGGAGGCGGGAACGGGAGAAGACCCGCTCCGGATTCTCCATCAGGAATTCCAGCAACCGCATTTCCGTCGGCCCCAGCCGCAATTCGCGCCTGCCGCGCCAGGCCCGCCGGGCGGCCCGATCGAGCACGATGTCGCCGATCTCCAGCCGGTCGGCGGTTTTCTCCGGCTTTGCCCGCCTCAGGATGGCCCGCACGCGCGCCATGAGCTCCGGAACGGAGAAGGGCTTGACCACGTAATCGTCTGCTCCAGTGGTCAGTCCGCGCACCCTGTCCGCCTCTTCGCCACGTGCCGTCAGCATGATGACGGGGACGGAACGCAGGCGCGAATCGGCCCGCATCCGCCGACACAACTCGATCCCCGAGACGTGCGGCATCATCCAGTCGAGAATGGCGAGATCGATATCATTCTCCGCCAGAGCCAGTTCCGCTTCCTCGCCGTCGCGGGCGATGACCGTCTCGTATCCCTCCGCCTTCAGGTTGTAGTCGAGCATGATGGCGAGAGGTTCCTCGTCCTCGGCAACGAGAATGCGGATGGGCACGGTGCCAGTCTCCCGTTATCCGTCCTTCTCGACTTCGCCGGGAGTGGCAGGCGAGGCTGCTTCCTGTCCTGCTACGGATCCGGCGCCATCGGCAGATGAAGCGCTTTCCTCGTCCGGTGTCTCTGTAGCCGCAGGTTCGGGAATGATCCCGGCGGTCGTGTCTCCCTTCGGGCGGGAATAGTCCAGCCGTTCGCCGGTGACGAGATAGTAGATGTTTTCCGCGATGTTGGTCACGTGATCGCCGATGCGTTCCAGATTGCGCGCTCCGAACAGAAGATGCGTGCACATGCCGATGGTGCGCGGATCCTCCATCATGTAGGTGAGCAGCTCGCGGAACAGGGCGCTGTAGCTTTCGTCCACCTCCTCGTCGGCCTCGCGCACCTTCAGCGCCAGTTCGGCGTCGCGGCGGGCATAAGCGTCGAGCACGTCGTGCAGCTGGGCGATGACCAGCTTGCCCATGCGCTTCAGGCCCTTCTTGAGTGGCTTGGGCGGCTTGCTGGCGGCCAGCGTGATGACCCGTCGCGAGATGTTCTTGGAGAGATCGCCGATACGCTCC
>JAJRRY010000073.1 GCA_024279095.1 Alphaproteobacteria bacterium
GCCCCCACCGTATGGTCCCGGCCATGGCTTTTGCCGGCGCACCCCGCATGCACAATGGCGGCTGGGCAGGTCTGCGCCCAGGAGAAGTTCCTGCAATCCTGCAAAGGGGCGAACGTGTCCTTTCTAGGCGCGAGGTGGCAGCAGGTGCGGGCGGTGCGCCAAATGTCACCATCAACATCCAGACTCGTGACGCCAAGAGCTTCCGGCAATCCCGCGCCCAGGTTGCCGCCGACATTGCCCGGGCCGTGGCGCTGGGCAGAAGGGGGATGTAGGCCATGGCGTTTCATGAAGTCCGGTTCCCGGACGACATCAGCCGCGGCGCGCGCGGCGGTCCCGAGCGGCGCACGCAGATTGTCGAGCTGGCTTCAGGTGACGAGAAACGCAACGCCAGCTGGGCAAACAGCCGCCGGCGCTATGACGCGGCCTATGGCATCCGGCGGGCGGACGATCTGGCGGCTGTCGTGGCGTTCTTCGAAGCCCGTAACGGGCGGCTATATGGTTTTCGCTGGAAGGACTGGGCCGATCACAAGTCCTGCCTGCCGTCGCAGATGCCCGCGGCAACGGATCAGGTGATCGGCACGGGCGACGGCACGAAAACCGCGTTTCAGCTGACCAAATCCTATACTTCCGGCAGCCAGAGTTGGACCCGCACCATCACCAAGCCCGTGGATGGAACCGTGCTGGTCGCCATCGACGGTGTGGAACAGGCCACCGGTTGGTCTGTCGACACCACCACTGGCATCGTCAGCTTCACCACCGCGCCGGCCGCGGGCGCCGCCATCACCGCGGGCTTCGAGTTCGATGTGCCGGTGCGCTTCGACACCGACACCCTCGACGTAACGCTCGACATCGAGCGGCTCGGCTCCATCACCTCCGTTCCCCTGATCGAGGTCCGTAGATGAGCATGCAGATGACCGAACAAGGCCTTCTGGCCCTTGCCCGCTTTGAGGGGCTGGTGCCGGCGCCCTATCTTGATACCACCGGCACCTGGACCTTCGGGATCGGCCACACGGGGGCGGCTGGGGCGCCGGATCCCCGCACCATGCCCCGCGGGATGCCCGATGATCTGGACACCGCGACCCGCAGTGCGTTCCACCTGTTCCGGTCCGATCTCGCACGTTACGAGGCCGACGTCCGGAGCGCCGTGAAGGTGCCACTCGAGCCGCACGAATTCGACGCGCTGGTCAGCTTCCACTACAACACTCTATGGACGTCTCCCGCGTGGCAAGGACAATGTCGGCGGCATCGGCTTCTGGATGCTACAATCTATGCGGCCTGTTGACGGAGCGGTTCGAGCTCCTGGCCATGATGAGGATCCGCTTCTCTTCGCCTCATAACGGCGACGGCCTCGAAAGGCCTGGTTGTAGTTCAGGCTGAAGAGCGGCGGTCCAAGCCGACCCGTCATCATCCTCCTCGCACCTTGTGAGCGCTGTCGCGCCGTTCCTGATGTTATGTCCGGTGTTTCAGGCGATCCGGTACCGTTCCTGTCGCGTCAGCATTGCCCAGGCCGCGCGTGCCATCTTGTTGGCAAGGGCGACGACGGTTCGGTTGAAGCCACGTCGCATCAGGAGGGCCCTGATCCAATCCGCACGTGCACCGGACTGCTGGCCGACACGGCTGACAACCGCCCGGGCACCGTGGATGATCTGTCGGCGCAGGTAATGATTGGCGCGCCTGCCTATTCCGCCCAGGCGCGGAACGCCGCCTGTCGTGTACTGGCGGGGGATCAGTCCGATCCACGCGGCCAGATCGCGGCCGGAGCGGAAATGCTGACCGTTGCCTACTGCTGCAACCAGCGCCGTTGCGATGACGGGTCCAATGCCAGGCATGGTTGTCAACGCTCGACAGGCCGGGCGTTCCTTCGAGATTGCGACGAGCCTCGAGTCAATTCTCGCGATGCGCCGCTCCAGATCTTCGAGTTGATCGATCAGTTCGAGGAACAACTCCCGAGCCAATGCGGACAGATCGGCACCCGCCACAGTTTCGGGCACCTCCTTGCCGAAGCGTGCTGCCCCTCTGGGCAGCACGATGCCATATTCCGCCAGCAAGCCGCGGGTGTGGTTGATCAGAGATGTCCGCGCTCGGACCAGCCGGTCACGCACCCGGTGAAGCGACTGCAGATCCTGCTGATCGAGCGTTTTCACCGGAACGAAACGCATGTTTGGCCGGGTTGCCGCGTCCCAGATTGCCTCCGCATCGGCGGCGTCGTTCTTGGAGCCCCGCACGAACGGACGCACGAAATACGGGTTCACCAGCCGAACCTCGCGACCTGACGCCTGAAACAGGCGACCCCAATGATGCGAGCTCCCGCAGGCCTCCATGAGCACAATCTGCGGGTCAAGTTGATCGACCGTGGCAGCCAGCTTTCCGCGACTGATCTTGCGCGAGACGATACAACCGTCCGCATCGATGCCGTGGATCTGGAACGAACGTTTGCCGATGTCGATAGCGAGCATGTCGAGCTTCATGGTCTTCCTCCTGTTGCGCTGCCCGACCAGTGTGGCCGGGAAGCGGGAGACGTCCATCTCATAACGAACGCCCGCATCTGGGTTACAGAAACATGGGCCGCAGGCCCATCGAAACCATCATGTCTTTTGTTCGGCAAGAAGGTTAAGAATACA
>JAJRRY010000074.1 GCA_024279095.1 Alphaproteobacteria bacterium
CGTGCTATCAACTGGCTTATCAAGGCGGCAAGGGGTGGATACGTGCCGGCAGCTGTCATGCTCGGCAAGCTGGCCGAAACAGGTGTCAAGGGTCAGCTGAGACGCAACGAGGTGGCCGCATTGTCATGGTACATGGTTGCCGCTGCTCGTGCCCGGGGCAAGGAAGCGGAGCGCATCAGCAACCGCATCCGCGCACTGAAGAGCCGGACGGACAAGAAGAGTATCGAGCGGGCACGACGCATGGCACGAACCTTCATTGCCAGCACCCAGCAGCCCCCACGCGCCATTTCTGCAGCTCAGTAGAAAAATTTCCGGCAGAACATCGACATAGACGTCACAGGGCAGGGGGATTTTCACCCCCCTTGCCTGAAAGGGTGCTTTGACGCACACTGACCGCCAAGTCGGTGAACGGATCCGGGGTCTTCCATGAAAATCATCATTTGTGGTGCAGGGCAGGTTGGACGCGGCATCGCGGAGCGTCTGGCCGCCGAGGACAACGCGGTCACGGTGATTGATACCTCCCCCGAACTGGTGCGTGCCATTTCCGACGATCTCGACGTTCAGGGAATTGTCGGTCATGGAGCACATCCGGATGTCCTGGAAAGGGCAGGGGCGGAAGAAGCCGACATGATCATCGCCGTCACCTTTCACGACGAGGTGAACATGGTCGCCTGCGAAGTGGCACATGCTATCTTCAACATCACGACCAAGGTCGCCCGCGTACGGGCTCAGTCCTATCTCGATCCTCGCTTCAGTTCGTTGTTTGCCCGAGAAAACGCCGCGATCAATGTCGTGATCTCTCCGGAGATAGCCGTTGGTGACATGGTTCTGCGTCGCCTGGCGTTTCCCGGCGCGGCCGAGGTGGTCCATTTCGCCGAAGGCAAGGTCGTGATGCTTGCGGTCAAGCTGGACGAGGACTGTCCTCTGCTGGACACGCCCCTTTCTCAACTTGCGGAACTGTTCCCGGATCTGTCCGCAGTGGTGGTGGGAATTGAACGCAAGGGGCGCATCCTCGTTCCCAGAACGTCCGATCACATGGAGGCAGGGGATCTGGTTTTCGTCATCGCCAGCCAGGCAAGCGCCTCCCGCACTCTGACCCTCTTCGGTCGTGAGGAGCGTCCAGCCCGGCATATCGTCCTCGGAGGAGGTGGAAACATCGGCCACTACGTAGCGCGCAAGCTGGAAACTCTGACGCCGGACACCCACGTGCGCATCATCGAGAACGACCGGGAACGGGCAGAGGAAATTGCCAATGATCTTCAGAAGGCCATAGTCCTGCACGGTTCGGCCCTGGACTCCGAGATTCTGCGGGAGGCGGACATCGAGCGCGCCGACGTCTACATCGCTCTCACGAATGATGACAAGGTCAATCTGCTGTCATCCCTTCTGGCCCGGCAGGAAGGCGCGCACCATACGATGAGCCTCATAGCGACACTGGAGGCCACACCACTTGCAGAGCCTCTCGGCCTCGATTCCTGGATTGATCCACGGGCCGTGACCGTGGCCGCCATCCTCCAGCATGTGCGACGCGGACGCATTCGCGGCGTCTATCCGGTTCTGGACGGACGCGCTGAAATCGTCGAGGCGCAGGCTCTGAAGACCTCGCCCATCATCAGCCGCAAACTGAAGGAAGCCGACATACCGGATGGTGTGCGTATCGGAGCCATCGTACGGGGAGACGACGTGCTGATGGCAACAGGCAGCACGGCAATCCAGGAGGATGACCGCGTCGTCATGTTTGCTCTGGCAGACAAATCAGAGGAAATTCAAAGGCTTTTCCGGGTTTCCTACGAATATTTCTATTGAGCGGGACGCAATGGGGCAGGGTGGTCATTCCCCCTTGTCCGCCTTTGCTGCATTCCACAGGGCATCCAGCTCCTCAGGAGAAAGCACACTCAGTGATCGTCCGCTTTCCCGTGCCATGCGCTCCGCCACACGAAAGCGGCGTGAAAACTTTTCATTGGCCCTTCGCAATGCCTTTTCCGGATCGACATGCAGATGGCGCGCCAGATTCACGACAGTGAAGAGAAGGTCTCCGAGCTCGTTTTCGATCCCGTCAATATCCTCTTCCTGAATGGCCATACGCAACTCGTCCACCTCCTCGTCCAGCTTGGCCAGAACTCCCTCTACTTCCGGCCAGTCGTATCCCGCCCTGGCAGCGCGTTTCTGCAGCTTGTACGCACGAGTGAGGGCGGGCAGGGCAAGCGGAATGTCATCCAGCGCCGAAGCCGACTGGTCCTTTCTTGCGGCCTTGCGGGCCTTTTCCGCATCCTTGGCAAGATCCCAGAACCCTTCCTGTACCCGACCACGCTCATGCGCTGCACCAAAAACATGCGGATGACGAAAAATCATCTTGTCGTTGATCGCCTGCACCACGTCCGGAAAGGCAAATTGCCCCCGTTCTTCCGCCATACGCGCATGAAAGACCACTTGCAGCAGAAGATCTCCGAGTTCCTCCTTCAGGTCTTCCATACTGCCACGGGAAATGGCATCGGCAACCTCGTACGCCTCCTCGATCGTATAGGGCGCAATGGTCTCGAAGTTCTGCTCCACGTCCCACGGGCAGCCTCGCTCGGGATCCCGCAGCCGGCGCATGACGGCAAGCAGAGTCTCGATATCGCGCCGGTTCATGCGTTCCGGATCGTCGCTTCCGCTTGTCATCGGTCAATGCCTCCGCAATCGTTTTCGGGGAATGCTATGGCTCACGCACCCGCAAAGGTAAAGGGAGAGGGCAACCCGATGCGCTGTTTCTTCAAGGCCATGCGCGAATATGCCAATTTCCATGCCCGTTCAGGGCGGCGCGAATTCTGGTTGTTCTTCATCGGCTGGGTGCTCTTCGGCATGCTCTCCGTCTGGCTCGACAAAAGCACGGGCAGCTACAATTTCAAGAGCGGCATAGCCGTTTTCGAATCCTTCTGGTTCTTCGGCTTCCTGCTGCCCTGGATGGCCGCGAGCGTGCGCAGACTGCATGATACGGGGCGTTCAGGATGGTGGCTGGCAGCGTTCTTTCCCGGATTGATCTACCTCTATGCCGTCTTCATGCCGGACGCACAGGATGTCCTTCTGCCGTGGTGGCCGTTGGCCGCTCTCTCATGGGCAGGATATCTGACCCTCATGGCACTGCCCGGAGATACCGGCCCCAATGTCTATGGCAAGCCTGAAAGGGCATGGTGCTGAAGGACAGCAAATCCTATGTGATTCACAGGCAGCCAAATCGAATGCCTGCATGCAAAATTCGTATAATATATATTATGGAAAGTTATTGATGGATGAAAAATGACCGGTCAGCGAGACGAAGGCCGGTGACCGGTCGGAAATTTGGATCCCGATATCGGCATTCCGAAATGAGAGCCGAGAAGGCCCGTATCAGGACATGATTTCCTGAATGTATACAGGCAGCGCAAAGGCGGCCTTGTGCACTTCCGGCGTATAATAGCGCGTCTTGAGCTTCTCCGCCTTGTACCGGCGCTTCAGGACGTCCAGAGGTACCGTTCTGAGATCCAGATCCGACGTACCCCAGCCGAAAGCCATGGGCCCGCCCGCATAGCCTGGTACGGTCGCCAGATAGCAGGTGGCATCGACGAACAGCTTGCGAAATATCTTCATGGTGTTCCGCAGCTCATCGGCCTGCGTAAACGGCACGCCGTTCTGTGTGACGATGACGCCACCCTCCGCCAGCCTGTCACGACAATTCCGGTAGAACTCCTCGGTAAACAGAACTTCGCCGGGCCCTATGGGATCCGTCGAATCGACGATGATGACATCGAACCTGTCCTCCGTTTCCGCGACATATCGTGCCCCGTCAGAGATGACCAGCTCGAATCTCGAGTCGTCGAAGGCGCCATCGGAGAGCGTCGGCAGATACTTCTTCGAGAACTCTATGACCTGCTCGTCGATTTCCACTTGCACGATCCGTCCGATGGCGCGGTGCTTGATGACCTCACGCAGCATGCCACCATCGCCGCCACCGATGATCAGAACGGAATGCACTGCGCCATGTGAGAGGATCGGCACATGCGTGAGCATCTCGTGATAAATGAATTCGTCGGCCGTCGTGGTCTGGAGAATATCGTCCAGTGTCAGCACAGTGCCAAAGGTTTCATTCTCGAAGACCCGGATGCGTTGCCGCTCTGTCTTCGAATCATAGAGCATCCGGTCCACCTTCAACATCTGGCGGTAGCCGTGATGCAGATTTTCCACCCACCAACCGGGGATTTCAATC
>JAJRRY010000004.1 GCA_024279095.1 Alphaproteobacteria bacterium
ACCTGCGTGCCATAGGTTGGCAGCGCCTGCGAGGTGACGGCGTTCTCCGCGATGACGGCCTTCGCTGCCGCGACAGCCTTCTCGAAGGCCTCCGGATCATTCACATCTATGCCCTTGGTGCCACGCACCGCCACCGCCTTCAGGTTCTTGGAGCCCATGACAGTACCAACGCCGGAACGGCCCGCAGCGCGGTGCTTGTTGTTCACCACTGCGGAAAACAGCACGCCGGCCTCGCCAGGCACACCGATCGCAGCGATCTGGAACATCGGCTCCTGATGCTGCTCCTTGATCCAGTCGTCGGCGAACCACACCGACTGCCCCCAGATCTCGGAGGCATCGTGCAGCTCCGCATCGTCGTCGTTGATGACCAGATAGACCGGCTTCGGAGCCCGTCCCTCGAAGATGATCATGTCCCATCCGGCGTTCTTCAGCTCGGCGCCGAAATAGCCGCCGGAGTTGGAGCATGCCACGCAGCCCGTGAGCGGGCTCTTGGTGACCACCGAGTAGCGGGCCGCCGTCGCGGCGTTCGTGCCGGTCAGCGGGCCGGTGGTCATGATCAGCTTGTTGTCGGGCGAGAGCGGATCGACCTTCGGATCGATCTCCTCCACCAGATACTGGGTGGCCAGTCCGCGCTGACCGAGATACTGCATCGCCCAATCCATGTTGAGCGGTTCTTCCCTGCACGTGCCTTCCGTCAGGTTGACGCGCAGAATCCTTCTGGCCCAGGCCATGATGTTTTCCCTCCCTGATTCCGTTACGCCGTTGCCTGCGGTGCCGTGTCGGTCTTTTCCGCCCAGGCGCGCATTTTCTCGAAACCCTGCACCGAGATGTCGGTGAACACGATGGCCTCCGTCGGGCAGGCCCGCGCACATGCCGGATCACCGCCGCACAGGTCGCACTTGATGACCTTGCCGGTGGCCGGCTCGTAATTGATGGTGCCGAACGGACAGGCGATGGTGCACACCTTGCAGCCCACGCAGGTGGCCGCATTCACCACCTTCACGCCGTCCTCGTTGGTGATGGCGCCGACCGGGCAGACCTGCATGCACCAGGCCTGATCGCACTGGGTGCAGGTGTAGGGCACGAAACGCGCCTTCTCGTGGAAATCAAAGACCGTGATGCGCGAACGGGCCGGATTGAACTCGCCGATATGCTCGTAGGAGCACGCCAGCTCGCACTGACGACAGCCCGTGCATTTGCCCACGTCGATGACAAGAGCCTTTTCCATGTGGATTTCCCTCCCTCAGCAAGAGACGAACGCGCCGGACCATCCACATCTCTCCGACCGGAGAAGGCCATGTGGTGATCCAGTCTGCGAAATCCGGTTCAGTCTGTTGACCTGTAAGAGGTTTGTCAATGGCCGTCCGCATGCTGTGATCTCTGTGCGGACACAATCCCGTGCATTGCACGGATTTCCCCCTCTGTACGCCCCAACATGACCTTGCGGCAGATTTCCGGGGGGCAGGATTCAGATGTGGATGGCGCGGCCCCAGGCGTCGAGCACCGATTCGTGCATGGTCTCGGAAAGCGTGGGATGGGGGAAGATGGTATGCATCAGCTCCTCTTCCGTGGTCTCCAGCCCCATGGCGATGACGAAGCCCTGAATCATCTCGGTGACTTCCGGCCCCACCATGTGCGCTCCCAGAAGCTGCCCCGTCTTGGCGTCGAAGACGGTCTTCACCAGCCCCTGATCGTCACCCAGCGCAATGGCCTTGCCATTGGCCAGGAACGGGAAACGCCCGACGCGCACCTCATGGCCGCGCTTCTTCGCCTCCTCCTCGGTAAGGCCCACGGAAGCCACCTGCGGATGGCAGTAGGTGCATCCCGGAATCCGGTCGCGATCCATGGGATGTACGTTGTCCAGCCCGGCGATCTTCTCCACGCAGATGACGCCCTCGTGCTCCGCCTTGTGGGCCAGCATGGGCGGCCCGGCCACGTCGCCGATGGCA
>JAJRRY010000075.1 GCA_024279095.1 Alphaproteobacteria bacterium
CATGTCGGTATTGCCCAGATCCGCAAGGCACATGGCGTTCCAGGTCGGCTCGTGGGTCGGCTGGTCACCGCGCAGCAGCTCGCCGATGTTCTGCACCGCCGCGGTGACCATGGACTCGATCATGTAGCCCGTCTTCGGCACGCCGACCGGAACCGGCGTCTCTTCCAGCGGTGCGATGGCGATGCACACGCCCACGGCGAAGATGTTCGGATATTTCGGATTGCGCTGATGCTTGTCGACGATGATGAATCCGCCCGGGTTGGTCAGCCCCTCGATGCCGAACACCGCATCCACGCCGGCAAAGGAAGGCAGGATCATCGAGAACTTGAAGTCCAGCTCGTGCTTCTTCTTCTCGTTGCCGTCCTCGTCCACCTCCGTGACGTACATCTTGCCCGGCTCGACCTTGTCGATCTTGGCGTTGGTGATCCACTTGATGTTACGATCGCGGAATTCGGATTCCAGCATGCCCTTGGTGTCACCGACGCCACCCAGGCCGAGATGGCCGATATAGGGCTCGGAGGTGACAAAGGTCATCGGCACCTTGTCGCGGATGCCGCGCTTCTTCAGATCGGTGTCCATGATGGCGGCGAACTCGTAGGCCGGACCGAAGCAGGACGCCATCTGCGCCGCGCCGACGACGATCGGACCGGGATCGGCGCAGAACTTCTCCCAGTCACTATAGGCCTTCTCCGCATGGTCGATGGTGCAGACGGAATGGGTATGTCCCCCTTCGGGCCCCAGGCCCTCGACGCGCTCGAAGGCGAGCCGCGGGCCGGTGGCGATCACCAGATAATCGTATTCGATGAATTCGCCGCCCTCCAGTTCCAGCCGGTTGTCTTCCGGATGCAGCTTGGTTACCGGCTTGGCGATGAAGTCGATGCCGTGGCGGGCGAAGACGGGTGCCATGTCGATGGTGATGTCCTCCCGCTTGCGCCAGCCCACGGCCGCCCACGGATTGGACGGGGTGAACTGGAAGTAGGGGCGGTTGTTGATCACCGTGATCTTGTCCTCGGGCCGGACAGCTTCCTTCAATTCGTAAGCTGTCGGAATGCCACCGATTCCTGCCCCCATGACGACGATATGGGCCATGTCCCTCTCCTGTTTCTTCTCGTTGGTGTGCCAGCTGGACCAGTGAGGCTGCGAAGGAGCTCACATAGGATCTTTGCTATGTGTAGACCTCCGACAGGTGGAATTGCAAGGGGCAACCCGCCACGACGCACGCAGTGGTGGCATGGGGCTGTGCCGTATCGTGGAAGAACGAAATGCCTCTCAACCTGCGCCGGCCGAGTAGCGGGCATTGATCCGGTCATGGGTGGCGCGGATCTCGTCCGGCCAGCGGCTCTTTATGTAGGAGAGAACCGCCACGATGTCTTCGTCTGAAAGGTTCCCCGCGAAGCCGGGCATGGCCCCGCCGCGCCGCACGGTTCCCTGCCGTGTCACCATCACCAGCATCGGGTCGGGGTGGTGCCAGGTGTGCCCCGTGGCATCGTGGGGCGGTGCCTTGCCCGCCGTGGTCTGCCATCCCGGCTGGCCGCGCAGGTCCGCGCCGTGACAACTGGCACAGTTCTTCCGGTAGACTTCCTCGCCGCGGGCCACGAGCCGGGCATCATCAGGGCGCAGGATGGTTCCTCCCCCGGAACCGGTGCCCAGCAGCCTGCCCGCCCAGATCGAACCGACCGCGGCAATGCCCACGCCGACCACGACTGCCATCCAGTTCACTTTCATTCGCATGTCCTCCCGTTCGATGAATGATGCGGGAGATGCTCGGACTTCCAGTGGCTGGAAGGTCAAGTGAGGAAGAATTACTTTTTGTTATGATGCGGCATCCCGAAAAAGGGCCAGGCAGGTGACACGACCATCGTCTGGATGCCGCCGAAACCGGAGCTGGAAGTCTCCATTACTCCCCTCCCTCTTTTCGCCGCTTTTGTTGCAATCATGAATTGCGGGCAGGGTTCCAGTCGGAATGGATCGGGGCCGCGGGAGTGCAGGATGCAGATACGGAAAAAACATCTCATGCCTGCTGTTGCAGGTGTCGTGGCCGCGCTGACGGCTTTTGCCTATCCACAGTTGTTCGGAGGGAATGCACTGTGGTGGAAGATCCTGGCCGTGGGCACAGGGGGCACCGTCGCCCTTTTCGTGGGGCGTTTGTGGCCCTCACGAACCTGAAAGCAAGCGCAAGGGGCTTCCGGTCGCGCCTTCATATCCACGCGATCCGACACTGACAGAGCCCATGCGGTCTCCTTGCGGGACCGTGGGGCATGTCCGGATTGTGCCGTCAGGATCAGGCGGTCGAGCCGAAACTTTCGTCCACCGCTCCGGCTGGCGGTTTGACGCCGGCCAGAATGCATCCTCGCGTCACGGGGCCTCCAGCGAAGATCTCATACAGGTGACGCATGCCGCCCTGTTCGCTGAAACGGGCCTCCAGCGCATCGTGAATCCGCCTCAGGGGTGGCGCAGACTCGTCGCGGTAGGCCCCCTGGATCACCCGGATGACTTCCCAGTGTTCCGCTCCGAGTTCGATACCCATCCGTTCCGCCTGCTTGCGTGCCACATCGGGGGTCCATCCGGAAGGTGCATCCGGAAAATCCGGAACATGTCGGGTGGAGCCGGGGTTGATGATGTCCTGCATCGTCATGGGCATGGTCGTTTCCTCCGTCCGTTCTCCGTTCGGCGTTTTCGCCTCTTGTTGTTAGTGAGAAACATTATCATGAAAGATGCCGAAAGGAAAGGTGCCGTTCCATGCGGAGACGGGGCTTGCCATGCGACTGGAAATGGGATTGAATGAAACGGGGGCGAAATGAAATTGCGGTCTTGCGGGGCTGCAGATACGGAAGGCGGAAGAGGCGGTGCAACTGACGGAAAGCGAAGCCCTGCGTCTGTGGCGGGACGCGTGCCTGGCCATGGTGCGGGATGATGCGCCGGATCTCTCCGCCCGTCAGCTGGCCATTCTTCTCACGGTCTATCTCGATCCGCCGCCACACACCGTGCGCGGGCTGGCAGCGAGACTGGGCGTCACGAAGCCGGTGATCACGCGAGCTCTCAACGCCATGAGCCGTTACAATCTGCTGATGCGGCGGCGAGATCCGAATGACCGGCGCAATGTTCTCATTCACAGGACGGTGGAAGGCGCTCTCTATCTCGACCATCTGGCCGGTCTTCTGATCAGGGCCGCTGAAGGACTTTCGGAGACGGCTCGGGGAGTCGCCGAAATGCCGGAAGACGTGGAAATGGTGGACATGGGGGACATCGTGGACATCCGCGATGTGGAGGAATGAAGGCCGGTCTGCACATGCGCGCCTGTGTCCCTCTGGCGGCGGTGCGCGCGGAACCGCGCGGGGACGCCATGCAGGTCACGCAGATTCTCTTCGGAGAAACGCTTCGCGTTCTGGAGGCGGCGGATGGCTGGTGCCGCATCCGGCTGGATGCGGATGGCTATGAAGGGCATATCCGCATCAATGCCGTCGAGCCGCTCCGGCAGAAAGCATTCGCCGCTGGCGGAGAATGTCTCACGTCCCGCATCCCCCGAACCCTGATGTTCCCGCGTCCTGACTTCAAGACGACTCCGGTGCGCCCTGTCTTCATGGGCGCGCGACTCGTGCTGGAAGAGCGGGAGGGGCGCTTCACGCGGATCGCCGGTGGCGGCTGGATCATCACGGAACACCTGGCGCCGCACGGGGCTATCGGCAGCGATCCGGCGGCACTGGCGGAGGCCTTCCTGCATACGCCCTATCTGTGGGGCGGACGCTCGGCGGACGGTATCGACTGTTCCGGGCTCGTGCAGACCGTTCTCGTCATGACGGGCTTGCCGAACGTGCCCCGGGATACCTGCGACCAGGTGGAGAAGATCGGCCGGCCCGTTCCGCGCGAACAGGCCATGGAAGGCATGTTGCGTCGTGGCGATCTGGTATTCTGGAAAGGACATGTGGCCATGATGCTGGATGAACGACGCATCATCCATGCCAATGCCTTTCACATGCGGGTGGCCGTCGAGCCGCTGGCGGAGGCCGTGACGCGCATCGAGGCCTCCGGGGGCGGTACCATCACCGCGATCCGCAGGCCATGACCTCCTCCGCCCCCTCGCCGGCTGCCATCTTCTCGCGCATGGGCGAGGCGGGATAGGTGCCCAGCATCTTCACGCACGAAGTGAAGAAATCCAGCTCCTCCAGGGCCAGCCGCAGGGAACGTTCTTCCGGATGTCCTTCCACGTCTGCGTAGAACTGCGTGGCGTGGAAGCGCCCGCCGATCTGGTAGGATTCCAGCTTCGTCATGTTGACGCCATTGGTGGCGAACCCTCCGAGGGCCTTGTAGAGCGCCGCCGGCACGTTGCGGACCCGGAACACGAAGGAAGTGATGAGCGGGCCGTCCTCCGGACGCACGTCGAGAGGTTGCCGCGCCATGATGAGG
>JAJRRY010000076.1 GCA_024279095.1 Alphaproteobacteria bacterium
CCACGGTATCTCCGCATGGGGCCATCCATCGCAAGACAGCGGGATCCGTGGCGGCATGCACCAGCCCGGAAGATGGCATGGGGCAGATGCGCATTCACGACATCGTGCACGGGAAGCGCGGCATCTCGCCAGACACCGCTTTGCGGCTGGCGCGCTCCTTCGGTACCACGCCGGAGTTCTGGCTGAACATGCAAATGCTCTGCGAGCTGGAACGCACCCGCGACAGGCTGGGAGACGAGATCGCCCGCACCGTGCAGTTCCGCACGGCGTGAGCAGCCATGAGAAACAGATGCTGCGGCACGGCAGGAAGGTGGCTACGTCTCCAGCACGTCCGCCTCCCTTTCCACCTCCACCTCGAAGGCTGCCTTCAGCAAGGCGCGGGTGTAGGGGTGCCGCGGCCGGGCAAAGATCTCTGCCGCCGGGCCCTGCTCCACCACCTCGCCATGGCGCATCACCAGAAGCTCGCTGGCCAGGGCCTTCACCACGCGCAGGTCGTGGGAGATGAACATGTAGGCCAGGTCGTGGCGTTTCTGCAGGTCGCGCAGCAGGTCGACGATCTGGGCCTGCACGGAGAGGTCCAGTGCCGAGGTCGGTTCATCCAGCACCACGAAGCGCGGCTGCAGCACCATGGCCCGCGCGATGGCGATGCGCTGGCGCTGGCCGCCGGAGAACTCGTGCGGATAGCGCTCCATGGCCGCCGGGTCGATGCCCACCTCGTCCAGCGCACGGGCCACCAGCGCCACGCGTTCGTTCCACGTCAGGTCGGGCGCCTGGATGAGCAGGCCCTCCTCGACGATCTGGCGGATGGACATGCGCGGACTGAGCGAGCCGAAGGGATCCTGAAAGACGATCTGCATGTGCCGCCGCAGCGGCCGCATGGCCTTCGCATCGAAACCCTCGATGTGACGCCCCATGAAGACGATGGGCCCCTCCGACGGGATCAGCCGCAGCAGGGCCAGCCCCAGTGTCGTTTTTCCGGAGCCCGACTCGCCGACCACGCCCAGCGTCTGCCCCTGCCGGATGCGCACGGAAACACCGTTGACGGCCTTCACGTGGCCCACGGTACGGCGCAGGAAGCCGCGTTTGATCGGGAACCAGACCTTCAGGTTCTCTGCCTCCATGACCACCGGCGCGGTTTCGTCTGGCGGCGGCGGGTCACCCTTGGGCTCGGAGGCCAGCAGCATTTGCGTGTAGGGGTGTTCGGGCCGGGTGAACAGCTCTTCCGTGGGCTTCTGCTCCACCAGCTCGCCGTCCTTCATCACCGCCACCCGGTCGGCGATGCGGCGCACGATGGTCAGGTCATGGGTGATGAGCAGCATGGCCATGCCCTGCTCCCGCTGCAGACGCTTCAGCAGCTGGAGGATCTGGGCCTGCACGGTGACGTCCAGCGCCGTGGTCGGCTCGTCGGCGATCAGCAGATCCGGCTCGTTGGCCAGCGCCATGGCGATCATGATGCGCTGCCGCTGGCCACCGGAGAGCTGATGCGGATAGCTGGAAAGGCGCTTCTCCGGCTCGTGGATTCCCACCTTCTCCAGAAGCTCGATGATGCGCGCGCGAGCTTTCTCGCCGGTGATGCCCCGATGCACCTCCAGAATCTCGCCGATCTGCTTCTCCACCGTATGCAGCGGATTGAGCGAGGTCATCGGCTCCTGAAAGATCATGGCGATGCGATCGCCGCGCACCTCGCGCAATTTCCGTTCCGGCGCATGCAGCAGCTCTTCGCCCCGGAAGCGGATCTCGCCGGAGACGATCTCCGCCGGCGGAACAGGCAACAGCCGCAGGATGGACAGCGCCGAGACGGACTTGCCGGATCCCGATTCGCCCACCAGCGCCAGCGTCTCGCCCTTGTCGATATGGAACGAGACGCCCTTCACCGCATGGGTCACCTTGCCACCCTGCACGAAGTTCACGGCAAGCCCGTTCACGGTGAGCAGATGGCGGTCACTGCCAGTCATGGGCAAGCCCTCCGTGATTGACGCAGGCGAAGGGGCCTGCGGCGTGCTCCTCCATGGATGCCGGGGAGCGAGACATGACCCCGCCTTTTTCCGACTCACTGCCGGGCTCCGTCCCAGCAGTCCAGAGCAGCATGCACCGCCGGAGCGAGGGGCACCTCGGCGTGGATGCCCGGGACAAGCCCGGGCATGAGCCCGAGTTTGGGGTATGGCCTTGCATCTCCATCGGCTCACTGCCGGGCTCCGTCCCGGCAGTCCAGAGCAGCATGCACCGCCGGAGCGAGGGGCACCTCGGCGTGGATGCCCGGGACAAGCCCGGGCATGAGCCCGAGTTTGGGGTATGGCCTTGCATCTCCATCGGCTCACTGCCGGGCTCCG
>JAJRRY010000077.1 GCA_024279095.1 Alphaproteobacteria bacterium
GCTCTCGATGATGTCACCGGCCCAGTCCGCCAGCGAGAGGTAGGTATCGGCCAGAGATCCCTGCCCGGTCGGGCTGCCCTCCAGGTCGAAGCTGTATTCGATCCCTTCCTCGAGCCAGACGGCGAACCAGTCGGTATCATTGCCGTTTTCGATCTCGCCGGTTGCACTGTGCCCCGAATCGATCCAGCTGGTGGTCTCGGGACCATCGGCATAGTCGTCGTTTCTCCAGTAAGGCATGTTTCCCTCTCTGAAAGTTGCTACGAAAGACGTTCTTTTTACACAACCTGAAATTGCAACCCTCTGTGGAGAAGAGTTGCTGCACCACTGGTAACAACCGATACGTGTTATTGTCAGTGGTAATGCAACCGTGCCATTGCATTTACCTTGCGTCAAGAGGGGGCGTGTGGAATTTTGGCATAAAGGAGGTATTTTCTTGTGAATGCGAGTAAACTCATGAGAAATTCAATAAATATCAAATATTTGAATCTTGGAATTATGGCATGGACTCCTGTCGGCTTCCGTCATGATTTCTGTACAGTGACGGATTAGTGGATAGATATAATTACCGATTTCGGAGCATGTGCTTATTTCCTCTGGAACGGCAAGCTTGCATGGAACAACCATGTATTGCATATCCGTAAGGGGGGTACGTCTGGACTTGACAGAGGCATGCAGGTCGCAGGGCGAGACCCTGGCCATGCCTGGATCAGGGGCCTGCCCATGTGACTGAAGGTGTGATCCAAATGCGAGGAACGAAAAAACGCGCATTACATGACAGGGGCCGGGAGAAGGGTCTCCCGGCCCCTGACAACGGCAGGATTTCTGCCTATTCGGATCAGATCATGCGCTGTCTGAGTCAATCGCGCAAATGTCAGGCGCAGACACGCGCGCCATTGCGCAGGTGATAGTATTTGCCTTTGCCGCAGCTCAGCTTGCGGGAAGTGGGATGATTTCTGTCCGAATCCAGGCAGGAGTCATAGCTGGCGACCAGGAGACGATAGGGCACCTTGCGTCCCTTGCGTGACAAGGTAATGAATTTCCGGCATGCCCGGGTGCGCGGGAGGTATTCGGCATCTGCAACATCAAAACCACGGGAAACGATGACGGTCTCTTCCGCACCACCTGCCAGAATGCTATCCTCGATCCGTCCGGAGGAAGGCGAGACTTTCTCCACCGGATCCCCAGCTGCGACGGGAACGCCGTCCGCAAGGCCCACCGCTTCCGGCCTTTCGACGATCCTGCCATCGGCGCAGGCACCAAGCATCATGCCGCAGAGCACGACCGGAAGAAGCTGTTTCATCTTTTCCCACTCCCTAGAATCACCAGATTGCAAACTGTCGCCATGCAGCCCGGAGCCCAATCCCGGAATACGCGATTCGTCATATGTCATGACGCATGGTAATGCAATCTCAGGATGTGCTCATATGTGGACAGGCTTGTGGCGCAGATGGGACAGGCTGTGGCCATCCTGTGGATAACCTGCCAGTTCCCGAGTTTTTGCAGCAGCATTGCGGCCCGGTTGTCGCGGACAGGCAGGGAAGGGCGGAGTGCTCCGGTTCAGGCCTGCGACCCGCACTTTTGTGCATCGCATCAGTGGCTGGTGCCGGCGGAGAAGGTGATCTTGTTGTAGACGTTGTACTTGCCGACCGGCTTCGACATGGGAATGCGCTTCACCTCCTCGAAGGTCTTCGCATCATAGACGATGACGGCGCCGTCCTTTTCCCATATGGAAACCAGCGCATGCCTGCCGTAGCGGTCGAATTCCACATGCGCCACGGTCTTTCCCGGCGCGGGGCGCAGCGTCTTCACGATCTCCAATGTCCGCTTGTCGATGATGTGCATCTCGTCCTTGTGCGGGCCGAAAAAGACGTCCGCCCATGCATAGGACGTCTTCTCGTGGGAACGGATGAAGAAGCCCGGCCCGTTCGTGCGGATCGTCTTCACGATCGACCAGTCGTCCATGGCGATGACGCTGACGGCGCCCTCCGAGAGGTGCGGCGTGGCCATGACGGGGCGGCCCTTCCATGTCCACGTGATGCCGGATCCCAGGTGCGGCAGACCGGGCAGGGGCGGGCGGGCCACCACCCCGCCGGTATCCACGTCAATCACCACGGCGCCCTTGATGGATCGGGATGCTCCGAGCAGATGCCGGTAGGACTGGTCGAAGAAGAAGTCGTCAAGCGGCGCGGGCAGGCGCACCCGGCGCAGGGCGAAAAGTTGCCTGCCGGCTTCCATTGCTTCCACGTCCGTGGATATCTCCCACAGCTCCGGCGCATCCTTCAGTGCGGCAATGAAGCTCTTGCGCCCCCGGGCCTGATAAACGGCGGAAACACGGGAACTGACGCCGTCCATGGATACGGCGGGGATGATCTTCTCCACCCGCAGGTCCTGTGCCGACAGCAGCACCAGATTGTGCGGCAGGTAGTTGGCCACGGCCAGCGTCGCGCCATCCTCGGAGATGGCGATGTTGCGCGCATTGATGCCGGCCCGCACCTCGGCGAGAATCTCGAAGGTATAGAGATCGAATTTCGTGATCCAGCCGTCGCGGGACTGGAAATAGACGTAGCGGCCGTCGGGTGAGAACTTCGGCCCGCCGTGCAGTGCGTAGCGGCTCTTGAAGCGGTGCAGCACCTTGAAGGTGTCACCATCGAGGATGCTCACGTGATGATCCCCGCCCTCCACCACAACGAACAGATTGAGCGGATCGGCGGAATGCAGCGGTTTCGTGATGGAGTGATCCACCTCCACCGCCTCGCGGCGCGAAGCCTCTATCTGTTTCCGCCCCCATTCCGGGATGCGGGGCAGAGGAGTGTATATCAGTTTCACCAGAGCTGCGATCTGATCACCGGAAAGAACATCTCCGAAAGCCGGCATCTGCGTGGATGCCCGCCCCGATGCAATGACCTTCATGGCCGCCTTCTTCCGCAGCCGCCGCAGGTTCTGGGGCAGCAGGGCGGGCCCGATGCCGCCCAGGCGGTCCGGGCCGTGGCATTCGGCGCAGTGCCTGGTGTAAAGGGCATTGGCGTCAGCAGATTCCGCAAAAGCCGTCTGATGAGGGAGGAAGACAGCCGCCAGACAGGTCATGGCCAAGGCCGCCGTCCGCCATGCTCCATGTACCGGGCTTCCGGCCCCTGCTGTCGCCATGCCCCCGCACATGGATCGCCCCGTCATGCCGTTCATCTCCCTGCCGAAGCCCGTTGCCCGCGAAAAGGCGTCACGTCCAGCCGCTCCACGGGACCATCCAGGCCGATTTCCTCGTCGGTGATGTAGCAGGCTGGATCTTCCGCCCAAGGGTCGCCCGTAAGCTGCATGGCCCGCACTCGCGTGTTGCCGTTGCAGATATCGAGGAAACGGCATTGCGCGCAACGGCCCTTCACGGGACGAGGGCGCCTCTTCAGCCCTGCCATCAGCGGATCGGAAATATCCTCCCAGATCTCGGAGAAAGGGCGCTCCTTCACGTTGCCCAGTGTGTAGTGCCACCACATGGTGTCCGGGTGCACGTCGCCCACATTGTCGATGTTGGCAACACTCACGCCGGACTGGTTGCCGCCCCAGCGCACCAGCAAGTCGCGGATCATCTCCGCCTTTTCGGGAAAATGCCGTTGCACCCACAGCAGCAGGTAGACGCCGTCGGCATCGTTGTTGCCGGTCACGAATTCGCGGTCTGACCCCTTGCGAGCTTCCTCGAAGGCGATCTCGAACAGGCGGTCCATGACGGACCGCGTCTTCTCGCGTTCGGTATCGTCCATGCGGTTCTTGTTGCCGCGCCCGGCATAGACGAGATGGGAGAAGTAGAACTTGTCGATGCCCTCGTCGTCTACCAGCTTGAGAATGTCCTCGAACTGGTGCGCATTGTCCTCCGTCATGGTGAAGCGCACACCCGCCTTGATGCCATGATCCCGGCACAGGCGCAGGGCATTCAGGGAGGCGTCGAAGGCGCCCTTCATGCCGCGGAAGGCATCGTGCACCTCGCCGATGCCGTCAAGGGGGATCCCGACGTAGTCGTAACCGATGCCGACGAGACCCTCCATCACCGGTTCGGTAATGAGCACACCATTGGTGGACAGGCCGACATAGAAGCCCATTTCCTTCGCCCGCCGGGAAATGTCGAAGATGTCCGGGCGCAGCAGCGGCTCGCCACCGGAGAGGATGAGCACCGGCACGCCGTATGTCTTCAGGTCGTCCATCACTTCGCAGACCTGCGCGTAGGACAGCTCCCCGGGAAAGTCCACGTTGCCGGAAATGGCGTAGCAGTGCTTGCACAGCAGGTTGCAGCGCCGGATCAGGTTCCAGATCACCACCGGTCCGGAAGGACGCACGCCGGCAATCCGGCTGGCTCCGCCGCGTGCAGGCGGTGCATCGGACGAGACGAGGGCCTTCATGTACTGGGAAAGACGGAACATGCGGCGCGTCAACCTCCTATACCTTGGAGCCGTGGGGAATCCGAGCTACATCCGGGGAGATGCGCAGTCCCGCCTTCTTGAGAATGCGCGTGGAATACAGCACGTCAAAGGCGCGGAAATGCGGGCTCAGGATCATGGCGATGCGTCCCACCTTGCCCTCCACTTCGGCCCGGGTACGGCCATGCACCATGGCAAAAAGATTGTAGGGCCATTCCGGAAGGCTACGCGGACGCAGGTAGCAATGGGTCACGAAGGGCAGGTCACCCACCTTCCGCCCGAGCTCGTCCACCATGTCGTCGGGAATGTCCCAGACGGACATGCCGTTGGCCATCCAGCCCAGTTTGTAGTGATTGGGGACCAGGCCCACGCGGCGGATCACCCCGCGCTCGCTCATGGAACGCAGGCGGTCCAGGACCTCCTGACGGCTCATGCCGGTCTGCCGGGCGATTTCCGCCCATGGATCGGGCACCAAGGGAAGTCCCGCCTGCGTAGCGGCTATGATCGCCCTGTCCCTGTCGTCCACCTTCAGACTCATACTGGCACCTTGAATCCGATGTAGAATTCCCTGAGTTTCGGAGCGCGCAGGACATCGAGCCCCGTGCGCTTCTCGATTTCGCGTGCGACTTCCTCAATGCGCTCTTTCGTTTCCGCGGCGAGGACGAACCACATGTTGTAGCGATGGGTGCGTTTGTAGTTGTGCGCCACCTCCGGATAGGCGTTGACGATCTCCGCGACCTCGTCGAAGCGTTCGGGCGGGACGGCCAGCGCGGCGAGCATGACCGCTCCGCCGAGGCGCTCGGCGTTGTACATGGGGCCGAAACGCGTCGCGGCTCCGATCTCGAGGAGCCGCTTCAGCCGTTCGATGAGCTCCTCCTCGCTCAGGCCGAGTTCGGCGGCCGCCGCCGCATAGGGCCTGTCCACCAAGGGAAAACCGCCCTGAAGGGCATTGACGATGGCCCTGTCCGTCTCGTCCAGCTTGAGAGGCATCATGCCGCTCCCTTTTTCAGCCCAGCGGAAAACCGCGCCCCGCATTGCTTGAACCGCCTGCGCGAGAACAGGACGGCATGCGGAACCTCGTCCAGCCCCAGCTCCGTTCCGATCCGTTCCGCGAGTTCCCCGATCTGCCGGCGCACTGTCTCCCGGGACGTTCCGTGAATCATGCAGAACAGGTTGTAGTGCCAGCGGGGCGGGCACCGTGGCCGTTGATAGCACAAAGTGACATATTCCGCTGCGGCAATTCGCCTCGCCGCCTTTTCCAGGATTGCGTCGTTGAAGTCCCAGACCACCATGGCGTTGGCGCAGTAGCCCAGTTCCCTGTGATGGACGACGAAGCCGAACCGGGTGATGATCCCGGCCTCCTGCAGGGCGGAAAGGCGCGAGATTACGACTTCCTCGCCCACGTCGAGCCAGCGGGCAACTTCTGCGTAGGGCTCCCGCACCACCGGCAGGCCGTCCTCGATCGCCGCAAGCAGTTCCCGGTCGAATGGGGAGAGGGATGCGGCCCCATGTTTCTTTCCCGGTCGTCCTGCCGCATCTGCTGCGCCGGATCCGGTGGAGCTGTTGTCAGTCAGTGCGAAGGCAAGGTCGATGTGAAAGGCGCGCACCATGGGAAGATCAAGCACATCCAGCCCCGTTTCCGTACGGATGCGCATCAGGGCGGCATCGACGCCTGCACGATCCGCTGCGGTGACCACGAACCAGAGATTCAGCTCGTGTTCGCGCTCGTAATTGTGCGTGACTTCCGGTTGATTGGAGATGATGTGCGCCACCTCCTCCAGTCGCTCGGGCGGAGCGGATACGGCAGCCAGAGTACTTGCCCCGGCCGTGTTGGGGCGCACCACGGCACCGACACGGCAGATGACACCGGCCTGCTGAAGCCGGGCCACCATGGCGATGACCTCTTCCTCAGGCATGCCTGTCTCTTCCGCCACCCGGGCAAACGGACGGGACACGAAGGGGAACCCCCGCTGCCAGCGGTTCAGCATCTCCCGTTCCCGTGTGCTCAGCTCGATCATGCCCCTACAGTCCGATCCTGTGTGCCCGCGCGGTGAAGAAGATCCCCGAAGGCGATTTCGCCGGCAGGGATTTTACGCGCTCCATGCTGTGGGTGTCGTAGATGTCTATGCGGTTCGCGTCGCGCACGGACAGCCAGACCTGCTCCCCGCGCGGTGTGAACTCCATGTGCAGGACGGCCCGTCCCGGCTTGAATGTCTTCACGACCTTGCGCGTCATGGTGTCGATCACCTGAACGGTGTCGTTGTCCGGATGGGCGAAATTGACCCAGATGTAACGGCCGTCGGGGCGCGCCATGACGAATACCGGCTGGCCGTGCACCGGGATGCGGCCGACCAGCTCCCAGGTGCGGCCGTCCATGACCAGTACCTCATGATGGCCCACGGCGGGGAAGAAGAACATGCCGTCCGCCTCGGTCCAGCCTTCCAGATGCGGCATCTTGTAGATAGGCAGCTTCTTCTCGCCGCGGCCGTAGCCGTCGAGGATGCGGCGCACCTTCAACGGATCCTGCCACAGGTCGACCAGGGCCATGCCATCCTCACCGAACAGGCCGGCGATGTAGATGCGTCCGTTGCGCGCGATGAGCCCGTCATAGGGCAGGCGTCCCGCCTTGCCGATCTTCACGATGTCCGGGCTGTCGCCATCGGAAAAGTCGGCCATCCAGATCTCCCCGGCATCGTAGAGGGAGAAGATGAAGCGGCGGCCCGGCGCATCCACCAGGCCGACGGTCTTGGACTGGCCGCCTTCCCAGGTAGCAGGGATTTCGGCAATCGTCTGCAGGGTGGCGCTGTCAAAGACCTTCACGCCACCCGGCTTGTAGTTGGAAACCGCAATGAGCTGTCCGTCGTCGGAGATTGCACCACCTATGGAATTGCCGCCCTGAATGATGCGCCTGTCCATGAGACGGCCCTGCATGTCGATACGGGAGAGGCCGCCATCCCGGCCGAAGACGTAGGCATATTTCTCGTCGCGGGAGAAAACGACCGAGGCGTGGGAAAGATCGCCGAGCCCCTCGATGCGTCCGAGTATCTCCTGGTGACTCGTGTTGACGATCAGCACCGAGCCGGTGGCCCGTTCGATGATGAGGCCGAGATCCCCGGTGCCGGGGCATTCCCCCTTGCGTGCAATGGCGGGCGCCGGAAGAAGAGCGGTGCCGAAGGGCAGCAGGGCCGCCGCCCCGAGAAGGTCACGGCGTTTCATGCGGGAAACCCTCCTTCAGCTTGCGCGCGATCCACAGCGCTTCGGTTTCCGTAAGCTGCCCGCGCCACGGCGGCATGGGCGTCTCGGGAATGCCGTCGAGGATGATCTCGGCCAGCGTTTCCGCGTCACGGTCGGCGAGATTCTCCGGCAGCAGCGGCTTTCCGAGACCGCCCTTCAGGGTCATGCCATGACAGGAGCCGCAGTCCTGCCGCACCAGATGCACAAGCTCCCGCGTCCGCTCCGGGGCCAGATCACCAGCCAGCGCATAAGCTCCCGTGGCCAGTGCGATGGATGCCGTCAACACCGGAAGAAGATGCACGATCATGTGCAATGGAGAAGATCGAAGCATGGGGCCCCTGTGCTGCCTGTCCCGTTCACCTGCTGAAGAGAATAGGAAATTGCCCCTCCATGGCCCTTGATGAAAATCAAGCTAAATCAGGTGGATGTTGGAATGTATTGCCGCAGGGGGGTATTCGGCATGCCGTCTTTCCATCACCGGTCCGTCTGCCATGGCTGAAAGTATGAGGAGAGCTACCCGGTGACAGGGGCGGCCGATTCCACCAGCCGGTCTATCCACTCTGCGCCGGGCTTGCCGTGGAAATAGCCATTGGCAAAGGGAAAAGGCAGGTTCAGATCCGCCAGGCGGGCCATCGCTTCATCTGTGCCGATCTTCTTTCCGGCAAGTCCACGGAAGATCGTGGCCACCTCCACCATGTCGCAGTCATGGGGGGAGAGCCGGACCGCTTCCACGCCCATCTCCTTCAGAGCGCCGATCTCGCCGGCCAGGTTGAGGCAGGCATGGGACATGGTCTGAATGCCGTTCACGGCAAGGAAGGCTTCACCGTCCAGCGTCTTCAGATCCATGCCGTCATGATCCTTCTCGCAGACGAACTGGCAGCCGTCTTTGGGCAGGTTGTGAGCCCGGGCGTGGTAGCAGCGGGCGGACAGGGCCAGCGGCATGCGGCCGAAGACCAGCACCTCCGTGCCCATGCCGGCCGCGCGGGCCGCAGAAGTGAGCGTGCGCACGGCTTCGCCTCCCAGCTCCGGAGGTAGGCAGGCGCGCAGGGCACCCTTGCGTGCAAACCAGGCAAGCGTCATCTCGTTGTATGTGTTCACAAACGGCCCGATCACATGCGGTCGCCCCTCGATATGGGGCAGGGCGGAGATGTCGTTGACTTCCACAAGAGCCTCTTCGGCCATCTCGCAGACGGCGGCGACCGCCTTGCGCTCGGCCCTGTTCATCACCAGTGCGAGGGTGGAAAACACCACCTCCTTGCCCGCTGCGGCCAGCCGTTCCACCACTTCCGGCAGGACGTTTTCGAAGAACGGCATGCGTTTGGCGCAGACAACCTCGCCGACGTGCACGATATCCACGTCCGCCTCATCGGCAATGCGAAAATGATAGTCACGCCACTTTTCCGCCGGCCAGTTGAACAGCACGGGGCCGAGAGTGATCTTCATGTTGCTGCTCCGCTGTCTAGCTGTGTTCGTGCATGGGCCGGGGTCATCGCCACGTCTTGCGGTAGACGCCCTGCGTCTCCCGCGTACCTTCGCTGAGGGATGTCAGCGACAGATCGCCGGCGTCCGCGCCACTGGCAAGCGCATCCACGGCCCTGCGGAAATCACCCACCACCTGCCGGACATAGGCTTTCGAGCGCTGCCGGCCCTCGATCTTCAGAGCGGTGACGCCGGCATCCCGGAACTCCTTCAGCATGTCCACGGCGTTGAGGCTCGTCGGCTCCTCGAAAACGTAGAATGTCCGGCCGCCGGTCTCGAAACGGCCCTTGCACAGGGTGGGATAGCCTGCCTTCTCGCCCGGAGCGAAACGGTTGATGGTGAACGCCCCCAGTCGTGACACCATCTCGCCATCGTCCTCCTCACGGTAGGCGACATGGGACGGTGGCGAGCAGACGCCCGTCATGTTGGGCGACTTGCCGGTGGCGTAGGAGGACAGCAGGCACCGCCCCTCGGCCATCACGCACAGACCGCCATAAACGAAGACCTCCGTCTCGCAGTCAATCTCGTCATTGAGTGCCCGGATCTCCGGCAGGGTCAGTACGCGCGGCAGGACGACCCGCCTGATACCGAATTCCCGCACATAGAACTCAATGGCCTCCGGTGACGAGGCGGAGGCCTGCACCGACAGGTGCAGCCGCTGATCGGGATGGCGGCTGGCGGCGTAATCGATGATGCCCATATCGGCGAGAATCAGGGCGTCCACCCCGATGGATACCGCATCGTCAACGGCCTGCTTCCACAGTTTCGTGCGCCCCGCCTGGGCAAAGGTGTTGATGGCGACCAGTACTTTCGCCCCCCGATCATGGGCGAAGGCGACGGCCTCCTCGAGTTCCTTGCGGGAGAAATTCAGACCCGGAAAGTTGCGGGCATTGGTTTCGTCCCGGAACCCGCAGTAAACGGCATGGGCACCGGCTTCCACCGCCTCGCGCAGGGCGCTGGGCGTGCCTGCCGGACAGACCAGTTCCATGGCGCTCATGCCTTCCGCCCCTCCGCAGGCCCGCCGGTCCCGGCACCACGGCGCATGATTGCCGCAGCCCTTCCGAACAGGGGACCGACACGACCGTGCAGGGAAGCGAGGATGCGCCCGAACGGGCCAAGCAGGGCCGTCACTTCCTCGAACAGATCGATGTCGGCATCGTCTATGGCATTGCGCAGGGCCAGCACGGCTTCTGTGTCACCTTCGATCACGATGTCGCGGGAAAAGAAGAGCGCATCTCCGTCCTCTCTGCCGTTGACCATGGAAATCAGGCGCGGCAGCGGGCCTCGGACCGCAGCGCTCCACTCCGGAACCGCATCTCTGCCATATGGTATCAGCAGAGGAGTTTCCGGATCCGGCCTCATGATGAAGACCACGGGCAGATCAACGGGATCGATGAGAAAGTTCACCCGGCCGTACTCTCCCAGCCGGTCGAACATTTCCGGATGCCGTCGCAGCAGACCTGCCATCAGCTGCTGAAACACGGGGCGCAGCAGCCCCAGCGGTGGCGTAGGAAGCCTGCGTACGAAATGCGGTGCGCGATCTGGCAGTCTGAAGGGCATGGCCGGGCCTTCCCTGATCCGTAAGCTGTGGATGCCTGCCAATGAGGAGTGCCCTTCCTGCCACCCCGCCGTCAAGGGCGAAGGTCATGACATGGATCAAGCTGACGGCGGGGCGAAGGTGGCGTGTTCAGGCCCTTCCGGGCGACGGATGCGGGATTTCGCCGTGCGCCCTAAGAGGCATGGTGTGGCCCGCTCTTCAGCGGCTCAGGGACTTCTCCCAAGAAACGATCTCGCTGGTGATGACAAGAAGGGGGATGGTCACCAGCGCCCCCGGCGACAGGGCCCCCTTCAGGACGAGCAGACCGATGACCGAGCCGAGCGCGGCGGTACAGTGCCAGCGCCAGCGGGACGTGGCAATGCACATGCCCACGAGGGCCGCAAGCAGGGTGAAAAAGGTCGCCATGTGAATGCTCCCACAGTCTTCACGTTTTCCCTCGGCCTGGGAACCCCGTTGCATGGACGGAGGTTTCCGTGCAGGCCGCACGATTTGCGCCCCCCCCCCGAACGACCGGATGTTTCTTTCGGTTGTATTTCTCATCCGGCAATCGCGATAATTGCGGATGCAGATGTCATTTTTGCGGCAATCTGACACAAGGGATAAACGGTTTGTTGAGGATGCTTTCTCTTGCCGTGTGGCCTTGATGCAAGTCATTGCGAGTCGCCTCAAGGCGGGCCAGCGTCGCGGAACCATGACCGCGCGTGTTGGAAATTTCGGAGATCTGCGGACGTTCCTCGCCTTTCTCGAGGAACGGGGCGAGCTCGTGCGGGTACGTGAGACCGTTTCCACGGATCTGGAAATGACGGAGATCCACCGCCGCCTGATCCGCAGGGAAGGGCCTGCCGTGATTTTCGAGAACGTGGTGACGGAAACGGGGGCGCAGGCCGCCATGCCGGTTCTTGTCAACCTGTTCGGCACGGTCCGCCGCGCGGCATGGGGCATGGGCGTGGAGCCGGAGGAGCTGCGGGCTCTGGGGGAGAAGCTGGCCTTTCTGCGCCAGCCGGTGCCGCCGCGCGGCCTGCGGGAGGCATGGGAACAGGTCCCGGTGCTTAAGGAGGCGCTGGCCATGCGCCCGAAAGTGGTGCGTCGCGCCGCTTGTCAGGAAGCGGTGCTGGAAGGAGAGGAGGCGGATCTTGCCACCTTGCCCATCCAGACCTGCTGGCCTGGCGAGCCGGCACCGTTGATCACCTGGCCACTGGTCATCACCCGCCCGCCCGATGCGACGCCGGAGGAAACGGATCGCTACAACGTCGGCGTCTACCGCATGCAGCGGCTCGGACCCCGCAGCGCCATCATGCGCTGGCTGGCCCACCGGGGCGGGGCCATGCATCATCTGGAGTGGAAGGAGCGGGGCGAGGATATGCCGGTGGCCGTGGCGATCGGCGCCGATCCGGCGACGGTCATGGCCGCCGTGACCCCGGTGCCCGAGACCCTGAGCGAGTTCCACTATGCCGGCCTGCTACGCGGTGGCCGTGGAGCGCTGGTTCCGGCCCGCACCCAGCCGCTGCTCGTGCCCGCCAGCGCCGAGATTGTGCTCGAGGGCCGGGTGTCCGTGACGGAGATGGCGGAGGAGGGGCCATACGGCGACCATACGGGCTACTACAATTCGGTGGAGCGGTTCCCGGTGTTCCATCTCACCGCCATCACCATGCGCCGAGATCCGATCTATCTGAGCACTTTCACGGGACGGCCGCCGGACGAGCCCTCGGTCATGGCGGTGGCCCTCAACGAGGTCTTCCTGCCGCTGCTGCGCCAGCAATTTCCGGAGATCGTCGATTTCTGGCTGCCGCCCGAGGGCTGTTCCTACCGCATCGGCGTCGCGGCCATCCGCAAGCGTTATCCGGGTCATGCCCGCCGCGTCATGGTGGGCCTGTGGAGCTTTCTGCGGCAGTTCTCCTACACCAAGCTGCTGATCATCGTGGACGAGGATGTCGATCCCCGATCGTGGGAGACCGTGATGTGGGCGCTCTCCACCCGTTTCGACGCCTCGCGCGACGTGGTGATCCTGGAGAACACGCCCATCGACTATCTCGACTTCGCCTCCCCCCGCGAGGGACTGGGCGGCAAGCTGGGGCTGGACGCCACCTCGAAGATCGGCACCGAGACGGACAGGGAATGGGGCCGGGTGCTCGACATGGATCCGGATGTGGAGCGCAGGGTGGACGAACTGTGGCCGAAACTGTTCAATGAGCAGTCATGAGCAGCAAGCGCATTCTCGTCTCCCGGTGCCTGCTGGGCGATCCGGTCCGCTACGATGGGCGATCGAAGGCCCTGCATCATCCGCTTCTGGAGAAGTGGAAAATAAAGGGCCGTCTGGTGCCCGTGTGCCCGGAGCTTGATGGCGGCCTGCCCGTGCCTCGGCCTGCGGCGGAGATTTCCGGCGGGGATGGCGAGGACGTGCTGGATGGTGCCGTCCATGTTGTCACGGAGCAGGGTACGGACGTCACCGGCGCCTTTCTCTCCGGGGCGCGCAGGGCACTGGAGACGGCACGGGCCGCAGGCTGCGCCGCGGCTCTGCTGAAGGAGCGCAGTCCCTCCTGCGGCTGCCGACGGATCCATGACGGAACGTTTGGCGGCGGGCTACGGGAAGGGCGGGGCGTGACCGCCGCACTGCTGGAGCGAAACGGCATTCGCACATTCTGCGAGGACAACATAGGGGCGCTGGCGGCGTTCCTGGACGACGGAAAGGAAGAGAACGCATGAAACGGCGCATCATCATCGCCATGACCGGCGCTTCCGGGGCCGTGTTCGGAGAGACTGCGCTGCGCATCCTGCACGGCATGGCGGACGTGGAGGCCCACCTCGTCATGTCCGATGCCGCCCGCCGCACGATCGCCCACGAGCTCGATGCTACGCCGGCCGATCTGGAGGCGCTGGCCGATGTGGTCCATGACGCGCGCGACATCGGAGCCGCGCCCGCCTCCGGCAGCTTTCCCGCCGCCGGCATGCTGGTCGCGCCATGCTCCATTCGCACCCTCTCCGCCATCGCCTGGTGTAACGCCGACAACCTCGTTACGCGGGCCGCCGACGTGATGCTCAAGGAGCGCCGTCCACTGGTGCTCATGGTGCGCGAAAGCCCCCTGCATCTGGGGCACCTGCGGGCCATGACCGCCGCCACGGAGGCCGGCGCCGTCATCGCCCCGCCCGTGCCGGCCTTCTATGCTCGGCCGGCAGACCTTGCGGAGATGGTTGAGCAGACGGTACATCGCACTCTCGCCCTGCTTGGCATCGATACCGGAGACGGACATGTGTGGCAGGGGGCCGGGAATCCGTAAAGCGGTTGATTTCCAGTTGTTTGTGCCTGCAACATGAATCCGCGTTTCAGCAACCTGAATCGGTATGCGAACTGCCCGGTCGAAAAGTCCGGGTACCGCATGCCGGAATGAAGACAATTTCGGCTTGCCTTGCGAGTCGTTCTCATGTTTCTGGGCCGGCATGGTGAATTCCGCTTGCGAAAAGACCTTCTCGGTCGCCCCAATGATGGAATGGACGGACCGTCACTGCCGGTTCTTCCACCGAATCCTGTCGCGCCGCGCCATCCTGTATACGGAGATGGTGACCTCCGCTGCCGTCATTCATGGCGATCGGGAGCGGCTGCTCGGTTTCTCACCGGAGGAACATCCCGTGGTCTGCCAGATCGGCGGATCGGATCCGGCGGAGATGGCCGAGGCCGCCCGCATCGTGGCGGAGCGGGGCTATGATGCCATCAACATCAATATCGGCTGCCCGTCCGACCGCGTGCAGAAGGGCCGTTTCGGTGCGATCCTGATGAAGGAGCCGCGGACGGTGGCCGCCTGCGCCTCCGCCATGATCGATGCCGTGGACATCCCCGTCACCGTGAAATGCCGCGTTGGCGTGGACGAAATGGACGAGGACGCCGATCTCGACCGGTTTGTCGACATCGTGGCCGATGCCGGGGTGCGCACCTTCGTCGTCCATGCGCGCAAGGCCTGGCTTCAGGGGCTCTCGCCGAAGGAGAACCGCGAGAAGCCGCCGCTGAACCGCGAACGGGTCTACCGTCTGAAGGAGCGCAGACCGGAGCTGGAAATCATCATCAACGGCGAACTGGACGATATCGACATCCTGCGCGCCCAGCTGGAACATGTCGATGGTGTCATGACGGGCCGGGCTGCCTATTACACGCCATGGCTTCTTGCGCAGGTGGACGAGGGACTCTTCGACGAGCCTGCACCGGTCACCTCGCCGATGGAAGCGGTGGAGCGTTTCATTCCCTACGTGGAACGGGGGCTGGAGCGCGGCGTACCCCTCAACGCCATGACCAAGCATACGCTGGGCATTTTCCATGGATTGCCCGGTGCCCGCCTGTATCGTCGCCACCTTTCCGAAAATGCCACGAGACCGGGTGCCGGAGTAGAGGTCCTCAGGCAGGCCCTGAATCTGGTGCGTGAACAGATTGCCAGACGGACCGCTGCTGCAGAATGACGGGCCGGGCGTTTGACCCGGCCCGAATTCGATGCGTCATTTCTGTGTCATGGGTTTGGGCAGCGGTGTGGCATCCGTGCGCGGCGGGAGGATGGGATAGACCACCTTCGGCTGCTTTCCAGTAAGGCTCTTCAGAAAAGCCGTGATGGCATCCACGTCGCTTTCCGTCAGGGTGCCCTTGCCGAGCTGGGCATCCCCCATGATGGCCACGGCCTGTTTCAGATTCCAGACCTTGCCGGAATGGAAGTAGGGGGCGGTCAGCGCCACGTTGCGCAAGGGGGCGGCACGGAAGACGTATTCGTCATCCGCCGTCCGCGTGACCTTGAAGCGTCCCTTGTCCTCCGGCGGCAGAACATCTGAGCCGGGCTTTTCCACCACGCCGAACGGGAAATAATCGTGTCCGCCGATGTTGATGCCATTGTGACAACCGGCACAGCCCTTGTCGATGAACAGGGCCAAGCCTTTCTTCTGCTGGTCGGTCAGGGCCTTTTCATCACCTTTCAGATAGAGGTCGAAAGGGGAATCCGGAGTCAGAAGCGTGGCTTCGAAAGCCTCGATGGCCTTTGCCATGTTGTCGAAGGTGACGGGATCCTTGTCCTTCGGGAAGGCCTTGCGGAACAGCTCCACATACTGCGGGATGCTCTTCAGCGTGGTCACCACCACATCCGGCTTGTTGTTCATTTCAACTCCCGCCTGAACAGGCCCCTTGGCCTGCTCCTTCAGGTCCTTGGCACGCCCGTCCCAGAACTGGGCGGCATTGAACACCGAATTTAGCACGGTGGGCGCATTGCGCGGGCCCTTTGCCCAGCCGTGGCCGATGGAGGTCTCCAGATTGTCGTCGCCGCCCATGCCCACGTTGTGGCACGTGTTGCAGCTGATGAGCTGGCTCGAGGAGAGGCGCGGATCGAAGTAGAGCATCTTGCCAAGCTCCACTTTTTCTTTCGTCACCGGATTGTCCGCAATGTCCGGAGCCTTGGTCGGGATGGGCTTGAAAAGCTCTCGTGCCCGTTCCATCAGGCCATCCGCCGCCTGTGTGCCGGAGGCCATCGTAACGGCTGCCAGAGCGATAGCCGTGATCATCTTTTTCATGGCAAATCTCCCGTCATTCTCTTCAGGAGAGCCGGCTGCGCTTCATTCCTTGTAATCATTATTGCAATGATTCCAATATTCACAAGGAGGAAGGTGATGATCTGGATCAGGAGTGCTTGCGGCATGGGGACACACCCGCAAAGGCGTTCGCAAGTTCGGATGCGCAAGTCGAATGGACATGATGGCCGCTGAAAGAAAAAGCCCTTCCGGAAAACCGGAAGGGAAGGTGTGGATGGAAAGAGCCGGACCGGAAGGAAGATGTCCGGTTCGGCCGTCGCGTGATGGAAATGTCACTTCATCCCTGCCGGCTTGATGTTCGGCAGGGGAGTCCGTGCCGTACGTGGCGGCAGTTCGGGATAGACGATCTCGGGCTGTTTGCCGGTGAGGCTGTTCAGAAAGGCCGTGATGGCTTCTGCTTCGGCCTCGGAGATGCTGCCCTTGCCGAGCTGGGTATCGCCCATGATCATGACCGCCTTCTTCAGATCCCATACCTTGCCGGAATTGAAATAGGGGGCAGTGATGGCCACGTTGCGCAGTGGAGCGACACGGAAGACATACTTGTCTTCTTCCTTGCCCGTCACCTTCTGCCGACCGGTATCCTCCGGGGGCAGAACTTCTGCTGAAGGCGCCTCCGCGACTCCGAACTTCTGGTAGTCGTTGCCGCCGATGTTGATGCCGTTGTGGCAGCCGGCACAGCCCTTGTCGATGAACAGGGCCAGACCCTTCTTCTGCTGGTCCGTGAGAGCCTTCGCATCACCCTTGAGGTAGCGGTCGAAGGGAGAATCCGGGGTCAGAAGCGTGGCTTCGAAAGCCTCGATGGCCTTTGCCATGTTGTCGAAGGTGACGGGATCCTTGTCCTTCGGGAAGGCCTTGCCGAAAGCCTCTGCATATTGCGGCATGCTTTTCAGTGTCGCGACGACGGCCTCCGGCGTGTGGTTCATCTCCACGGGATTCTGCACCGGGCCCTTCGCCTGTTCCTTCAGGTCCTTGGCCCGTCCATCCCAGAACTGGGCAATGTTGAACACCGAGTTGAGCACTGTCGGCGCATTGCGCGGCCCCTTGGCCCATCCGTGGCCGAGAGAGGTCTCCAGATTGTCGTCACCACCCATGCCCAGGTTGTGACAGGTATTGCAGCTGATGAGCTGACTGGAGGAAAGCCTCGGGTCGAAGTAGAGCATCCTGCCGAGCGCCACCTTTTCCGGTGTGACGGGGTTGTCGGCAATGGCCGGCGGCTCTGCGGGAATGGGCTTGAACAGCTCCTTTGCCCGTACCATCAGCTCGTCTGCGGCATGCGCACCGGAAGATGCGGTCATGATGACCATGGCGATCGCGGTTGCGAGTTTCTTCATTCTTCAACTCCTGATCATGTCATGGCAGATGCAGGGCGACGGCAGGGTCGCCAAGATCAACCATAGGTTGAGCTACCGAACACAAAACTCCCCTCACGGTCAGCCATACCCCCATCTGGCAATATCGTCTGCCAACGTCGTGCAGACGATCTGCATTTTCCTGCATGGAGGAGGCGGGATCAAGGATTTAGGAATTCATGCCTGTGGCGAAATGTCTCGAAATGCGGGTATCAAGGCATCACATTTACGTGAGGTTGCGTTTTGTCGATCGTGTACTGGCGGAGCGGCGCTCCCGTATCAGGGCGGCCACCTCCTTGCGCAGGACGGGCAGAATCTCTTCGACGAACCAGGGATTGCGTTTCAGCCAGGCATTGTTGCGCCAGCTGGGGTGGGGCAGGGGAATGACCCGTGGCACGAGCTTCTCATGGTATTCACGCCAGTTGCGGACGGTTTCGGTCAGGTTCCGCCGCATCAGCCGTCCCAGATGCCACCGCTGCGCATATTGACCAATGGCCAGCACGAGCTCCACCTGAGGCATTGCGTCCATGACGGCCTTGCGCCAGGCCGGAGCGCATTCCCGCCGTGGCGGCAGGTCCGCACCGCGGACGTCCTGTCCGGGAAAGCAGAAACCCATGGGCACGATGGCCACGCGGGCCGGATCGTAGAAGATATCGGGACCGATCCCCATCCACTCCCGCAAGCGCTCTCCGGAAGGATCGGTAAACGGCCGGCCCGAGGCATGCACACGCGTGCCGGGAGCCTGTCCGGCGACCAGAAGGCGCGCCGTGGAAGACAGCTGAAACACCGGTCTTGGTTCGTGGGGCAGGGGAGCGCCGACCGGATTTTCCCGACAGATCCGGCAGGCGGTCATTCTCCTGCGCAGGTTTTCGAGATCTAATATGGACACGAACGGATCTCCGTCACCGGGCAAAATGTGAATCAAACCGGAAGAGTTTTACATGTCCGGGGAAAGCGATCTTAAGCCCCGGCAGCTACCTTTGCCAGTCGGAGAGACAACGGTGCCGGTTCCCGTTCCGCTGAATGGGTAGATCGGCGGCAGGGAGATGAAGAATACATGCGGGAGCATGCCTTGAACAAGATGAACACTCGACCGTTACAGGACGGAAACGGGCGGGATGCAGGGGCTGACAGAAAAAGTCCGGACGGTGGGAAAGGTGCCATTCGTGAAGATGGCGACTGGCAGGGCGAAATGCTTGCTTTCTTCGTCCGCAACCAGTTGAAGGTGGCACTGGCCCTGCCGGTTCTGGCGGTTCTCTTCGTGCTTGCCTCCATTGGCTGGACTTCCACGGAGAACCTGCTGTCCTGGCTGGTGATCGTGCTGCTGGCCCAGGCCGTGCAGCTCATCCTGTTCCGCATGTACGAGGACGGCAGCGGCCCCGTGCGCAGTGTGCGGGAATGGGTGAATCTCATTGCCACGTCGGAGTTTCTCATGGGGGCTGCGTGGTCTCTGCCGCTGCATTTCTTCTGGTCGGAGACCGGTACCCTGCAGAACATCTTCATCATTGCCGTTCTGATGGCCGTAGTTGCCATCCGCATTCTCATCTCGGCCAGTTTCATGCCGGTGGTGCTGGCCGGTTCCGGCGTCATCACCTTCAACATCGTGCTGCGCAGCCTCGACATGGGCGATCCGCTGTATTTCGCAGTCGGGGCTCTGGCGGTGATCGTCGGCCTTTTCTTCATCCAGCTGGCCCGTCGTCTCCAGAGCGCGGCGCGCGACATGCTGATCATCCGTTCCCAGCGCGAGCGCCTGATCGACGAACTGAAGAAGGAGCGCGATCGGGCCGAGCGCGCCCGGCTCAGGGCGGAAGAAGCTTCGAGAGCCAAATCGCTGTTCTTGGCGACCATGAGTCATGAACTGCGTACGCCATTGAATGCCATTATGGGCTTTTCCGAAATTATTTCCTCGGAGATGCTGGGGCCGCTGCCAGTGCCGCAATACAAGGAATATGCCGGCGACATCCATCAGTCCGGCACCTATCTGCTCAGCCTTATCAACGACATTCTTGATCTTTCGAGGATCGAGGCGGGGAAGCGAGAGCTGCGCGAGGAAGTCGTGGACGTGGTGGAACAGGCACGGGAGTGCATGCATCTGGTGGATATCCGGGCCCGGGAAAAGGCGCATCGGCTGAAACTGGAAGCGCGGAGCGATCTGCCCATGCTGCTGGCCGACTCCCGGGCCGTACGGCAGATCTGGCTCAACCTGCTGTCCAATGCCATCAAGTTCACGCCGACAGGAGGTACGATTACCCTGAGTGTCAGGACGCTGGAGAATGGAAGCCTGGAAATGGCGGTATCCGATACCGGAGAAGGCATTCCCGAGGAGGAGCTCAGGACGGTCATGGATTCCTTCGGTCGTGGCCATGCCGCCGTGACACGCGCCGTGGAGGGCGCCGGGTTGGGGCTGCCCATCGTCAATGGTCTGGCTAGGCTGCATGATGCGGATGTGACCATCGACACGCAGGAGGACGAAGGAACCACCGTTCGCGTGGTTTTCCCGCCGTTCCGGGTGCTGGATGATGGGCATGTGGAGACGGCGGGAGATGCACGGGCCAAGAGCCCCACACAGCGCCGCCTCATTCAGCTTACCGCCTGAGTGCCTGCTTCTCGCACTTCCGGTGTCTGCCGCACTGCCCCCCGGGGACATACCCGATGGTGAGCCGGGGAGGGATGCAAGGCCGTGCCCACATTCGGCTCATGCCCGGACTTGATCCGGGCATCCAGACTGAGGTGCCTTTTGCCCCGTTGGTGCGTGCCGCTCTGGACTGCCGGGCCCGGCAGTGAGCCGGGGGAGGTACCGGGGTCGTGCCACAGGTCTTCTCTCTCCCCTGTGGGAAGGGACACAGGGAAAGAGAAACGCGTCAGTCCAGCGTCTGACGGAAGCGGAGCACGGCAATGACCATCACCGTGATCATGAAGGCGACAAGGGCGAAACCCTCCTGAACGAGGTCGGGCCATTCCGCGCCTTTGAGCATGATGCCGCGGACGATGCGCAGATAATGGGTCAGCGGGAGCATCTCGCCGATGAACCGGGCCCATGCCGGCATGCCCTGAAATGGAAACATGAATCCGCTCATCAGAATCGACGGCAGGAAGAAGAAGAACGACATCTGCACCGCCTGCAACTGGTTTCGCGCGATGGTGGATATGGTGTAGCCCAGTGAGAGGTTGGCGGCGATGAAGATCATGGTGAGCGTCAGGAGCAGGCCTGCCGAGCCCGTCAGCGGAACGCCGAACAGGAAGCGGCCGGCGGCCATGATGATCGCCATCTGCACGAAGCCTACGAGAACGTAGGGCGCGATCTTGCCCAGCATGATTTCGGAAGGGCGTAGCGGCGTGGCCAGCAGGCTTTCCATGGTGCCGCGCTCCAGCTCACGGGTCACTGCCAGCGAGGTGAAGATGAGCATGGTCATGGTCAGGATCACGCCGATCAGGCCGGGCACGATGTTGATCGCCGTGATGGCGGCCGGATTGTAGCGCTTTTGCACCACCAGCTCGAAGGGGGGCGGGCGGCCCGCCAGATCCGCATGCGGCCCGCGCAGTTGGCGCAGGAAAAGGCGGCCAGCCAATCCGTTTACTGCCGCTATGGCACCTCCCGTGGCCACGGGATCCGTGGCATCCGTGACCAGGAGAATTTGCGGTCTGGCACCACGGCGGATATCCCGTCCGAAACCGGGCGGAATCTGGAGCACGAAAAGCACCCTTCCCGACCGGATCAGGGCATCGGCCTGCTTCTCCGTGCGAGCTTCCTGCCTGATGTCGAAATATCCGGTCTGCTTCAGGGAAGCCACGAAGTCCCGCGTGATGTCCGAATTGTCCGCTGACAGGATGGCAATCGGCAGATGTTTCGGATTCATGTTGATGGCGTAACCGAACAGCATCAGCTCCATGAAGGGAATGATGACGATCATGGCCAGCGTCAGCCGGTCGCGGCGCAGCTGGATGAACTCCTTCATGATCATCGCCCACAGCCGTCTCGTGAAGCCGCGGTAGGGACGGGCATGTTTCGGAATGTCAGGACGCCCGGCCATCTCCGCCTCCGCTGTTCATCAAATGGATGAAACTGTCTTCGAGCGTGGCTGCTGCCGGTTCGCAGCGCACGCTCTCGGTGGAGCACAGATCGCGCATCGTCGTCTCGAGAGCGCCGCCTTCCGGCCCGCAGATGTGCAGATGGTCCCCCAGGAAGGTCACGATCTCCACACCGGGCATCTCGCGGGCCCGTCCGGCAATATCCGCCAGAACTGGCGGGGCGCCGCGCACTGCCCAGGCTTTCAGATGCTGTGTGGTGATGATATCCTTGGCCGGCCCTCTGGCGAGGATGCGGCCGTTGAAGATGTAGGCCAGTTCGTGACAGCGTTCCGCTTCGTCCATGTAGTGCGTGGAAACAAGTACGGTGATGCCTTCCGCTGCCAGTTCGTGAATACTGTCCCAGAATTCCCGTCGCGCTTTCGGATCGACGCCTGCCGTCGGTTCGTCGAGCAGCAGCAACTTCGGTTCGTGCAGGATGCAGGCGGAAAGGGCCAGCCGCTGCTTCCAGCCGCCCGACAGCTCCCCGGCAAGCTGATCCTCGCGTCCCGCCAGGCCCATGCGGCGCACGGTCCGTCTTGCCAGTTCGCGGGGGGCGGGCATGCCGTACACACGGGCCACGAACTCCAGGTTCTCTTCCACGGTCAGGTCCGCATAGAGGGAGAAATGCTGCGTCATGTAGCCGACATTCAGCTTGATGAGCCGACTTTCCCGCACAATGTCATACCCCAAGCAGTGGCCCGTGCCGCCGTCGGGCGTCAGCAGGCCGCACAACATGCGGATGGTCGTGGTCTTGCCCGATCCATTGGGGCCGAGAAATCCGTAGATCTCGCCCCGTTTCACGCGCAGCGTGACGCCACGCACCACCTTGTGCGAACCGAAGGACTTTTCCAGCCCTTCCACGTCGATGACGTATTCCTCCGCGCCCTGCGCCATGCCTTCATTTCCCCTTGCCAGCAAGAGGGTGCACGTCCACGGGCTGTCCAAGGCCAAGCCTTGCCGCCTCTCCAATCGGCTTCGCCTCCATGCGGAAGACGAGCTTCGCCCGTTCCTGCGGCGAGAAGATCACCGGCGGAGTATATTCCACATCCCGCGAGATGAACGTGATGCGGGCTTTCATGCCGTCCGGGCAGCCATCGCAGGCGATGGAGACCAAGTCACCCTGCCGAAAACGGGGACGTTCCGGTTCAGGTACGTAGAAACGGATCTTGAGATTGCCGGGTGGCAGAATGGAGAGGACGGGCTGTCCGGCCCGGACGATTTCGCCTGGCCGGAAGAAGACTTCCTGCACCATGCCGCTTGCGGGAGCCTCGACGCGGGTATATCGTAGCTGCGTCTTGGCCTCCTGAAGCTGTGCCTCCGCCGCGCGGACGCTGGCCCACGCCGCATTGATCTCCTCCGCGCGGGCGGGCAGGCGTGCCGTTTCCAGCTGTCTGCGGGCTTCCTCCAAGCGCGCCTTGTCGCGGTCGAGAGCGCCCTTGGCCACATCGAGCCTGGCCTTTGGAACCACCCGCTGCTCATAAAGCTGCCGTACACGCTCGTATTCGGATTTCGAGACTTCCAGCGCCGCTTCCGCCTGTTTGACGGCGGCCTCCAGGATGCGGATCTCCTCCGGCCTGCGCCGTTGGGCCTGCGCCAGCCTCAGCCGGGCGCGGGCCTCCTCCAGCCGGGCCGCGGCCAGCTCCACCTGCGCCTGTTGCATGGTGTCATCAAGCTGAATGAGCAGTTCCCCGGCCCGTACGCTGGATCCTTCATCCACCGAAAGAAGGGTGATACGACCGCTGATCTCCGGGCCGACCTGCAGGAGATTGCCATCCACGTATCCCTGATACGTGTCCGGATTCCCGACCGGTACACGCTGGTTCAGATACCAGTAGCCCGTGCCGCCGATCGCGGCAATGAGGAGAACCGTTACGACTGGCAGTGCTTTCATGACGAGGCCCTTTCCCGTTCAAAGGTCAAGATGGGCTTTTTGCACCGCAGGAGAAAGGGCAAAAGTCAAAAAGTGATTACCTACTCGTTTTTCTCGCTGACTCCAGCGTCCGCGAACGTGGCCATGCCGCCATGGGTCGCCGCTGCAGCCTTGATGATGGCGGCGGCGACACCGGCACCGGACCCTTCGCCGAGCCGCATGTCCAGATCCAGCAGGGGGCGCTTGCCGATCTTTTCCAGCGCGCGCCGGTGGGCCGGCTCGGCGGAGACATGCCCGGCGATGCAGTGATCCAGTGCTTCCGGCATCAGGGCATGCAGTACGGAAGCTGCGGCGGTGACCATGAAGCCGTCCAGGATCACAGGAACGCGGGCATGGCGCGCCGCAATGATGGCGCCGACGATGGCGGCGAATTCGCGGCCACCGAGCCGGGTCAGGATGGTCAGCGGATCGTTCAGGTACGGCCCGTGAAATTCCAGCGCCCTGCGGATGGCATCGGCCTTGCGGGCCAGTCCGGCTTCGTCCACGCCCGTTCCAGGACCGACCCAGTCCTCCGGCTCGCCGCCGTGGAGGGCGCAGAGCAGGGCGGAAGCGATGGTGGTGTTGGCGATGCCCATTTCGCCCAGGCACAGCACGTCGGGCCGTTCGCCGACAGCTTCCATGCCATAGGCGATGGTGGCGGTACACTCCCTTTCGCTCATGGCCGGCTCGCACGTGATGTCGCCGGTAGGCCTGGAAAGGGCCAGCTCGTGTACTTTCAGCCCCAGACCGAAGGTCTTGCAGATCTGGTTGATGGCCGCTCCGCCGGCGCGGAAGTTGGCCACCATCTGTTCCGTGACCTCCGGTGGAAAGGCGGAGACGCCCTGTTTCGCCACGCCGTGGTTTGCAGCGTAGACGGCCACCTCGATGCGCTCCGCAGCGGGTGGATTGCGGCCTTGCCAAGCCGCCAGCCAGAAGGCGATTTTCTCGAGCCGTCCAAGCGCGCCAGGAGGCTTGGTCAACTGTCCGTCACGTTCGCGGGCGATGCGTTCGGCTTCCGTATCCGGTCCGGGCATGCCCGCGATGTGGGCGCGAATGTCATCCAGGGGCGAGTGGGACTTCTCATGCATGGCCGAACTCCGTCTGGCATGGGCGGGATGGAAGCCCTATAACCGCTGGCGGGGACGAGGAGAAGTGGAAAAGGCCATGAACGACGGGCAGTTCCGCAGGGAAACGGAAAATTGGGTGCAGGATCTGCGCGCCGCCTTGATGTTCCTCACGATTCTGCCCGTGGGGAGTGAAAAGGGGACGAGCCTTCCACCTGTTCGCCCCCGATTCCTGCGCGCGCTTCCACTTGCCGGCGCAGCGGTCGGCGGGCTGTCCGGCTTGGTGATGATTCTTTCCACATGGGCTGGAGCTTCCGCTTTGCTCTGCGCTGCGCTGGCGGTCGGCGCCGGCATCATGCTGACTGGCGCCATGCATGAGGACGGTCTCTCCGACATGGCGGACGGGCTGGGCGGGCGTACCCGCGAGCGCAGGCTGGAAATCATGCGGGATCCGGCGGTTGGCGCGTTCGGCGTACTGGCGCTGGTGCTCGCGGTGCTGCTGAATGTCCTCGCTCTTGCGCACATTGCGGAAGGAGCGGGATTTCTGCAGGCCGCCGCCATCCTGACTGCCGCTCATGCAGTTTCCCGCCTTGCTGCGGTGCGCATGCTCCATGCCCTGCCGCCCGCGCGCCCGGATGGCAGGGGGCGGGAGGCGGGACGGCCGGGGGGCGCTCTCCTTGCACGGGCAGCTGTTGCAGCGCTGGCCGTGGTGGTGGTCACGGGGCTGCCTGCCGCAGGGGTGGTCACCATGGCAGCAGCGGTGACTGTCGCGGCACTGGCCGGCGAGTTCATCATCCATCGGACGGAAACACTGCTCGGTGGTCAGACGGGAGACGCCGCCGGAGCGGTTGAAGTGGTCGTGCGCACGGTCTTTCTGATCATCGTTTCCATTCTGATCGGGAGTTGAATGCCACGTTTCCGGATCCCCTCAAGTTGAGGAAAGGTTTTTTACCTTTTCTCCGGGATGATGTGCCACCCTGTCGCAGGGTCGTTCCATCCGGAGCATTCCGCAGGCAAAGGGAGCGAAAAAATGATCGGCAGGGTTGCGGGTATGGCGTTCGCCGTAGTGATCGGGGTTCTGCTTCTGGTCTCGCCTTTCATGGGTGGCCGAAACGGAGAAGCGGGACGGCCCGCCATGGCGGAGACGACAAAGGAGGTGCAGGGCATCGAACGGGCGGCGCAACCGCGTGTCGTCGGCGGCTGGGCGGAAATCGCGCTCGGTCGCTCCGGCCATTTCGTCACCACTGCGGATATCAATTTCACGGATGTGACGGCCGTCATAGATACCGGGGCGTCCGCCGTGGCCCTGTCCTGGGAGGATGCGGAGAACATCGGGCTCGATCCCGACTTTCTCGATTTCGTTCGACCGGTGAATACGGCCAACGGGGTTGTGCAGGCCGCTCCGGTCACGCTGAAACGCGTCGCCATCGGAGGAGTGACGGTAAACGATGTCGAGGCCTGGGTTCTGCCGAAAGGTGCGATGCGTGGAACGCTGATCGGCATGAGTTTTCTTTCCCGGCTCGCCGGTTACCGGGTGGAAGATGGAAAACTTGTTCTCGAGCAGTGAGATTGCATACCCGACCTAAGGTTGTGTCGTGTCATATGGACATTCGTTCCGTGTGGTGGCATGAGGTATTGACGAACCGTTCAGGTCATCGAGGGGAGAGGAAAACCGAAACATGCTGCCCGTACCACGTTCCGACATTGCCTGCAACACACTGGAATACGAGAACCTGCCACTGGTGAAGCCTACGGGCTTCCGCGAATACGATGCTCGCTGGCTGTTCTTCCGCGAGGAGGCGGACGGCACGGTCACCTCGGAGATCAATCTTCTGGGCATGCGTGCCTTGGGGTTGGGGCTTGGCACCTTCCTGCACGAACGAGGCGTGCGCCCCGAGATCGTGGTGGGGCACGACTTCCGCTCCTATTCCGCTTCCATCAAGAATGCCCTGATCACCGGCCTCATGGCGGCCGGCTGCACCGTGCACGACATCGGCCTTGCGTTGTCGCCCATGGCCTACTTCGCGCAGTTCGATCTTGACGTGCCGGCGGTGGCCATGGTGACGGCCTCGCATAATGACAACGGCTGGACCGGCGTCAAGATGGGCTGCGATGCGCCACTGACCTTCGGCCCTGACGAGATGAGCGCATTGCGCGACATCGTGCTTTCCGGCCGCTGGCAGGAGAGGGAAGGAGGGCGGCTGGTACATCGCCCGGAAGTCCGGGAGCACTATCTTGATGATCTGAAGAAGCGTGGTGGCCGGCTCTCTCGGCCACTGAAGGTCGTCTGCGCCTGCGGCAACGGAACCGCTGGCGCTTTCGCTCCGGAAGTCCTGCGTGCCATGGGAGCGGAGGTGATCGAGCTCCACTGCGGACTGGATCATTCCTTTCCGCACTACAACCCGAATCCCGAGGACATGCAGATGCTGCATGACATGGCGGCAAAGGTGCGCGAGACGGGAGCCGACCTGGCTCTCGGATTTGATGGTGACGGCGACCGGTGCGGCGTGGTCGACAACGAAGGCAACGAGATCTTCTCGGACAAGATCGGCGTGCTCATCGCCCGTGACCTGGCCCGCCGCTTTCCCGGCGCGAAATTCGTTGTCGACGTGAAGAGCACCGGCCTTTTCGATACCGATCCGGTGCTGCGTGAATTGGGAGCGGAAACCGACTACTACAAGACCGGTCATTCCTACATCAAGCGCCGCACCACGGAGCTGGAGGCCATTGCCGGGTTCGAGAAGTCGGGGCACTTCTTCTTCCGCCCGCCAGTGGGACTGGGATATGACGACGGCATCGTCTCTGCCATTGCCGTGCTGCACATGCTTGATCACAATCCCGGAAAGAGCATGGCCGATCTTTATCGCGGGCTGCCGCGGACCTGGGGGACCCCCACCATGGCGCCGCACTGTCCCGACGAGGAGAAGTACGAGGTGATCGAGAAGGTTACCGATCACTACCGCAACCGCATGGAAGCCGGTGGAACCGTGGCGGGGCTGCGCATCACCGGCGTCAACACGGTCAACGGATGCCGTTTTACCCTCGAAGATGGAACCTGGGGGCTGGTCCGCGCCAGTTCCAACAAGCCGGAGCTGGTGGTCGTCGCCGAAAGTCCCGCATCGGAAGAGAACATGCGCGCTGTGGTCGAGGACATCCGCCGCCATCTCGCCGGCTACGAAAATGTCGGAGAATACAACCAGACGATATGATGATTCGGCCTGCGACAATTGGCGGTGGTTGATCGTACAACGGCCGCAGGCCGCGCTCCTTTCCGTGTCGAAGCCGGAAGAGCAGGGGCTTCCGATCGGGATTTTTCCCCATCTGCGTCCACATTACCCTTGACTCATTCTAAA
>JAJRRY010000078.1 GCA_024279095.1 Alphaproteobacteria bacterium
CCATGCCGGTTTTCGTCTGGATGATCGCTCCGGGATTTGCCGGAGATCCGGAGAAGTTCGACCTCACGGTACTGCTCACCAGGCTGGCCTTTCCCTATCTGCTGTGCATGTCGCTGGTGGCGCTGCTTGGCGGGGTGCTCAATTCGCTGCACCGTTTCGCCGTGGCGGCAGCCGCTCCCGTGGCGCTCAATGTGGTGCTGATCGCGGTGCTGCTGCTGGCCCGCTTCATGGACTGGAACGGAACCCCCGCCACCGGAGTGGCGCTGGCCATCGGCGTTTCCCTCGCCGGCTTCGTCCAGCTTGCCATGTTGTGGATCGCCGCCGCCCGCGAGGGCTTCGCCCTGCGCATCCGCCGTCCGCGCATGACGGATGGTGTACGCCGGCTGATCCGGCTGGGCATTCCCGGAATCATCGCCGGTGGCATCACCCAGTTCAATCTGGTGATCTCCACCATCATCGCCTCCATGCAGCCCTCCGCGCCGGCCTGGCTCTATTACGCCGACCGGGTCTACCAGTTTCCGCTCGGCATGGTGGGCGTGGCCATCGGCATCGTTCTGCTGCCCGACATCTCCCGCAGGCTGCGGGCGGGAGACCATGACGGGGTACACGATTCCCAGAACCGTGCGCTGGAGTTCGCCATGTTCCTGACCGTACCTGCCGCCATCGCCCTGATGGCCATGCCCTATCCGGTCGTGGAGGTGATGTTCGAGCGCGGCCGGTTCATGCCTACCGACACCGCCGCCACGGCCGCCGCGCTGGCCGCCTTTGCCGCGGGGCTTCCGGCCTTCGTGCTCATCAAGATCTTCTCGCCCGGTTTCTTTGCCCGCGAGGATACGGCGACGCCCATGAAGTTTGCCGCGATCTCCGTGGCAATCAACATCGCCGGCGCCCTGATCCTGTTTCCCTTCCTGAAGCATGTGGGTATCGCTCTGGCCACCACGGCTGCATCATGGGTCAACGCCTGGCTTCTGGGAGCAACCCTCAACCGGCGTGGCGACTGGCGGCTCGATACTCGTGCCCGCCGCAATCTGCCCCGGATCCTTGCCGTCTCGCTGATCATGGGTATCGTCGTGCTGACCATGAATGCCACCTTTCAAGCCTTCTTCATGCCGGAAGTTCCCTTCCTTCTGCGGCTGGCAATGCTTGTGGCCATGGTGGTTGTTGGTGCAGCCGTATATCTTGTCCTGTCGTGGATCACGGGAACCCTGTCGCGCGATGTCCTGCGCCGCGCCCTGAAGAGAGGATGACATGAACACCCCGATCGAACCGCCTTTCCGTCTCGGCGTGCTGCCGGTGACGCCGCTGCAGCAGAACTGTTCCATTCTCGTCTGCGCCCGCACGGGACGTGCGGCCGTGGTGGATCCCGGTGGTGACGTGGAGGATATCGTGCGCGGCATCGGCGAGATGAAGGCGCAGCCGGAAGCGATCTGGCTCACCCATGGCCATTTCGACCACGTGGGCGGTGCCGCGGAGCTTGCGGAAAGGTATGGCATACCGGTCATCGGCCCGCATCGCGACGACGACTGGCTGCTTGCCGAGGTGGAGGAACAGGGACGGCTGTTCGGTGTTCCGGGCGGCCGGAACGTCACGCCGGATCGCTGGCTGGCGGAGGGCGACACCGTCTCCTTCGGCGAGGTTACGTTTGCCGTCCGCCACTGTCCGGGGCATACTCCGGGACATGTGCTCTTCATCCATGAAGATGCGCGGCTCGGCCTGTTCGGTGACGTGCTCTTCAGGGGCGCCATCGGGCGTACCGATTTTCCGCGCTCCGACCACGAGGCGTTGCTGCGGGGCATTCGGGAGAAGATCCTGACCCTGCCGGACGATCTGGCCTTCGTGCCCGGGCACGGGCCGATGTCCACGGTGGGAGAGGAACGGCGGACCAATCCGTTTCTGTAGGGACTCTGAGAGCATGGGAGAAAAGCGCGGGAAAGGACTGAAGCCGGAGGATGCGGCGCTGTGGGAGAAAGTGGCCCGCAGCGTCGATTCCCGCCTGCCGGACAAGCCCGGTCCTGACGAGTTCCGCAAGCTGGTGGAGGAGGCTCTGCATCCGTCTCGCCTTCAGGGTGAAAGTCGAGCAGTCCGCCAACAGGCCGGCAAGCTGAAGGCAGGAGCCCCCTGTGCGCCCGACCCCACTCGCCCCGTTCCGCCCGAGCTCGCCCGCAGGCTGGAGCAGGCCCGTTCCCGCCCCGCCCCTGCGCCCGCGGCAGGGTCGCTCGACCGGCGCACGCGTCAGCGCATGGCCCGTGGCAACGTGGACATCGAGGCACGGCTCGATCTGCACGGCATGGGCGTCGAGCAGGCCCGCATGCGGTTGCGGGCTTTCATCGCCGAATCCCGCATGCGGGGGCTGCGCACCGTACTGGTCATCACCGGCAAGGGCGCCTCGCCCTTTTCCCGCCATACCTTGCACGGCTCCGACCACTGGCCCGCCCCGGAACGTCAGGGCCGCCTGCGCCGTCTGGTGCCGGAATGGCTGCACGAGCCGGGCTTCGCGCATCACGTGGCCGGGTTCCAGCCGGCTCATCCCATGCACGGCGGCGGCGGAGCCTTCTATGTCCGGCTGCGCAGGAAGGACCGCGGGCGGGTACCATGACGCCGTTCGGGGAAAGACTGCGCCAGCTGCGCGCCGAGCGCGGCGTCACCCTGAAGGAGATGGCCGAGGCCGTCGGTGTCTCCGCCGCCTATCTCTCCGCCCTGGAGCATGGCAAGCGCGGCCGGCCGAGCTGGCGGCTGGTGCAGCGCATCATCACCTATTTCAACATCATCTGGGACGATGCGGAGGAACTGGCCCGTCTCGCCCGCCTGTCCCACCCGCGCGTGGTGATCGACACTTCCGGTCTGTCGCCGGACGCCACGCGGCTGGCCAATCTTCTGGCCGAGCGCATCCGCCGCATGGATGATGGAGAGGTGCGTCGCCTGCTGGAGATGTTGCAGAAGAATGATGACGGGTGATGCCTTTTTGCAACAACCGTGGCATGCGGGTTGCAGCCTGCCGGGCATGAACAGGAACCTGTCCCGACGCAAGACACTGACCCTGCTGGCCGCTCTCCCAGCGGGCTGGGGACTTGCGTCCACATCCACCCGGGCGGATGACGACGGCGGTCTGGGAGCCATTGCCGCGCGGGCCGGGATCATCTATGGGGCCTCGGCGGCCGGGGAGATCTTCTCCGATGCCGACTACCTGCGCCTGTACGAGTGGCATTGCCGCATCATCACCTCCGACGTGGCTCTGAAATTCGACTGGCTGCGGCCGGAACGGAAGCACTGGGACTGGCTCCCGGCCGACCGCCTGCTGGCCTTCGCGGAGCGCAACGGCATGCGTTTCCGTGGCCATGCCCTGATCTGGAACGAGAATGCGCCGAATTGGCTGAGGAAGCTGTCCCTGGCCGAGATCCGCCGGGTGTTCGACGAGCATATCGACACGGTGGTCGGGCGCTATGCGGGACGCATCGCCGTTTGGGACGTGGTCAATGAGCCTTTCTGGCCCGGTCACGGCAATCCCCACGACATGCGCGGCGGCCCGTGGTACGAGGCTTTCGGCCCGTCCTACGTGGAGCGGGCCTTCCGTCGGGCGCACGCAGCGGATCCGAAGGCGATACTGGCCCTCAACGAGGCCCACTGCGAGGGAGACGACGAAGTGGGGCAGCGCAACCGCGTCGGCATGAAATGGCTTGTCGGCGAGCTTCTGGACGCCGGCGTGCCGGTGCATGCGCTCGGTTTTCAGGGGCACCTTCAGCCGCAGCTTCCTTTCAATGATCCGCTGTTTGCAGAATTTCTCGCCGGTTTCGGAGACGCGGGGTTGCGGCTGCACGTTACCGAACTGGACGTGAACGACGAGGCCTATCCCGACGGGGTGAAGCGCCGGGATGCCCTGGTGGCCCGGCGGTATCATGCCTTTCTGAAGACCGTACTGGCCGTGCCGCAGGTGGAGATGGTCATCAACTGGCAGCTGGCCGATCCCTACAGCTGGTATGCCGGACTGGCCCGAAAGGGCGTGCTGAAATCCCGGCGTTATCCCCGGCCGCTTCCCTTCGATGAAAGATATCGGCGCAAGCCCGCATGGTTCGCCATGGCCCGCGCCTTCCGCGAACGGAGGGGAACGTGATGCTGCTTCCGCAGGCATGCTTTCCGCAGGTTCCGCGCACTGCGGCCTTCACCCTCCTTCTGCTGTCCGTGGCCGTATCGCTGTTTGGCGTTTCGCACCTGCTGCTCGGCATGATGGGACTGCATTACGAGGTGCCGGGTGGCTCCATCGTGGAGAAGATCCATCTGGCCTCATGGCTGGCGGTACTGGCACTGGGAGTCGCGGTACTGCGCAGCGGGCATCCCCTGCTGTGGTTCAATCACGTGGTGCGATGGCACAAGGGGTTGCTGTTCTTCGCCTTCACCAACGCGGTGCTCCTCTGGCATCTGGTCATGAACCAGAAAATGCCCTTTTCCGGGCTGGTGGATACCTTCTTCCTGCCCATGAGGCTGGTGCTGCTGCTGGAGGGCGTTTCGGAACGGCAACGGGACATGCTGGAGCGTGCCATTCACGTGCTGATGGCTGTGAATGCCCTGCTTGGCATCTACGAGGTGGCCACGGGCTGGCATTTCACGCCGCTGATCATCGGCGAACTCGTGCAGACCGACGACTGGCGCGCAACCGCCCTGATGGGCCACCCCCTGAACAACGCTGCGGTCACCGCGCATTATCTCCTGGCGATCGCGCTGGGCGGGGCGCGAGCGGTGTCTCGTCCCGTCCGGGTGACCCTGTTCATTCTCAACCTGGCCGCACTCAATGCCTTCGGTGGGCGGGTCGCCTTCGTGCTGGTCATGCTGCTGCTCTCCGGTATCGCCGCATGGCGGTTTCTGGGCGTGCTGCGCGGTGGTCGGTTC
>JAJRRY010000079.1 GCA_024279095.1 Alphaproteobacteria bacterium
ATCTTGATCCGAAGACAGTCCATTCCAACTCTTTCGAAATGGAGTGGCCGCCGCATTCAGGCAGGCTGCAGAGCTTTCCCGAAATCGACCGGGCGCAATGGTTCTCGCTGGAAGAGGCTGCACGTCGGGCAAATCCCGCCTATGCTTCCCTGCTTGAAGCTCTGAAGAAGTTGAAAGGACTGGAATAGGTACCTTGCCGTGCCTATTTCCCAGACATGCAGAAACTTCTCATCATCATTGGATTGCTGCTGATCCTGATCGGTCTGACGTGGCCGTTCCTGCGTCGCATATTCGGCAACATGCCAGGTGACGTGCACTGGGGCGGTGACGGCTGGAGTGTGCACGTCCTGCTGGGTACCTCCATCGTCCTGTCCATCGTGCTGACGGTGGTTCTGAACCTCCTGCTCTGGTGGATGAACCGCTAGAGCATGCAGCCATTCATGACGGAAAAAGGGCCCTCCCGCATCCGGGATGGGCCCTTTTTCGAAGGCGTTTTCGAAATTCCGCAGCGCGCCGGATCAGCGCTTGGAGAACTGGAACGAGCGGCGAGCCTTGCGGCGGCCGTACTTCTTGCGCTCCACGACGCGGGCGTCGCGAGTCAGGAAGCCCCCCTTCTTCAGGACGGGCCGCAGAGCGGGCTCGTAGTTCACCAGCGCACGGGCAATGCCGTGACGCACCGCACCGGCCTGTCCGGACAGGCCGCCTCCGGACACCGTGCAGACGACATCATACTGGTCGAGACGCTCGGCCGCTTCCAGCGGCTGGCGGAGGATCATCTGCAGAGCCGGACGGGCGAAGTATTTTTCCAGATCCTTGCCATTGATCGTGATCTTGCCCGGCCCGGGCTTGATCCACACGCGGGCCACGGCATTCTTGCGCTTGCCCGTGGCATAGGCGCGGCCATGCTCGTCGATCTTCGGCTCGGGCAGAGAGGCCTCCTCGGTGACGCCCATGGCCTCGCCCAGGTTTTCCAGGGTGGTGTTCTCTTCGGACATCAGCCGGCCCTCCTCGTGTTCTTCGGATTCATCGCCTTGACGTCGAGCACCTCCGGCTGCTGTGCCTCATGAGGATGCTCGGGACCGGCGTAAATGCGCAGATTCTTCATCTGCCTGCGGGACAGAGGACCGCCGGGCAGCATGCGCTTCACGGCCAGCTCGAGAACACGGGTGGGACGCTTGCCGCCGATCATCTTCTCGGCGGTGCGCTCCTTGATGCCACCCGGGTAGCCGGTGTGCCAGTAGTACTTCTTGTCCTTCATCTTGCGGCCCGTGAGCACCACCTTGTCGGCATTGATCACGATGACGTTGTCGCCGCAGTCGACATGCGGGGTGTAGATCGGCTTGTGCTTGCCGCGCAGGCGCGTGGCGATAATGCTCGCCAGACGACCCAGCACGACACCTTCCGCATCGATCAGCACCCACTTCTTCTCAACCTCGCCGGGCTTGGCGGAAAAGGTCTTCATGGGAGGTTCCTCGATCAGTGGCTGTTGCCGGTGGTTTTCCTCGACAAATGCAACCGCCCGCATCCCCAAGGGAGCGGGCAGCGTGTCCGTGGCACGTCTTCTATCGCCACAAAGCCCGGCCGTCAAGAGGGTGTTTTTGAACAGCGTCATAAAAATCTCTTTGTTTTCCATATCTTACATCAATGGTATCATAATACCCGTTGCAGGGATGCCGCACATTTCCCGCTTGCGGCACGTGTGCCTTGTTCGCTTTCGCCGCAACGCCTAGAATCTCCGGCAAGGAATTCTTCAGCGGGGCAATGAACCATGACGGAACGCATTGCGGAAATGCTGGCGCGTTCGGCTTTCTGGAGTCTGACGCACCGCTTTGCCAAAGCGGCGCTTTCCTTCGCCCTTGTCCCGTTTCTCCTGACGGTTCTCTCCCTGCCCTCGGCTTCACATGCTGCTCCGCTTCCAGACAAGGACCAGTCGCGCATCGGCGGAGAAAACCGGATTGCGCCGGATAAAGGCGGCTCCAACGAACTGTTCCGGGATGCGCCCGGCCTTCTCGATCAGGGCAACCCGGGCAGCTCCGGCCCCGGACTCGGCAATCCGGGGAAGATTGACGATGAGGAAAACATCCCGCTGGAAGATCTCATAGCCCAGGACATCCCCAATATCCAGGCTGTGGATCTGACGCCGGAAAAGGCGCGCAAGGCGCTGGATGCTTTCGAAAAGATCAATGGCAAGTACGACGACAAGGGGCTGGAGGAATATCCCACGCTCCAGGAATTCGCCAACAAGACGGAAGCCGGAAAGCGCATGCAGGAAGAAATTCGCGCCTTCGGGTTCAAGGATGTCGGGGAGTGGAATCTCATCATCATGAACATAGGTTTCGCCTACTCCTCTCTGCTCGAAGGTTCCGACGAGGCCATCGAAGAGCAGATCCGCGAGATCGAAAACGATGAAACCATTCCCCCGGAGAAGAAGAAATCCCTCATCAGGAACCTGCGTGTTCTCATACCTTCGGACAACAACCGCAAGATCGTGAAAGACTTGATGGACGATCCCGTGTATTCAAAAAAACTGAAGCTGCTGGATCAGGAAGAATGATGCGCCTTTCCGGATCCGGCGGCCTTCGAAATACTGGAAAGAACACGGGGAAGCGCCATGACGGATTCTGGAGATGACAGACTTGTTCTTGCCGAGCGTGCCGGCGATCATGTCCTGCGCCTCACGCTGAACAGTCCGAAGACCTACAACGCTTTGAGCATGGCCATGATCGAGGCTCTGCATGGAGCCCTCCTGGCGGCCTTCGAGGACAGGCGGGTGCGCGCCATCGTAATTGCCGCCAATGGCCGAGGCTTCTGCGGCGGGCATGATCTGAAGGAGATGCACGCGCATCGCTCTGATAGAGACGGTGGCCGCAACTTCTACATCGAGCTTTTCGACCGCTGCACGAAAATGATGACGGCCATGGTCGAAGGGCCGAAGATCATCATCGCGGAGGTGCAGGGCACCGCCACCGCCGCCGGCGCGCAGCTCGTGGCCAGCTGTGACATGGTGGTGGCCTCCACGGAGGCACGATTTGGCGTCAATGGGGTCAATGCCGGGCTGTTCTGTTCCACGCCCATGGTGGCCCTCTCGCGCAGTATCGGACGCAAGAAATGCATCGAGCTGCTTACCACCGGCCGCCTGATGGATGCCGGAGAGGCCCGCGAGGCCGGTCTGGTCAACCATGTGGTCGCACCTTCCGAGTTGCCGGCGAAGGCGCTGGAGCTGGCGGAGGCCGTGGCCGCGAAATCCGCTGCCGTGGTGGAACTTGGCAAACGCGCCTTCTACCGTCAGGTCGAGATGACCCTGGAAGACGCCTATGCCTACACGCGTGGCGTGATCGTGGAAAACCTTCTCATGCACGATGCGGAGGAAGGCATCTGCGCCTTCGTCGAGAAGCGCCCGCCGAAATGGGAGGATCGCTGAATGGATCATGACGCCTATCCCGACGAATGGATCGCCGACATTCTGAAGTCTGTGCGTCGCATCGCACTGGTCGGAGCCTCGCCCAAGCCCGAACGCCCATCCCATGAGGTCATGGCCTTTCTTCTGTCACATGGCTACGAGGTCTTTCCCGTGAACCCCGGTCAAGCCGGAAAGGAGATCCTGGGGCAGCGCGTCCATGCCTCGCTGGCGGACATTCCGGAGCCGGTGGACATGGTGGACATCTTCCGCAACTCGGAGGCCGCAGGGGGCATCGTGGACGAGGCCCTGAAGCTCGATCCCCTGCCCCGGGTCATCTGGATGCAGCTTGGCGTGCGCAATGACGAGGCCGCAAGGCGCGCGGAAACCGCCGGTCTGAAGGTGGTCATGAACCGCTGTCCGAAGATCGAGATCCCGCGCCTTTTCGGAAGGTGACCCTTTTCCCCGGGGTTTACCGCATCTTCCGGATGACTTTCCATGGTGCTGTTTCTTTTAACGAACATCTTGTCTTGTAATCAGCACCGATGATACCCTGCCCGGCAACATGACAGCGGGAGGAAACACCATGACCGACAGACAGCCCGGCTTCGACACGCTCGCCATTCATGCGGGAACCCAGCCCGATCCGGCCACGGGCGCACGGATCACGCCCATCTACCAGACGACGGCCTATGTCTTCGACAGCTCCGAGCATGCGGCCAATCTCTTCGCCCTGAAGGAATTCGGGAACATCTACACCCGCATCATGAACCCCACACAGGCGGCGCTGGAGAACAAGACGGCGGCGTTGGACGGGGGCTCCGCAGCACTGGCAACGGCCTCGGGGCATGCAGCGCAGCTTCTGACCTTCCACTGCCTCATGCATCCGGGTGACGAGTTCGTGGCGGCGCGCCAGCTCTATGGCGGCTCGATCAACCAGTTCAACCAGTCCTTCAAGGCCTTCGGCTGGCATGTCGTGTGGGCCGACGCGGATGACCCGGACAGTTTCCGCAGGGCGCTCTCGGAAAAGACCAAAGCGATCTACATCGAATCCATCGCCAATCCATCGGGCCAGATCACTGACATCGAAGCCATCGCGGAAGTCGCCCGCGAGGCGGGTGTGCCGCTCATCGTGGACAACACCATGGCCACGCCCTACCTGATCCGCCCCATCGAGCACGGTGCCAACATTGTGCTCTATTCCATGACCAAGTTCATGGGTGGCCACGGCAACTCCATGGGCGGCATGATCGTCGACGGCGGCAACTTCGACTGGACGACCGGAGATCGCTATCCGCAACTCACGGAACCCAACCCCTCCTACAACAGCCTGCGGCTCTACGAGACGTTCGGCTCCATGACGCTGGCCATCGCGGCGCGGGTGCTCTCCCTGCGTGATCTGGGCCCGGCGATCGCGCCGATGAACGCCTTCCTCATCCTCACCGGCATGGAGACGCTGGGCCTGCGCATGCAGCGGCACTGCGACAACGCCCTGAAGATCGCCGAATGGCTGGAACAGGATGATCGTGTCGCCTGGGTCCGCTATTCGGGTCTGAAGAGCAGCCTCTATTACGAGCTGCACCGGAAGTACTGTCCGAAGGGCGCGGGCTCCGTCTTCACCTTCGGCCTGAAGGGCGGCTATGACGCCGGCGTGAAACTCGTCAACGGCGTGAAGCTGTTCTCCCACCTGGCGAACATCGGCGACGTCCGTTCGCTCATTATCCACCCGGCCAGCACGACCCATTCGCAGCTGACCGAAGAACAGCTCAAGGCTGCCGGTGCCACCGGCGACGTGATCCGCCTGTCCATCGGCATCGAGGATGTGGACGAC
>JAJRRY010000080.1 GCA_024279095.1 Alphaproteobacteria bacterium
CTTCCGGCTGGCGGCGGCGGGCCAGTGCGCAGGCAGCCCGCATGGCCCAGGCCTGATCGGTGATGTCTTCCCGTGGCAGCAGGTGCCGCAACCGCACCGGATCCAGAAACGGCACGGCGTGCACCGCTACCGGCCCGTGGGTATCCTCCATGATCAGCGGTTCCGTATCGGGCAGGAACTCACCGTGCACGTGCAGGCCGCCGCGTGCCAGTAGGCGCGATCCGAAGCCCAGCCGCTGCGGGCTGTCATGATTGCCGGCAATGACGAGGACGGCTTGTGCCGTCTCCACGAGACGCGAGAGTACGTCATCCAGAAGCGCCACGGCCTCTTGCGGGGGCACGGCCCGGTCATAGACGTCACCGGCCACGATGATCAGATCCGGGTGGATGTCCCGGGCCAGATCCACCAACTGATCCAAAACGTGGGCCTGATCGTCGGTCAGGTGGATGTTGTGAAAGATGCGGCCCAGATGCCAGTCCGCCGTGTGCAGGATCTTCATGTATACCTTGCGCCTTTCCCTGTTCCGAACAGGAATGCCGAATCATGGTCGTCTGCTTGATCATCCGGATTATGCCTCATTGGAAGGGGCGTGACATGACTGCAAGCTTGCGACGTCTTCCGGACAGGGGCAGGACACATGTCGGCAAAGCATGGTGCCAGTGACGGTTGCATCTTGATTGTCGCCCTGCATGAAGGCATCAGGGAAAGCCACGATTTCCCTGAATCCGGAGGCTTCCATGTTTACGGCAGAAGATTTTGCTGCTGCGCAAATGGCCGTCAGTGCCGCCATGCAACCAACGCTGGCCAACCCTTGGCCACTCCTGCGCGAAGCTGCCGGATGCGAGGTGTGGGTGAAACACGAGAACCACACGCCGACGGGCGCCTTCAAGGTGCGCGGCGGGCTGAACTACCTGGCACCGCTGATGGAGGCGGAGGAAAGGCCGGCCGGGCTGATCTCCGCGACGCGGGGCAATCATGGGCAGTCCATCCCCTTTGCTGCGGCCCGCTACGGGGTGCCGGTCACCATCGTGGTGCCGCATGGCAATTCCGTTGAGAAGAACGCCGCCATGCGTGCGCTGGGCGCAGAACTGATCGAGTATGGGGAGTCCTTCGACGAGGCAAAAGCGCATGCGGTACGGCTGAGCGAGGAGCGCGGCCTGCACATGGTTCCCGCCTATCATCCCTGGCTGGTGGCTGGGGTGGCCACCTATGCCCGGGAGCTGTTCGAGGCGGTGGAAAATCTGGATGCCGTTTACGCACCGATCGGCATGGGATCGGGAGTCTCCGGCCTCATTGCCATGCGTGACCTGCTGGGCCTGAAGACGGAAGTGATCGGCGTGGTGGCGGAAGGGGCCGACGCTTATCTGAAATCCTTCGAGGCCGGACGGCCGGTGAGCGCCGCTGCTTGCACCTTCGCCGACGGCATGGCGGTCGGTGAGCCGCACCTGCAGGCGGTCGAATACATCAACCATGGTGTGGCGCGTGTGGTGCCGGTTTCCGATGACGAGATTGCCGAGGCTATCCGCCTGTATTATGCCGCAACACACAATGTTGCGGAGGGGGCAGGAGGCGCCGCGTTGGCGGCCCTTCTGAAACCCGAGGAACGGGAACGGATGCGGGGGCGCAGATGTGCCGTCATCCTTTCCGGCGGCAATATCGACGCGGAGAAATTCGTGCGAGTGCTTCAGGGGGAAACGCCGCAACCCTGAAAGGCGGGACATGCCGTCGTTTTACCCCTTGCGTCGCCCGGCATTCGGGCATATACACGGTCCCGCCGTTGTCCCGGTCGGGGGCTGAACGGAAGGTTGCGTGCGTCCACACTGCATTCATGCGGCAGACGGATGCGGGCGACAGGGTGAACGTTGAGACGACAGCCTGCCATGTTGCAGGTGCGGAACGTCGATGCGCTCTGCCCGCCTTCCCGTGTCTCCGCTCATTGACGGATCCCTCATGGCCTTTCCGGGCCGGCAAGGGAGGCTTCGCGCCGGGAAACGATGCATGAGAAGTGAACAGAAGCAGGAAAGGCCATTTTCATGCCCTACTACGAGCATGTCTTCCTGATGCGTCAGGATCTGGCTCCGGCCCAGGTGGACGCCATCATCGAGAACCACAAGAAGATCATCGAGGATGCCGGCGGCAAGGTCGGCAAGGTGGAGAACTGGGGTCTGCGCACGTTGGCCTACAAGATCCGCAAGAACCGCAAGGCGCATTACGTGCTGATGAACCTCGACTGCCCCGCCGACGCAGTCAAGGAGTTGGAGCGCAACGAGCGCCTGTCCGATGACGTGATCCGGTTCATGACCATCCGTGTGGACGAGCTGGAGGAGGGGCCCTCCGCCATGATGCGCGCTCGTGACGAGCGTGGCCGCGGCCGTGGCGGTCGCGGAGGCGCTCCGCGCCACGGCTCCAGAAACGACGACAAGAAGGAGGGCTGATCCATGAGCGCACCTGTCCGCAGACCTTTCTTCCGCCGCCGCAAGACCTGCCCGTTTTCCTCGGACAATTCTCCGAAGATCGACTACAAGGACGTGCGGCTGCTGCAGCGCTACATCTCCGAGCGCGGCAAGATCGTGCCTTCGCGCATCACCGCCGTTTCGGCCAAGAAGCAGCGCGAACTGGCGAAGGCCATCAAGCGCGCGCGCATCCTGGGGCTGTTGCCCTTCGTCATCAAGTAACACGACATGACCTGAAGCCCCGGCAATGATGCAGGGGCGACGGTTGAGGCCTGCCGGCCTCTAACCCGAAGAAACGGGGACAGCCAGTGGAATATGGAATGCACAGACCGATCGAGGCCCTTCTCCGCAGTCATGCGGGGGAGGGCCTTGCCGTGCCTTCCGAGGTGGGGGTGGCATGAGCGGGCGTTCCTGGATCGTCATGGCCGTGGCCGCTGGAGCACTCTCCGGGGTCGCCTTTCTGGGTATCATCGCTCCGTCGCTGGTGTCGATCCTGATGTTCTACATGTCGCCGCTGCCTCTGTTCATGGTCGGACTGGCCTTCGGGCTTCCGGCGGCAGCGCTGGCGGCACTTTCCGGCCTCGTCTTCATCTCTTTCGTGCTCAGCCTGAAAGCGGCGGCATTCTATGTCGTGTCCATGGCGATTGCGCCGGTGGTGCTGGTGCATCTGGCGCTGAAGTGGCGTCCTGCTGCCGGTGCCGCCGAGGGTGAAGCGGCGGATGACAGTGGACGGGAGTGGTATCCGGAGGGCCGACTTCTGTTGTGGACGGCCTTCATGGGCGGTGCGCTGGTGAGTGTGCTTCTGCTCATGACCGGGCCGGATCTGGAGACGATCCGTGCGACACTCTCGCAGATGGCTGGCCAGATGCTGAAAATGTCGGGGGCAGCCGATGAGCTGCCGGCCGATCAGGTGGAACGGCTCAAGGAGTTCGTCTCCGTGGCGACGCCGCTGGTCTCCACGGCCTTCTGGGTCGTCGCCATGCTGTTCAACCTTTGGCTTGCCGCAAAGCTGCTGCGGGCCTTCGGTTACGAGACGCGCCCCTGGGCGCCGTTCTGGAAGCTCACCTTCCATCCACGAGCCATGGTGGCGCTCGCGGTGGCTTCGTTCGCCACCTTCCTGCCGGGTGTCCTCGGACTGATCGGCTCCGTCTTCGCCGTGGCGCTTCTGGCGGCCTTCGCCATACTCGGGTTTGCGGTCATTCACGGCCTGACGCTTGGTAATCCGTGGCGCAGCGCTATCCTGGCCGTGCTCTATGGCGGGCTGATCGTCATGGGCTGGCTGATCCTGCTGCCGCTGGTGGCACTGGCGCTGGCCGATCTCACCTTCGACCTGAGGAGGAAATATTTCCGGAAACATCCGCCGCCGCAGGACTGAAACCGGAATCGGATTTTGCACATTCACGGACAACAAACTGATCTGAAAGGAGAAAGAACATGCAGGTCATCCTTCTGGAGCGTGTCGAGAAGCTGGGCAAGATGGGAGACGTGGTCACCGTCAAGGACGGTTATGCCCGCAATTTTCTGCTGCCCCAGGGCAAGGCCCTGCGCGCGACCAAGGCCAATCTGGAGTACTTCGAGAAGCAGCGTGAGGAACTGGAACGCAAGAATGCCGAAGCTCGCGCCGCTGCCGAGAAGGACGCGGAGAGGATGGAGGGTGCCAAGCTGGTGCTGATCCGTGCTGCCGGCGAGGCAGGACAGCTCTACGGTTCCGTCTCCACCCGTGACATTGCCAATGCCGTCAAGGACGAGCTGGATGTCGAGGTCGTGCGTAATCAGGTAATTCTCGACAAACCCATCAAGATGATCGGTCTGCATGACGTGACTGTTCGTCTGCATCCCGAGGTCACCGTGACCGTGACGGTCAACGTGGCCCGCACCGAGGAAGAGGCCGAATTGCAGGCAAAGGGCGAGATCCTGACCGGCTCCGCCGCCGAGCGCGAGGAGGCCCGCGAGGCTGCCGAACGCATGCTGGCGGAGATCGAGGAGGCTCAGGCCGAGGCGGAGGCCGAGGAGAGCGGCGAGGCCACCGAGGCTGCGGAAGGCGAGGAAGAAGCCGCCGGCGAGGAGAAGCAGGACTGAGCATCCTCAAGGGGCGGTTCGTCGAACCGCCCTGTACACGTTCATGATCTGGCGCCGTCTCCCAAGCGGGGGCGGCGCTTTTCCTTTTTCATGGCGCATGCATGGTGCGCTTGGCGTGCGTGGGAAGAATGTGCTAAGAGCCAAGAAGAACCTCATTGGGGTGCCCGCAAGGGCTGAGAGGCCGGGCTTCGGCCAACCCATGGAACCTGATCCGGGTCATGCCGGCGGAGGGAATTGAGGGATGAGCAATCATTCTTCCATACATTGCTGTCCGTTTCCGCATGCACCCGCCCCGCGGCGGAGTGCGGCATCGTGAGTGGAACTGTACGCCTTTCATCAGGAGACCTGGCCGCACTGGCGGCGTTGCGACGGCACCGGCCGCACGTGCAATGCGTGCTTGGTGCGGTATCGGCCCCGTTCGTGGCTGACGTGATCCTTGCGGCAGGCGGGGTGCCGTCCATGACCCATGCGCCGGACGAGGCGGCCGTGCTGGCCGCCGCAGCCAATGCGGTGCTGGTGAACCTCGGCCAGCCTGATGCCGAACGGCGCGCCGGGGCACGCGCCTGTGCCCGAGGCGCGGCTGAAGCGGGCAGGCCGTGGCTGCTCGATCCGGTGCTCGCGCATGCCACGGAAGGGCGCATGCGGTTGGCACGGGAGCTGATGGGACACGCTCCTGCCATCATCAAGCCAAACCGCGCCGAACTGGCCGCGCTGTCACCGACCGTTGAACATCCGGAAGATGCTGCCCGGACACTGGCCCGGTCATGCGGTGCAGTGGTGCAATGCACCGGTGATCCGGACATTGTTGTCGGCAGAGCTGAAACCTGCCGGATTTCCGGTGGTCATGAATGGATGGACCGTTCCGTCGGTTTCGGCTGTGCATTGGGTGGTCTGACTGCGGCGCTTCTGGCTGCGACGGATCCGCTGGATGCAGCAATGGCCGCCTGCCGAGCATTCGCATCGGCCGCAGAGAGGGCGCTGGACCGGGCACGTGGTCCGGCCTCTTTCCGGATCGCCTTCGTCGATGCCCTTCACGAATTGTCGGAGGAAGCGGAATGAACGTGGATGCACTCCGTCTCTACGTCATTGTCGATCCGTCCGCATGCAGGGGGCGGGATCCCGTTTCCGTCGCCTGTGCGGCCGTACGTGGCGGTGCCGGGATCGTCCAGCTTCGGGACAAGCGTGGCGACATTCCCGCCATGCTCGCGCTGGCCCGGGAGATGGGGCGCGTGGTGCGGGAGGAAGGCGGCCTGTTCGTCGTCAACGACCGGGTGGATGTGGCGCTGGTGACTGGTGCCCACGGGGTACATGTGGGACAGCAGGATCTGCCACCGGCAGAGGTCCGCGCGCTGCTGGGTGGAGAGGCTGTGATCGGCCTGTCCCTGAAGACGGCCTGGCAGGTGGACGCCGCTCCCGTGGAAAGCCTGTCCTACGGTGCGATCGGC
>JAJRRY010000081.1 GCA_024279095.1 Alphaproteobacteria bacterium
AAGTCCGCGCACCACGGATGCGGAAACCCCGGCCAGCCGGGCCAGCTCCGCGGCCGTCAGCGGCGGTTCTTCGGCGGCCAGCTTCAGCACACGTGCCCGCTGCGCCGTCATCCGCTCCGGCACCCTGCCCGTCGCCCGCCAGGCCAGCTTCTCGCGCACCGGCAGAAAAGCCTCGCGTGCCGACATGCACATGCGCAGAACCGTCCCCCGTTCCGCCACGTAGTAGTCTGCCACCCATTCCACGAACCGCCGCTGCAAATCCTGCATGGGGGACACTTCAAGCCGTTCGCCGATTCTTTTCAGCGGCCGATCCGGCACCGCCTCGCGCAAGGCCCAGACGACGCCTGTCTCCTGCCGGGGACCCAGCGGTACACGCACGAAATCGCCCACATTGACGTTTTCTTCATCCGGCACCCGGTAGGAATAGGGATGATCCAGCTTCAGCGGAAGCAGTACGTCCGCGATTTTCACAGGCCTGCTCATGGCCAGGAGATTGCGGCGATTCCACGGAGCAAGTCCAGTCATGAAGCCAGAGGAACACGCAGCCGCATTCCACCTCGCCGACGATGCGGCCGCGGCTGCCGCGGAATTCCTGTCCCACATGCGCGACCAGCGCCGCGCCAGCCGGCACACCATTGACGCCTATGCCCGCGACCTGGCGAACTTCGGCGCCTTCCTCGCCGACCACTTCGGCCGCCCGGCCACACTGGAAGATCTGATCCACCTCTCCCCAATGGATTTCCGCAGTCACCTGGCCCGCCGCCGCATGGAAGGAGACGGCTCGCGCACCCTGGCCCGCCGGCTTTCGGCCCTGCGCTCGTTCTACCGCTGGCTGGAGCGAAACAGAGGCCTTTCCAACCCGGCGCTTTCGGCCTTGCGTGGCCCGAAACTGCCGCAGAACCTGCCTCACCCGGTCGGTGAACGACAGGCCCGCGACCTTCTTCAAATGGCCAGCACGGCGGAAGAAAACCGGCCACCATGGGTCGCCGCCCGCGATGCCGCCGTGCTGTCGCTGCTCTACGGTTGCGGGCTGCGCATCTCCGAAGCCCTCGGCTTGACGCCTGCCGACATCGCCCCCCTGCTGGAAAACTGCTCGGACATTCTGCGCATCACCGGCAAGGGCGGCCGCACCCGGCTTGTACCGGTACTACCTACGGTGCGCGAGGCACTGGCGCGTTACGTCGAACTTCTGCCGATGGAGCTCAAGCCGGAAGACCCCCTGTTCCGGGGGGTGCGGGGCGGTGTGCTCTCGCCCCGCATCATCCAGAAGCTGACGGCCCGCCTGCGCGGGGCGCTGGGGCTGCCCGAAGACGCAACCCCGCATGCCCTGCGCCATTCCTTCGCCTCGCACCTGTTGGCCCACGGTGCCGATCTGCGGGCCATTCAGGAGCTACTGGGGCATGCCTCCCTCTCCACTACTCAGATCTACACCCGGGTTGACACCGCCTCTCTGCTGGCCCAATACCGCAAGGCGCACCCCAGAGCCTGAACGGGCATCCGTCATGTCCTTCCGGAAACGACAGATTCCGCAGCAGGCCGACGCCGTGATCATCGGCGGCGGCATCATCGGCTGCGCCACCGCCCTTTGGCTGTCCCGGGCGGGCCTGCGGCCCGTCGTGTGCGAGAAGGGACGCATCGGCGCCGAACAATCGGGGCGCAACTGGGGCTGGATCCGACGCATCGGCCGCGATCCCGCGGAACTGCCACTGGCCCGTCGCGCACTCGAACTGTGGCGGGAAATGCCGCACCTCCTCGAAATCGATCCCGGCTTCGTGCCCTGCGGCATCGCCTACCTGTGCCGCAGCGAAGAGGATCTGGAACGCCGCCGCAGCTGGCTTGTGGCCAATCGAGACGCCGCCGGCAACGACATCCGCCTGCTGACCGGCAGGGAGACTGCCGAACTGTTTCCCGGCGCGACCGTTTCCTTCTCCGGCGCCCTGCATGCACCATGGGACGGTCGTGCCGAACCGCTTGCCGCCACCCGGGCCATTGCCGCCGCAGCGGAACGGCAAGGGGCAATCCTGCTGGAAGGCTGCGCGGTGCGTGACGTCATCCTGCAAGGCGGTATTGTTCATGGCGTGATGACCGAACAGGGCGAGATCCGCACCGGCATCGTAGTACTCGCCGGCGGCGTCTGGTCGCGCATGCTGTGCGACCGGCTGGGCCTGCGCCTGCCGCAGCTCGGCGTCGTCAATTCCGTGCAATACACCGCACCGGTACCGGGCGCGCCGGAAACTTCCGCCGGCGAAGGCGACTGTGCTTTCCGAAAGACTGCGGACGGCGGTTATGCCGTGGCCCACTGGAGGCTTTCGGAAACCCTTCTCACGCCGCAACACCTGCGTTTCGCCCGCGACTTCCTGCCGGCCCTGAAGGAGAGCTGGAAAGACCTGCCGCCGCGCCTTGCCAGCCCCTTTCAGCCGTGGGCCCGCTCCGCCTCGTGGAAGGAAGGCGAAAGAACGCCCTTCGAGGATGCACGCGTGCTCGACCCGCCCCCTTCCGCCCGCATCCTGCGCAAGGCGCTGAAGGCGCTGCAACGGGACTTCC
>JAJRRY010000082.1 GCA_024279095.1 Alphaproteobacteria bacterium
AAATGCGCACGAAAAAGCCGCCCCGCACGGGACGGCAGAAACTGAGGAGAAACTGGAGCGGGCGATGAGATTCGAACTCACGACCCCAACCTTGGCAAGGTTGTGCTCTACCCCTGAGCTACGCCCGCGTGTCTTCCAGTTCTGTTGCCGAAGGGCCCAGCCCGCCGGCGGGTTGTTATATTGCGCAAAGCGATCTGAAATGCAATAGCCTTGTGGCACCACGAACCAAAATTTTTTTGCCGGAGAAGGGAGCCATGCCGGTGACGCGGGACGACCTTTTCAGACTGCTGGACGAGCTGGGTATCGCCCACGAAACCCGGGAGCATGAAGCGGCCTATACGGTGGAGGATGCCCGTCGGCTGCGTGGCCTCATCCCCGGCGGGCACACCAAGAACCTGTTCCTGAAGGACAAGAAGGGCCGTCTGTGGCTGGTGGTGGCCGACGAGGAGATGAAGGTCGACCTGAAACAGCTGCACAAGCGCATCGGCGCGGCGCGACTGTCCTTCGGAAAGGCGGAACTGATGGAAGAGGTGCTCGGCGTGAAGCCGGGTTCGGTGACGCCCTTTGCTCTCATGAATGATACCGAGGGACGTGTGACGGTGGTCCTTGATGCGCGGATGATGGAGCAGGATCCGCTCAATTTCCATCCGCTGGAGAATACTGCGACCACGACCATTTCCCGCGACGACCTGCTGAAATTCCTGCGGGCCACAGGGCACGAGCCGATCGTCACGGACGTGACGTGATCCGGATCTCCTGCCCGCGGAGACCGGAGACGGAAATGCCCCCGGCACCTGGAAGGGTACAGGGGGCATTGCGATTTCCGTGGCGTGTGCCGGCGCGGGAGGCCGATCGATCAGTCGCCCTCGCCGGGCTCTTCGGTGAAGTATTTCTCGAGCTTGCCCGGCTCGCCATCATGTTTCTCGGCGTCGGGCAGGGGGTCCTTCTTCTGGGTGATGTTCGGCCAGATCTTGGCGTATTTGGCGTTGAACTCCACCCACTTTTCCATGCCCGGCTCGGTATCCGGCAGAATGGCCTCGGCGGGGCACTCGGGCTCGCATACGCCGCAGTCGATACATTCGTCCGGATCGATCACCAGAGTCACCTTGCCCTCGTAGAAGCAGTCCACAGGACAGACTTCCACGCAGTCGGTGTATTTGCACATGATGCAGTTTTCAACGACGACATAGGTCATGGCGCATATTCCCTGAGATGAAGCCCCGAACAGGCGCCGGAGGCTTTGGCAAGACTGTGTCCGTGTTTCCTGCCTATAGCAGGACGTATCCGCGTTTTACACCCATCATTGGCATGATGGCGAGTGATGATGTCGCACAACCGAGCGGAAAAGTCAGCTATTTTCCATTGCCTTTCCGTTGCCACCCGTTTCTTCCAGGTCCAGACGGATTTCGGCGGCGGCCTTCGGCGAGAGGCGGCGTTCGGAAAAGCCAGCTACCCGCACCACACGGACGTGGCCGTTGCGCACCACGGTGAGGACGTCGTCCATCCGCACCAGAGCAGAGGGTCTGGAGATCTTGCGCCGGTTGATGCGCACCTGTCCCTTGCCGATGATGCGCGCGGCTTCCGCACGGGTCTTGCAGATGCGCACGCACCAGAGCCACTTGTCGGCCCGTTGCTCCAGCAGCCCCGTATCCTGTTCCGCAAGGTCTCTGTCGCGTCGCCGTCTGCTCAGGACTTCTTCTCCATGTCCATTTTCAGTTTCTGGAGCACGGCAAAGGGCGAATCGGCATCCGGCTTGCGTTCGCGCCGCGGCTTGCGGGAAGGCTTGCCCTCCTGCCGCCCAACACCTTCCGGGCGCTTGCCGCCACGGGGCTTGCGGCCACGGACCTGCTGCGGCTTGCCGGTACGTGCCGCAGGGCGTGGCTTGCGTTTCCGGAACGGACCGGTGCCTTGCGGCCACCAGATTTCGATGACTTCCGGTTCCGCCGTCTCCTTTTCCGCGTCTTTCTCCTGTTCGCCGGAGGCCTCTGCGGAAGCAGTTTCCGCCTCCTTGCCGGATTCGGTGGCCGGGGCGGTTTCCATTGCAGAGGCGCTGTCGGAATCCTCCGTCTCTCCGGTCATGGCCGGAATATCCTTGCTGGCGTCCACGGTCTCCTTCTCAGTGCTTCCGGAGGAGGAGGGCGTTGCGGCGGGTTTCGGTGCGGGGCGTTTCTCGGCCCGATAACCGAGCGCTTTCAGCACGGCGGAAAAGTCGTCTCCTGAACAGCCGACCAAGGACATCATGTCGGGAATGACGACGAAACCGCCGCCTTCGACGGAGCCGGCCGGGCGCTCTTCACCGTCGAAGCGGGGCTTCCAGAAGACGCGTTCGCGGATCATGTCGCCGAGACGTTCCAGCATGTCCACGCGGACGATGCGTGGGCCGCAGTCCATGTAGCCGCAGACCTGGCAGAAACCGTCGGGCCATGCCGGATCCTTTTCAACCGAAGTCAGTCCCTGTCCGGGCGGTTCCGGCAGGTCGGCCACCGTCACGACGCCTTCCTTTTCCTTCTGCAGGCCCCAGAGCAGCACGCGCAGCTGGGCGGGGGCCGGTTTCAGGAGGGCCGGCACAAAGATGTGGAAAGCTCCGAAGCGCACGCCGTGACGGCGCAGCAGGCCGCGAGTGTCCTGATCCATCTGGCGCACGTCCGCGGCCACTTCGGCGCGCGGCACAATGCCCAGTCCTTCGACCAGACGCCAGGCAAGGCCGCGGGCGAGACCGGTGATCTCGTCGTCATCCCGAAGACGGATCAGCGGTTCGAGCAGGCTCTCCACATGGCGCGAGACGAATTTCTTCAAGCGGAAGAGCACGGCCTCCCGGTCTGCCGTCTCCAGCACCTCGTCGGCAAGCAGTTTCACGTCGGGTTTCAGAATGTCAGGGCCGGGAACGAGACGGCCCACCTCGGCCCCGTGCCAGACGATGCCGCCTTTCGCAGTCAGCTCGAAATCAGTGTCCGGGGCGGCGACCAGGGACTGGGCGCGTCC
>JAJRRY010000083.1 GCA_024279095.1 Alphaproteobacteria bacterium
GGTTGTCGCCTCGATATTCGCCGCGGATCCGGGAGGAAGTTTGGCCGTCAGCGTATGCGTACCCTGATCGTATTCGATGACGGCACCATCCGCGAAGACCTGGTGCACCTTGTCTGGATCGGTCACGGGAGGGGGATCGGCCTCCGAAAAGAGTGCCCCGAGGATGCACCCGTCCTCGCCGTCCCAATCGACCAGGCAGTTCACCTGACTGCCTACATCCGGCATCCAGTAGCTCTTGCGGTTCGAGGCGGCCATCTGATTGACGTTCAGCCAGAAAGAAATGTTGCCGTCCTCATCCTCGAACTCCACGCGCGCCCGTGCCCTTTTCGGATCGACTTCCTTCACGATGCCGCGCTTGTAGGGGCGGTTCTTCTCGGACGTGTAGACGCGGCCTGCCATCTTACACTCCCTTCAATTCGATCTGCGTGGTGTAGCTGGCGCGCTCGATGCGGTGCCGCGCCACGTGGATCAGGTATTCGCCGGCGTATTTTCCGAATGTTGCGCCCAGCACCACCTTCTGTCCGGCGCACAGCAGTGGATCGCCCACCAGCGTCAGACGTGCAGTGCGCCTGTCCTCGTTGGCCTTCTTCAGCCGCCCCTTGGCCAGTGCCTCGGCCTGGGCACGGTTTTCCACGCGCTCATCGATCTTCAGCTCGTCACCCGTCCTGGCTTGCGGATCTTCGGCCTTGCCCTCGATGAGGCGTTTCCTGTCCGGATCGAAGTATTTGACACGGGCATGACTGTAGATCCTGTCCGCCTGTTCCTGGGCCTCCCATTCGGTGATGGTCGTACCATCGGCCAGTTCGAAGACGCGTACCGGCTCGGCCTGTTCAAGCTCCTCGCGGAGATAGAACACCAGCTTGCCATGCTTGAGGCTCACGAAATGCCCGAAGTCCTCCGCCAGTCGACGGATGAAGGCGAGATCCCGTTCGCGGCGCTGGCGTTTGTACTCGAAGAAGATCTCACGGATCTTGCCGCTGACCTGATAGCCGTTGCGGGCCGCCACCTCCTCGAGGACGGTACGCAGCTTCTTCTTCTCGTATTCTTTCGGTCGGCGGGTCTTGAGCGCCTTGCTCTGATAGGCGCTGGTGGCCCGGAACTCCAGCACGTCCCCACTGCGTGAGCCGGATGCCCGCGGCACGTCCACCTCGTAGGTGCCGCAGGGCATCATCGGCCCGCCGCGATAGCCGATGGCGGCTTCCACGAGATCACCGCGTTCAGGCCGCCAGGGGCCGCGCCAAAGGCCGTCCGCATCCTGCAGCTTCACGGCGATCTCGTCCGCCTTGCCATGCAGATGATCCGTCCATTCGAACGAGAGCAGATAGGGCGTCAGCTCGCTGCCCACATCCACTCCGTTGACGATGAGGCTGACGAAAGGCTCCGGCAGACTGCTCATGCCGCGACCTCCCGTTTCCAGGGCGGCAGCCGGGAGGGATCCGGATCGGGCTTCTCGATGACCGGGATCTTCAACCGCGTGCGCGGCGGGATGACGGGTGGAATGGATGCCAGGTCATCGAGCCACAGATGCCGGTTGGCCTCCATGATGATCCTCTGCAGCATGGCATCACCGTAGTAGCGAAATGCCAGCAGATCCCAGCGCTCGCCTGGTTCCGACACATGCTCGAAATGCTCGCCCGTCAGCCGGAGGTTCATCTGCTATTCCCCACCGTGTGCCTGCAGAAAACCGTTGTCCTCACCATATGGATCACCCATCTGCGAAAATTCCGCCCATGCCGGCCCGGCATCAATCTCTCCGTACCAGCGGGTTGATCAGAGCGATGGCCGCCGTGGCCACACCGATGATGCCTCCCAGCGTGAATGAGCCGCCCGGGGCCTCGATCAGTTCCAGCTCGCCCTCGATGCGTACCGGCGCCCCGGAGGGAGTCGCCTTCTTGTGCGTGATGCGCACGGATTGCACCACGTAGCGCTTGCCGAGGTACGCGCCATTGCCATGCACCAGTGGCAGCGCCTCGCGGCTGGCCCGGGCCGCACGCAATTTTTCGTACTGCGCAGCCACGTCGCAGAAGGTCTCGTCGAAGAAGAAGCGGAAGGTGCGCCGGTCATTCTCTTGGCCGGCATCCTGCAGCACCGGCTTGCCACGTACCACCTGGTGCTCATTGATCGTGTTGCCAAGATCCTCTCCGGAGCTGACGGGCCCCGTCATCACGTCGGTGCCGAGAATGATGTCACCCAGCCATGCGTAGGCGCTCATGATGTGCCTCTCATCTAGAACACGAGCCGGTCGTTTTCCGCCTTACGACGCTCCAGCCGCTCCAACAGGTCCTCCAGATGCGCATCCAGCACGGCTCGCAGCTGGGCAGGATCGGCATTGCCCTGCACGGTGATCTGCGGCGCATAGTGGACTTCCATGCGCATCCCGCCTCCTTGCTCCCTGATGCTCGTCGTGGCAGAAGGCGGGCCGGCGGGAACGATCCGCGGCTGGGTCGCGACCATGTGCGTTGCCAGGCCGGCAGCGGCGATGCTGGCTGCGGCACGCCTCGACAGGGATGCCAGGCGCTTCAGGTTGTCGTTGTGCGCCACCCATCCGGAGCGGGCGGGATAGATCAGTTCCGGTCCCCGCTCGCCGACCAGCAGGGGGCCGCGACCGAACGGCCCTCCGGATGCCCGCTTCTGCACTTCGGCGGCCTTCTGCTGGGAACCGCCGAACCATCCCCTGGCCCAAGACGGCAGAGAGAAGATGCTGGCCAGCTTGTTCTTTGCCCATACGGCCAGGGATTTCATGATCGACTTCATGCCGTCCCAGAAGCTCTGCAACGCCTTCCTGCCCGCATCCAGCAGATCGATGTCGGCAAATGCCTGCCGCAGGCGCTCGATGGCATTCTTGGCCTGCTGCGGCATGCGCCGGATCACCCCGATGATTTCCGCAACCTGCCGGCGCAGCCCGGGAAACGGATCGAAGGGGCTGGACAGCCATGCCTTGAGGCTTTCCCAGTATCCCTGAACCCGGGCCGGCAGTGTGCTGAACCAAGCGACAAGGGCTTCTCCGGCCGAGACGATCCCGGTCCATGCGGTGCTGACGGCCGCCGTGATGGACGGCCAGAGATCGAAGTACCAGATGACCCCGGCCACGGCCGCGGCAATGGCGGCCAGTGCACCGACCACCAGCCCGGCCGGCGTGGCCAGCAGGGCAAGGGCGGGCGCGACCGCCATGACCGCCTGTCCCAGCAGCATGAACCCGGAGACGAAGGAAGCCAGCACGTTGAGCAGCGGCAGGGCCATCAGGGCCATGGCCAGATTGTTCCATCCGCCCAGTTTCTCGGCCGCCCAGGAAAGCGCCACACCCACCTTCTGCAGGACGGCCCAGACACCCAGGCCGAACTGCCACAGGGCCTTGAGCCCCTGAATGATGCTGGCCCCGATCTCCTGCGCGATTTTCTGCAGCTTCCCGGAGGCCTCCAGCCGGTTGAAGGTTTCCAGCAGGAACTGCAGTTTGGACTTCAGGAACTCGAACACCCCGGACTGGGCCACCATCAGGCGGAACTTGAACCACATGTCCGCCATGTTGGTCACCATGCCGCTCCAGGTGCGAGCAAATTTGTCACTGGCACCGGCCGCCCGTTCACCCATCAGCTCGATCAGTTTCGCAATGGCATCGCGTCCGAGCTTTCCCTTGCTGGCGAGCTTCTGGATGACCGGCACGGGCTTGCCCATGGCCTTCGAGAGCAGATCCCATACGGGCACACCACGCTCGATCAGCTGCAACGCTTCTTCGCCTTGCAGTTTTCCTTTGGTCCATGCCTGCCCCACAGCAAGGATGATCCCTTGTAGATGCTCGGCACCTTTGCCGCTCATGGCCATGGTGTCGACGAGAGCCTGCATGGTGCCATTTGTCGGATCGAGCCCGAACGTGCGCAGTTGCGCGTACGCATCTATGACCTGGTGCAACTCCAGTGGCGTCCGCCTGGCAAATTTCAGGATCCATTGCATGGAAGCCCTGGCTTTGGCTGCTGATCCTTCCAGTGCCTCAAGCTGCACCATGTAGCCTTCCACCTGGGCCGCCGGCCCCACCACCATGGAAGCAGCGGAAGCGGCCGCGGCCTGCACGGATCCGTAGATCCCCGCCGCCAGCATGCCGGCCCGACCGATACGCCCGGCACCTTTGCGGGCCAGCGAACCGGCCCGCCGCAGGCGTTCACGCAAGGAGACCTGCTTGCGGATCATGGCATTGACGCGCGAAAGCGCCGCCCTCAGGCGCCCGGCCGCAGAGGTCTCGTTGCCCATGGCACGGGCCGCCCGGTTGCCGGCACGGGCCAGCTCGGCCTGTTTGCGCGCAGCCTGTGCCGTGGCGTTGCCATAGGCCTTCTGCATCCGCTCATGCTGCTTCTGCATGCGCAGCAGGGCCCGCATGCCGCGCGAGGCCCTGTCCTGAAACCGCGCGATGATGGACAACTGCATGGACGACATTCATTCCTCCATCATCCGGGCCCGTGCTTCCGCCCGCGTCTCCTCAAGCTGCTGCTGCGCATCCAGCACGGCGAGGAATTCCGTCTCGCTCATTTCATCCAGTGTCCGGCTGTCCCAGCCCTGGCTCACCAGCCAGGCATGAGCAATGAGATCGGAAAGTCTCAGGCCGCCTTCGCCGACTTTTTTCCCGTTTCCCCCGCCGGTTCCTCAGGCGCCCGGCCGAACACGGCGGCAACGAGCGTGAGAGCATCCTCCAGCGGCAGCAGGGCGTCGAAGTCCGACGCCGTCAGCTTCTCGCCATCGAACGTCACGTTGCCCACCACATAGAGCACCTGGGCACGTGTAAAATCGCCCTGGGCGAGACGCAGCGCCTTCTGCCAGCGGCCATGGTTCATGAACTTCGGCCAGCTGCAGACGATGCCGGTGGCCGGCAGCGTCAGCCGTTCTTCGCCGTCATGCTCGTCACGGTACTTTTTCAGCTTGTCGATGACACCGGGCATCGCTTACCTCCCGAAAACTTCGTTGCCGTCCACCTTCACCGAGTTGGCGAAGACATCCACCTCGATGATCGGCGTATTGTCCGCATGCACCCGCTGCACCAGACGCGTGCAGGTGAATTCCTGCTGCCAGCCGGCAGCTTCCGAATTCTTCAGGGCCTCCAGTTCGGCGGACTTGAACAGACAGCGCATGATGGCCACCATGGTGACGCTCTCGTCGCTGTTCCAGCCGTCCTGATCCCACACGTCCTGTTCCCAGTGCGCCTGGAAGGTGATGGCGCGGGACGGGTTGAGCGTGCGGCGGGCGATGTCCGGATCCACGGCCTCCCAGGTAATGGAGCCTTCCAGTGCCTGCAGGGCGCGTGCCGGGGTCTTGAATACCGCCACCTGACCGAGGCTCTCATGCTCCACCTCTCCCCATTCCAGTTTCGGGATCTGGATTTCTCGGGCGATGCCCACCAGCGAGTTGTCCTCCAGATAGATGGTGGCATTGGTGATCCGTGCGTGACGGCGAATGTGCATGGCCATCTCTCAGTCCTCCCTTACGCCTGCGGCTCTTCCGCCGTGGCCAGTCCCAGCGGATCGCGGATCAGATCGATGTTGATCCAGCGCTCCACGGTCAGGCGTTCCATGATGCCCACCGGTGCCCACTCCAGCTTCCAGAACAGGTGCCCGTCGGCCACCGTCTCGGGCGTCGTCTTCTCGCGGTCGAACCAGAAACGGCCGTCGTAGATCCACGGATCGTCGCCAGCCTTCTTGCCGCCGAGGTAGGCATTGATGCGGTCCTCGATCATCTCGATGTTGGCCGGGTTCGCATTCCTGTCCTTCCACTCGTCCAGGAAGAACAGGACGGCCTCGTCGAGGATGTGCTGCATGTAGAGGACATGCAGGAAATTGCGCATGTCCGTCTTCGTCGGATAGGCCATGGAGCGGTTGCCGGCGGTGTGCGGCCCCTTGCCCCAGCGCTCCTCCGCCGTGACGATGCCCGCGCCCCGCAACAGCTGGGTATCGGCGCTGGCGTCGCCCGGAATGTAGACGACCTTCTGGGCCATCTCCTCGATGCCCAGGATCGGGCGATTGGACGGGCTGTGGTGCGGACCGTAGGTCATCACCGTGTTCAA
>JAJRRY010000084.1 GCA_024279095.1 Alphaproteobacteria bacterium
ACCTGGCATCGGCCAGCCGCGCGGCCAGAACCCGGCGGTTGCCGGCCAGGATCGCCGCACCGTGATCGGCGGTCTCGCGATTGGCCACGGTGATGAAGCGCTCGATCCGCCCGCTCTTCGGATTGCGCAGCGAAAAGAACTTCTGGTGTTCCTTCATCGAGCTCCGCAACACCTCGGGCGGCAGGTCGAGAAACGCCTCGCCGATCTCGCCCATCAGCACTACCGGCCACTCCACCAGCCCCGCCACCTCGGCCAGAAGGGCGCGATCCTCGACCACTTCCAGGCCGGCCGCAAAGGCCAGGTTTTCGGCATCGGCGCGGATCTTCCCGGCCCGCTCTTCGGCCGAAAGCACCACCCGCGCGCGCCTGAGCTTTGCCTCGTAGTCCTCGAAAGAAGAAACGGAAAACTGACCCGGAGACATGAATCGGTGACCGCGGGTGCTGTCACCGGCCCGGATCCCGTCCACCTCCAGCGGCACCACCCGGGCACCATGTTCATCGCCCAGGATGCACAGGATCGAATGCAGCGGCCGCACCCAGCGCAGGCTTCCCGCCCCCCAGCGCATGGACTTCGGCCACGGAAACCTGCGGATCACCTCCGGCAGCAGCTCGCCCAGCACCTTCGTGGTCGGCCGCCCCGGTTTCTCGATACGGGCCACATAATAGGCGCCCTTCTTCTCGTCCTTGACGATATCGCAGTCGGACAGGCTCAGCCCCGTGGCACGCAAAAACCCCTGAATGGCCTTTTCAGGTGCATCGACACGCGGGCCGCGCCGCTCCTCGGAAACATCAGGCGTCTTCTGCGGGACATCCTGCACGACCAGCGTCAGGCGTCGCGGCCCGGCGAAAGACCGCGCCCTGCCGACCTCGAGGCCTGCTTCTCTCAGGCCGTCAAGGACAAGCCGTTCCAGATTTTCCGCCGCACGTTTCTGCATGCGGGCCGGAATTTCCTCGGAGAACAGTTCCAGGAGAAGTTCGGGCATGGTCGTTTCACCTAATTCCAGTCCGGAAGGCGTATCCGTCAGTCCTTGAGGAACTTGTGCGTTCCGTCGCAGATCGGCGGTGTCTTCGTGTGCTTGCATCCGCAGAACAGGACGGTGCCATCCTCTTCCGCCGTCCATTCCAGCGGCTCGAAACCGGTTCCTTCATGCGATCCGTCACAGAAGGGCTGTTCCTTCGAGCGCCCACAGGCGCACCACCAGTAGGTCTTCCCCTTTTCCACTTTCACTGGAAAGGCGCGTCGCGCCGCAATGACGGGTTCCCTGTCGCTCATGTCACATTTTCTCCCTGTGTGTCCATGTCCCCCTTTGCCCCGCATCCGCCGCCGGCTTCCGTTTTTGCCCAGGCCTCGCAGCAGCCCTTGGCCATTTCGCGCACCCGCAGGATGTAGGCCTGCCGCTCGGTGACCGAAATCACGCCGCGCGCATCCAGCAGATTGAAGACGTGGGAAGCCTTGATGCACTGGTCATAGGCGGGCTGGGCCAGCAGATGACAATCTCCTCTTCCCCCCTCCGCCAACAGGCGACGACATTCGGCCTCCGCGTCATCGAAATGGCGGAAGAGCATGTCGGTATCCGCATACTCGAAATTGTAGCGGGAATACTCCTGCTCCGCCTGCAGGAAGACATCTCCGTAAGTGACCTTTTCTTCGCCTTCGCGGCCATTGAAATTGAGAGCGAAGACGTTGTCCACGCCCTGAACGTACATGGCGAGACGTTCCAGTCCGTAAGTCAGTTCGCCGGAGACGGGATCGCAATCCATGCCGCCCACCTGCTGGAAATAGGTGAACTGCGAGACTTCCATGCCGTCGCACCAGACTTCCCAGCCCAGCCCCCAGGCACCCAGCGTGGGGCTTTCCCAGTCGTCCTCCACGAAACGGATGTCATGCTCCAGCGGATCGATGCCGATGGCGTAGAGGGAGCCGAGGTAGAGCTCCTGCAGATCGTCCGGCGACGGCTTCAGGATGACCTGATACTGGTAGTAGTGCTGCAGGCGGTTGGGATTCTCACCATAGCGGCCATCGGCGGGCCGGCGGCACGGTTGCACGTAGGCGGCCTTCCAGGGACGCGGCCCGATGGAGCGCAGAGTGGTGGCCGGATGGAAGGTGCCAGCCCCCACCTCCATGTCGTAGGGCTGAAGAATCACGCAGCCCTTGCCTGCCCAGTAGTCATGCAGCGTGAGTATCAGGTCCTGGAACGAACGGGCCGGATCAAGGCCCCTGGCGCCTTCGCTCATGATGGATCGCCCTGTTGCGCAAACGGTTGAATCTGGCGGCGAAGGTAGGGGCACGCAACGGTCGCGTCAACAGACGTTCGTCCCCTTTTCACTTCTCGCCATCCTGTCCGGAAGGCTCGTAGATGCCGGTCTTCGGATCCTTTTTCAGCGTAACGGTCTTCGGGCCTTCGCTTTCCGTTTTCGCCGCCTCCGTCTCCGCCGTGTCATGGGCGGCCTTGCGGGCCCGTTCGCGCAACCGGGCTTCACGTTCGCGCACGAACTTGAAGGTAACGAAAACCAGTGCCACGACCAGAAGGAAGACGAGAATCTTGGTGCCCATCAGTCCGGCCTTTCCGTCTGCGCATCCACCCATCCGAGATAGTCGGACAGTCCCCGCTCCACGGGAAGGGCCAGGATCTCCGGCACCTCGTAGGAATGCGCACTGCGCAGATGCGCCTCCACATTGGCGTAGCACGCGCGGCGCGTCTTGATCAGCAGCAGGAATTCCGAATCCTCCTGCACCGCGCCCTTCCATTCATAGACACTTTCCACGGGCATCATCTGGACGCAGGCGGCCAGACGCTTCTCCACGAGCCCGCGCGCCAGCCGGTGCGCCTCCTCGCGGGAGCCCGCCGTCGTCATGATCACGACGTGGCCGTCCTGCGCCATGGATTTCAGTCCTCCTTCGGACGCTCGTCGATGATACGCACCGCCTTGCCCTGCGAGCGCGGCACGGCTCCCGGCTCACCGACGATGACCTCGGTGGAGATGCCCACATTCTCCTTGACCAGTCTTTCCAGACGGTCGGCCATGGCGGAGCGGGTCGTCTCGTCGGCCGCTTCCGGCAGGGCCTCGGTGCGGATGGTCATGACGTCCATGCGCCCGTCACGGGTGAGAACGATCTGGAAGTGCGGGGCAATGCCTTCCACCTTCAGCAGCTGCTCCTCGATCTGGGTGGGGAAAACGTTGACACCGCGAATGATCATCATGTCGTCGGTACGCCCGGTGACCTTCTCCATGCGGCGGAAGGAGCGGGCCGTACCCGGCAGCAGCCGCGTCAGGTCACGGGTGCGATAGCGGATGATGGGGAAGGCCTCCTTGGTCAGGGAGGTGAAGACCAGTTCGCCCTGTTCGCCATCCTCCAGAACCTCGCCGGTCTCCGGATCGATGATCTCCGGATAGAAGTGATCCTCGTAGATGTGCAGGCCGTCCTTGGTTTCCACGCATTCGCAAGCCACACCGGGACCGATGATCTCGGACAGGCCGTAGAGGTCCACGGCATGCATGTCGAAGGCGTCCTCGATCTCCCGGCGCATGGCATTGGTCCACGGTTCGGCCCCGAAGATGCCCACCTTCAGGGAGCTTTCGCGCGGATCCAGTCCCTGA
>JAJRRY010000085.1 GCA_024279095.1 Alphaproteobacteria bacterium
CGGAAGAAGCGCAGCATGGGCAGAGCCCGCTCCAGCGCTCCGGATATGCCCTGTGGCAGAGGCAGGCGGGCCTGAGAAACGGCATCGCGCAGCGGCAGGAGGAAGGCGATGATCTCCAGCAGCACGGCAGGAGAGCGCGAGACGTGTCCGCCATCGGGCAGGATCTGCCACTCCAGCTCTTCGGAGAGCCGCGAAAGTGCCTGTTCACGCAGGCTTTCCAGTCCGGCAAGGCCGACCGTGGCATGAGCCATCGCCAGAGCACCCAGCATGCGCTCATGCGGCAGCATGCGCCGGTGCGACATGCGCGCAAGACGCCGCGTCTGCCAAGCGAGAGAGCGAAAGAAGGCCTGCTCGAAACCGCCGGGCGCACCCCCGACAAGCGCCGGAGCAGCCGCGATCCAGTGCATCAGCCGCCGCGACGCAACCGCCGGTTCCATCGCCTCGGAGGGCAGACGCGCAGCCCGTTCCTGCCAGTCGCCGACCAGCGTGCGGGCAAAGACCGTCATCAGCCGCCGTTCGCTGTCCAGCAGTGCCCGCAGCCAGCCGAAGTCGTGCAGTGCCCGCAGCCACGCGGAGTCGGAAACTTCATGATCGAAGATCACCCGCCCGTCACTTTCCACGGTGCGTCCGGCAAAGGAGAAACGGCCCTGATAGAGCGCCGCCGCATCATGCACACCGCCGGCGGAAACCGGAGCCGGCGGATGGGCCAGACCGCGAACCCGCAAGGGAAAGGGGCGGGGAAGCAGACGGAGAACGGAATCGGAGAGCCGCGCCAGCAGCGCCCGCGCCGCCCGACCTGTCAGCCCGGTCATGATTCCCGGCGTGACCGGCCCGTATCCTGTCGCCCGAACTCCCATCGTCCGTCACCGGATGGTTGATACTGACGAACGTCACGCAAATACCCGGCCGCGACCGGGGTTCGCCCTTCGTCCACGGAGCATTGAATCGGGCCGTGGTTAATGAAATGATAACAGGTAAGATTCTTTTCACCCTTTTCCACCACCGAGAAGCCGTTCCAGCTCCTTCACGGGCAGGGCGAACTGATATAGCAGGGTGCGCTGCAGACCGCGGTTGAAATTGTCGTCGGAAATCACGGTCAGTCGCAACTCCCCGCCGGTGCGGTGGATGGAGAGGCCTTCCATGTTGTCGATGGCGTGGAGCGGCCAGCTCGCCGTCATCAGTTCCACGCCATCCAGAACCACGCCCCGGGCAAGATCTTCGGTGCGGAACAGCCGCATGGCGAAGGCGGGAAGGACCGTCAGCGACCGTTTGAACCGGCGCTCCAGCGTCACGAAGCCCCGGCCGGACGGCAGCACGGCGATGTCGGTGATGCGGAAATCCCCCATGCGGCGGATGGCAAAGGGCACGACGCGACGGCCGCGCCACATCCACGCCCGGACATTGCCGGCCGGAGTGAAATTCTTCTCTGCGGCGGCAATCAGCCAGCCGGCACGGGGGCCGTCCCAAAATCTGGCCAGTGCCTCCATCTCGCCGTTCCTGCGGCCGCGGCCGACGGCCTTCGGCAGGAACAGATAGCGGGCCTTCGCCCTCTTCCCCCGTGCGCCCCAGTCGTAGAGCGCCACCCGCTCGCGCCGCTCGAAGCCCACCAGAACGGGGCCGGAAGTGCGCCGTCCGTCCCACGGGGCCAGCGCCTCGGCATCCCGCCAGTTGCCACGCAGGGGCGCGCCCCGGCTGCTCAGGACCGGCCAGGGACCGCCGGCCTGCCCCAGCCCCGAAAGGTGCCCGCGCGCATCGTAGGTCAGCCGCACCCGCCACCAGCGACCGAGATCGGAGATCGCCAGAAGGTCCCTGCCATCCGCACCGAGAAGCAGCCCGGAAAAGCCGCCGAAAGACGGATCGGGCGACTCCAGAACGAGACCGCCGCGCCATTGCAGATATCCGAACCGCTCGCCGCCGGTGCGGGACATGGCAATGGGCAGGGCCGTGACGGCGGCAGGACCTGCTGCACGGGAGGCATCGCGAAACGGGAGGGCAACGGCCAGCAGAAAGAGGGCCGGCAGAAGGACCGGGAAGAGAAACCGCCGCAAATATGGCCGCACCATGCTCACCGGACCTGCTTAGACGGCACGGCGCAGCCGACGGACCGGGCCGCGCATGGAGCGGTCGTCCTCCTCGAACAGCTCCGCCAGCTTTTCGGTCATGGCACTGCCCAGCTCCTCGGCATCGATGATGGTCACCGCCCGGCGGTAGTAGCGGGTGACGTCATGACCGATGCCGATGGCGATCAGCTCCACCGGCGAGTGGTTCTCGATGTCGTCGATCACCTGCCGCAGATGGCGTTCCAGATAGTTGCCGGAATTCACCGACAGGGTGGAATCGTCCACCGGCGCGCCGTCGGAAATGACCATCAGGATGCGGCGCTGCTCGGGACGGGCCAGCAGACGGTTGTGGGCCCAGATCAGAGCCTCGCCGTCGATGTTCTCCTTCAGCAGGCCCTCGCGCATCATCAGGCCGAGATTGCGCCGCGCCCGCCGCCATGGGGCATCCGCCGCCTTGTAGATGATGTGACGCAGGTCGTTCAGACGGCCCGGGTTCGGCGGCTTGCCGTCGGCCATCCACTTCTTGCGTGAGCGGCCGCCCTTCCACTGGCTTGTGGTGAAGCCGAGGATCTCCACCTTCACCCCGCAGCGCTCCAGCGTGCGGGCCAGAATGTCGGTACAGATGGCGGCGATGGAAATGGGCCGGCCGCGCATGGAGCCGGAATTGTCGATGAGCAGGGTCACCACCGTGTCACGGAACTCGGTGTCGCGCTCGCGCTTGAAGGACAGCGGCGCCAGCGGATCGGTGAGCACGCGCGACAGGCGGGAGGTGTCCAGCAGGCCCTCCTCCAGATCGAATTCCCAGGCCCGGTTCTGCTGGGCCATCAGGCGCCGCTGCAACCGGTTGGCCAGACGGGCGACCACCGCCTGCAGGGGGGCGAGCTGACGATCGAGAACGCCGCGCAGACGCTCCAGCTCCTGCGGATCGCACATGTCCTCGGCATGCACCACTTCGTCGAACTCCGTGGTGTAGACCCGGTAGCCGGTCTCCTCCGCCTCGTTGCAGAACGGCATGGAAGGCGTGCGGGCCGCTTCGCCGTCGGGACTCTCCGATTCCGAATCGGCATCGGAGGCGCTCTCCATGGAGGTGGTTTCCACCTCGGCTTCTTCGCCCTCCACCTGCTCGCCGTCGGCGGGACGGGCCGTCTGCGCAGGGGAATCCTCCGGCGAGGTGCCGTCCTCGTCCATGCCCACCTCGCCCTCGTCGCCGTCCTCCTGACGACTGTCGGTATCCTCGCGCTCGTCGCCAAGCTCGGCTCCCATGTCCAGCGCCCGGATGACGTCACGGGTCAGCTGCGCAAAGGCCTCCTGATCATGCAGCGCTTCCCGCAGCCGGGCCAGCTCCTCGCCGGCATGCTCGTCCACGTAGCGCCGCCACATCTCGACCACGGGGCGGGCATTCTCAGGTGGTTCCTCGCCGGTCAACCGCTGGCGCACGATGAGTCCCAGCGCCTCCGCCAGATGTTCGCCATCGTTCAGGGAAGGTTTCTCCGGCACCGGCCGGTCGGCCCAGCGGCGCTCCAGATCGGCGGCGAGATTGGCCGCCATGCCCGGCATGGCCAGTGCACCGATGGCCTCGATCCGCGCTTCTTCCACCGCGTCGAAGATTTCCCGCGCCTTGGCGCTGGAGGGCAGATGGCGCAGGTGCACCACGTCGTCATGGTAGGCCAGCCGCAGGGCGAAGCGGTCGGCCACACCGCGGGTGACCGCGATCTCGGACGCATCGGGACGGCGCGACATCAGCGGCAGCCGCACCTTCACCTCGGAGACGGCGGGCCGCTCGGCGCCGAAGGTGACGGACAGGTCGGGCTTCTCCGCCACCGTCTTCAGGCACACGGAAATGGCCCGCTCCAGCGTGGCCGTCGGATTGCTATCCCTGTTGCCGTTCATGCTTTCTTCGGGTTCAGGCGACGGCGATGGTGGCCGCCGATTCCGGCAGCTCCTCGCCGAAGCACCTCTGATAGAATTCCGCCACGATGGGCCGCTCCAGCTCGTCGCACTTGTTCAGGAAGCTGACCCGGAAGGCGAAACCGACGTCGTTGAAGATCTCGGTGTTCTGGGCCCAGGTGATCACCGTGCGCGGGCTCATCACCGTGGACAGATCGCCTTGGATGAAGGCGTTGCGTGTCATGTCGGCCACCCGCACCATGCGCGAGACGGTCTGCCGGCCTTCTTGCGTGGCGGCGAAGGATTTCACCTTGGCCAGCACGATGTCCACCTCCTCGTCATGCGGCAGGTAGTTCAGGTTGACCACGATCGACCAGCGGTCCATCTGGCCCTGGTTGATCTGCTGGGTGCCGTGATAGAGACCGGAAGTATCGCCCAGCCCCACCGTGTTGGCGGTGGCGAAGAGCCGGAAGGCCGGATGGGGCCGGATTACCCGGTTCTGGTCGAGCAACGTCAGCTTGCCGGCCACCTCCAGCACCCGCTGGATGACGAACATCACGTCGGGACGGCCGGCGTCGTACTCGTCGAACACCAGCGCCACGTTATGCTGCAGCGCCCAAGGCAGGAGCCCTTCCCGAAACTCCGTGACCTGCTTGCCGTCGCGCAACACGATGGCATCCTTGCCGATCAGATCGATGCGCGAGATGTGCGAATCCAGATTGATGCGCACGCACGGCCAGTTCAGCCGTGCCGCCACCTGCTCGATGTGGGTCGACTTGCCGGTGCCGTGATAGCCGGTGATCATCACGCGGCGATTGTGCGCGAAGCCGGCGAGGATGGCCAGGGTGGTCTCCGGATTGAACAGGTAATCCGGATCCAGATCCGGCACGTGCTCGTCCGGCTGTGAATAGGCAGGCACCTTCAGGTCGGTGTCGATGCCGAAGACCTCGCGCACGGAAATCTCCGTATCGGGAAGAGGTGCCGTCGTGTTCTCGGGGGTGTCACTCATCGGGTTTTTCGTCATGCCTTCTGGCCGGACCAGCGAAAGGCCGGCTGTTCCTGCATTTTTCCGGTTCTGGTGATACGCCATTCATATGGGCCTTGTCACGGCCCTTTTCGAGAGGCGCGGCAGCCTTTTCCATCCGACGGCGCACCGGCCGACGATCTCTGCCGGCAGGGATGATCTCCACCACGGAAAGTGCTATAAGAAAGCGATAATAATTACAAGATGCGGAAACATCCGCAAAGGGAGGGAGCGACGGCCATGCCATGCATGCGTTCCGGATTCGCGTCCATGCTCGGAGCCGGCCTGATCCTTCTGGCGGGCTGGTTTCCCCGTGCTCTTGCAGAGGCGCCACAGGATGCGGACCTGCCGCAAAGGACCGCCGAAGACGCCGAGCACGACCGGGAAAGGACGGACCGTCTTCGCACGATCCGGATCGGCGTGCTGGCCTATCGTGGCAATCGCTCCGCACGACGGCGCTGGGCACCGCTCGCCCGCTACCTTTCGGCTTCGGTGCCAAGTGTCCGTTTTCAGGTGCAGCCCGTCACGCTGGCTTCGGCCGCAGCACAGCTTGAAGGCGGTCATGTCGACTATCTCGTGACGAATCCCGGTCATTACGTCTCTCTTGCGGAACGCATTCCACTTGCGCCCATTGCCACCCTTGAACGGCCCGCCGGCCATAACGGTCCCGGACTCGTCCGTTTCGGCTCGGTGATTTTCGCCCGTGCGGATTCGGGCATTACCACACTGGCCGATCTGCGCGGCCGACGACTCACCGCGGTTGCCCCGGACGCCTTCGGAGGCTTTCAGATGGCCTGGGCAGAATTTGTCGCGGAAGGACTCGATCCGTTCCATGATCTCGGCGCACTGCGCTTTGCCGGATTTCCGCAGGATGCCATCGTGGAGGCAGTGCTGGCCGGGCGCACCGATGCCGGTGTGGTGCGCACAGGCTTGCTGGAGAGTCTGGCCGCCGAGGGCCGCCTCCGGCTGGCCGATCTGCGCATTCTCCATGCCGGACGCTATCCCGGCTGGCCACACGCTGTCTCCACACGCCTGCAGCCGGAATGGCCCTTTCTGGCCCGGGAGGGCGCAGACAGGGGCGTGACGGTCGCCATTGCCCGCGCGTTGCTGGCCACACGGGATGCTGCCGTGCGCAGGAGGTTCGAACTGAAGAGCGCATGGACGACACCATTATCCTATGACGGCGTTCGGCGACTGGTCCGCGAATACGAAGCGGCACGCGAAGGCACGAAAGCATCCTACGCCGATACGGCTGCCGCCCTCCCCCTCGTTCTTACACTGGCGGGACTGGCCGTCATTCTGTGGCTGTTCGTCCTGCGCGCACTTGGAAAGACCGATCGCCACCATCGGCAGGACCGCAAGGACAGGCCGCAAGTGGATCTGCCGGAGGATGCCGCCGACTGTTTCCACCGTCTGACGCCACGTGAACATGAGGTGCTGAGCCTGCTCTGTCAGGGCAAGTCGACGAAGGCCATCGCGCGGGAGCTGTCCATCAGCCCGAAAACGGTAGAATATCACCGCGCCAATCTGCTGAAGAAGACCGGCCTGAAATCGGCGACCAGCCTCGTGTGTCTGGCTACGCGGCTCGGATTCGATCGCATGCGTGCCCGGCCGGAGCATGCCTGACGCCTTCGCACCGTGGCCTGCGCAAAAGGCCCTTCCGGACATGACCAGGGAATCTTCCCGGTGCCTTGCCGGGGTTTTCCCGGATGGAAACCGGCCCTGCGCCACGCTCTAATGGGATCCTGCGGCGAGGCGGCCGCGACAAGAGCCGTCCGACGCACACCAGAGGAAACCCCGGGAACGAGGAGACAGTCATGCGAAGGATTCTGGCACTGCTCGCGATCACCCTTGCGGCGGCGCTCTTCATGGCACCGGCCGGACAGGCGGCGGAGCGATACGGCAAGCAGAAGGTCGTCTATCACATCAACTACAATGGCGGAGAAAAGAACAAGCACTATTTCGGCGCCCTGCGCAACATCCAGAACCACATCAACGCCGTGGGTGCGGAAAACCTGACCCTGAAGGTGGTTCTGCACGGCAACGGCGTGAATCTGCTGAAAGTCGCCCTGAACGACGACCGCATGAAGACCACGGTCGGCAGCCTGAAGTCGCAGAACGTGGAGTTTCTCGTCTGCGCCAACACCCTGCGCGGCCGCAAGATCGACTACAACACCGATCTCTACGACGTCTTCAAAGAGGATATCGTTCCCAGCGGTGTGGCCGAGCTGGCCCACTTGCAGCAGATGGGATACGCCTACATCAAACCCTGATCCCCCACG
>JAJRRY010000086.1 GCA_024279095.1 Alphaproteobacteria bacterium
AGTCTGTGTACTGCGGGTCGACCAGAACGAACTTGCAGCCGCGCTGCTTGGCCAGTCGCATGTAATAAAAGGTATTGCCGCCGTGGAAGGTGTAGGCCGGGTTCCAGCCCCACATGATGATCAGTTTCGAATGGGCGAAGGCGTCATCCTCGTTGCCGTCGTGAATGGTGCCGAAGGTCATGCGCGAGGAAAACGTGGTGCCCTGATAGGACGGCACCGACCACGAGGAGGTGCGGCAGCCGAACATGCCCAGGAAGCGGGCCAGCAGCCCCTCGATCTGGTCCGACTTGTGCAGCACGCCGAAGGAGGCACCGGCATAGGACTGATCCAGCAGTGCCGTGGGGCCGTACTTGTCCTTGATCTCCACCATCTTGCGGGCCACGTAGTCCAGCGCCTCGTCCCAGCTGACGCGCTTGAACTGACCGGATCCGCGCGGGCCGACCCGCATCATCGGATAGAGCAGGCGCTCCGGCGAATAGAGGCGCAGCCGGTAGGAGCGGCCGCGCAGGCAGGCGCGCAACTGCGGCTCCTCGTAGGTGTCCTTGCCGAAAGCGCCATCCTTCTGATAGCGTCCGTCATCGGTGGACAGCCGGACGATCACGTCGCCTTTCTTGTGTGCCACCAACATGTGCCGGGAGCCACAGTTGTGGGCGCAGGAGGTGACTACCGTATCCAGATCGTCATCCTGCGGATAGGGCTCATAGGCAAAGGCCTCCGCCTTTTCCGGACGCGCCGTGAGCACGGACAGCAGCCCGGCACCGGCGGCAGTCGCCGTGGCGCCCTTCAGAAAGGCGCGGCGTGTGGGATTGACCCGGAAGACACCCTTCAGAACATCGCGGAAATTGGTCAGATCCGCGGCGCGCGGCGCGCCGGGCAAGGAATCGGAGCGCAGATCCAAGGTCTCCGGCGCGCCTGCATCATGGTCCTTCAGCATCACTTCTTCCTCCTGTAGCGCGCTTCGGATTTCGTGGGCCGGTTCTTCGCCCATTCGGGCGTTTCCGGCACGACGTCCTTCATCCCGGGCCACGGATGGCGGGGATAGGGGTAGGAAATGCGGTACCACTTCCGGCCGCCGTGACAGCCGTAGCAGACGTCGGAACTGTTCTTCGCCAGCTTCTCGATGTTCTTCGGTTTCAGATAGGTGACCTGGTGACGGACGGTGCGGAACGTCTCGCCGTGACAGGCGGCGAGACAGCCGTTCTTCGTCTCCTCGTCCTCGAAATCCTGACGGATCTTCGACCAGTCGCCTTCCAGGCCTTCCATGAACTCGAAGGGAAACTTCCCATGACAGCGCAGGCAGGTCTTCTCCGGATCGACCATCTTGCGCAGCGTGTAGCCGGTGTCGTTCACGTTCTCCGCATGCGATCCCGGCGCCTCTTCACGCGGATCATTGCCCTGGTGGCAGAAGTTGCACTTCAGATCCATCACCTGCTTCGCATATTTTGAAGTCAGGTGCCGGGTGTGGAAAGTCATCTGCGGTCCGGAATAGGTATCCAGTGTCTGGTACCAGGCACGGACGGAATCGGCCTTCCATCCCGCAGGCGAGACCTTGCGCGGCTTATGGGTGAGGATCTCCTTGTGACAGGCCAGACACTGCTTGTTGGTCGCCTTGTCGATGTTCGGCCTGAAATGAATCGGATCCCACCGGGCACGCATGTAATCCTTCTTCTTCGCCTTGACCTTGCCCGCCAGGGCATCTCCCGCACCCGGGGCCATGGCAAGAACACCTGCCAGCAACAGGGCCAGGGGCCAGAATTGCTTCCGCGATCTCATGATCCGCTCCACCTTGCCTGGAAATTCCACATGGGAGGCGGCATGCCCGCACAAGAAGGGACATGCCGCCTCCTGTTGCCGCTACTTCTTGGGAGGCGTCCAGGTCTTGCCAGACATTCCGCCCATACCGGACATGCCACCCATGCCGGACATGCCACCCATGCCGGACATGCCACCCATGCCGGACATGCCACCCATGCCGGACATTCCGCCCATACCGGACATTCCAGACATGCCGCTCATGCCGGCCATGCCGCGATAGGTCCACTGAGTGCAAACCCAGCCACCACCGCCGGCCATGCCAGCCATG
>JAJRRY010000087.1 GCA_024279095.1 Alphaproteobacteria bacterium
CCCGAAGCCCGACTTCAGATCACTGCGCGACTGCTGCTGAACGGCTTGGGCGGAGGTATCGGTTTTCTGATTCTTTTCCTCCTTGCAGGCCGACAGTCCCGCAGCAAGGACGACGGCCGCCAAGGACAAGCCAGCGTGTTTGAGATAAGTATGCATTTCCAGACATGCTCCCCCGTTATGTTTCGGTACATGTGCCGCGCATGTTCCGGAAGGTCGGAACAGGGCGCAATAAATCCGTGCAAGGAAGATGCCAAGCAACCAACCCTTGCATTTTTCCGCCCCGAAATCTGCTTCGCAAGCCCCCGGTCAACTCGACAACACATGGTAGATATAGCCGAAATTGCGACGCAATGGTAGCAAAAGGTTGTGCTGGGGAAAACCTGCGGCAAATGCATGGCTGCCTTGTGGGGAATGCGGACATTCGCAGCTTTTCCGCCGGGGCCAGACGTGCTAACAGGACTCGCCAACCACACGTGACGATTCCAGAAAAGGCTTATCCGGGAGGTTGGCATGAGCGGTGCGGACACGATCCCCCAGTTCCAGGAATATCTGACATTCGACGACGTGCTGCTGAAGCCGCGCGCTTCGTCCGTACTGCCTCATCAGGCGGATATCCGCACACGGCTGACCCGCAACATCCCGCTTTCGATCCCCATCGTTTCGGCAGCCATGGACACGGTGACCGAAGCTCGCATGGCCATTGCCATGGCGCAGGCCGGGGGCATCGGCGTGATCCATCGCAACCTTTCCCCGGAGGAGCAGGCGGCAGAGGTGGCCCGTGTGAAGCGGTTCGAAGCCGGCATGGTGGTCGATCCCATCACCATCACGCCCGAGGCCACGCTTGGCGAGCTGATGGAGCTGAAGAAGCGTCACAACATTTCCGGCATCCCGGTCGTAGCCAGAAAGGGCGAGGGGCCACAGCGTCTGGTCGGAATCATCACGAATCGCGATGTGCGCTTCGAGACTGACATGAACAAGACGGTGGCCGAGCTGATGACGCGCGAAAATCTGGCCACGGTGCGCGAAGGAGTCACGCCGGAGGAGGCACGACGTGTGCTGCAGGAGAGGCGCATAGAGAAACTGATCGTGGTGGATGACGAGGAGCGGGTCGTCGGGCTGATAACCGTTACCGACATGGAGAAGGCAGAGCTCTATCCTCATGCCGTGAAAGATGATCATGGCCGTCTGCGTGTCGCTGCAGCGATCTCCACCGGTGATGCAAGTTTCGAACGGGCCGGACTTCTGGCCGAGGCGGGCGTGGACGTGATCGTCATCGATACAGCGCACGGGCATTCTGCGGGCGTGGCGGATCAGGTGCGCAAGGTGAAGAAAGCCTATGGAGATCAGCTCGACATCATTGCCGGCAACGTGGCCACGGCCGAGGCCACGGAGGCGCTCGTCGAAGCCGGTGCGGATGCGGTGAAGGTGGGCATCGGTCCGGGGTCCATCTGCACCACGCGAATCGTGGCGGGTGTCGGCGTGCCGCAACTGACCGCCATTCTCGACTGTGTCCGGGCGGCGCGGAAGACGGATACGCCGGTGATTGCCGATGGCGGTATCAAGTTTTCCGGAGACATGGCGAAGGCCCTGGCGGCCGGCGCATCTTCGGTAATGATCGGTTCGCTGCTGGCCGGCACGGACGAGGCGCCCGGCGAGGTCTATCTCTATCAGGGGCGCTCCTACAAGGCCTATCGTGGCATGGGTTCCGTTGGCGCCATGGCGCGCGGCTCCGCTGATCGCTACTTCCAGGCGGAGGTGAAGGACACCATGAAGTTCGTGCCGGAAGGCATCGAGGGGCAGGTACCTTACAAGGGGCCGGCATCCAACGTGCTGCACCAGCTCACCGGCGGCCTGCGCGCTGCCATGGGCTACACCGGAGCGGCCACCCTGCCGGAATTCGCCGAGCGGGCCGTGTTCATCCGCATCACCGGTGCCGGCCTGCGCGAGAGCCATGTCCACGACGTGCAGATCACCCGCGAGGCACCGAATTACCTCCAGCAGTGATCTCGCTTGCGGCCGACCGGATTGCAGGCGCTTCAAAGGCTTGCATGGAATTCCGGAATCCGTTTTGCAAGAAGTGGAAGGCTCGCTCAATGCCTGTCATGGAGACACAGGGCGTGGTCGGACAGCACCTCGATTACCCGGCATGAGCGGACTTCTCCGGACGGACATTCCCGCAGCATACGCTCCAGTTCCTTCTCCAGCGCACGCAGGCGCGCGATTCGGCTGCGCACCTCGAGAAGCTGCCGTTCGGCAATGGCATTGGCATCGGCACAGGGGGCGGCCGGGTCATCCGCCATTTCCAGCAGAGCGCGGATGTCATCCAGCGGGAAGCCCAGCTCCCGCGCATGGCGGATGAACATCAACCGCCGTTTCGCCTTCTCGTCATAACGCCGCTGCCCACCCTGCGTGCGGAAGGGCTCGGGCATGAGCCCCTGCTGCTCGTACCACCGGATGGTCTGCACCTTTGTTCCCGCCGCTTTCGCCAGCTCTCCGATGCCGTATTCCGCCATGTGGTGCGTTCCTGTGCGATTTTTCGGTTGAACCTACAGTTACTGTAGATGCTACGCATCATCCAGACAAATGGAACGGAGCGACACGGGAGCGACGACATGAGCGGCGAACACTGCTCGACGGGCGGCTGCGGATGCACTGGAAACGTCACCTTTGACGGCACCTCGGCGGAGTACAGGCGGCGCCTGTGGCTGGTTATCGCCATAAACGGCATCATGTTCCTGGTGGAGCTGGTCGGTGGCGCGCTGGCCGGGTCTCGTGCCCTGCAGGCGGATGCGCTGGACTTCCTGGGAGATACTCTGACCTACGGCATCTCGCTGGCGGTGATCGGCATGAGTCTGCGAGTACGTTCCACAGCCGCGCTGTTCAAGGGGCTTTCGCTGTTCCTGATGGGCTTGTGGGTTGCGGGCTCCACACTCTGGAGCTTCTTCGTGCTGCGCACGCCGGAGGCACCGGTGATGAGCACCATAGCTCTGCTGGCGTTGGCAGCAAATGTCGCCTCCGTGCTCATTCTTGCGAGATACAAGGACGGGGATGCCAACGTCCGCTCCGTCTGGCTGTGTTCGCGCAACGATGCCATCGGCAACGTCGCCGTGCTAGCAGCTGCTGGTGCCGTCTGGCTGACGGATACGCCCTGGCCGGATCTGATAGTCGCGTTCGGCATGGCGGCGCTCTTCACCTCTTCCGCCATGAAAATTCTCAGGCAGGCATGGAGCGAGTATCGCTCAACGCATGCGCATGCGTGACAAGATTGTTTTCCTGCAATGGGAAGTATCAATAACTGTCGAAAATCGCGCTGCACGCGTAACGCAATTTTAGGTTTTGGTCCCTATTCTGCTTTCGATTTCGCAGACGGCGAAGAGGCAACATTGAGCGAGGCAACGTGACGGAGGCCTTCGATGGTCTCCGTTCCGGGGCATTTCCGGGGGCATGCGGGGGCTGTCCATGACAGTTCAGGCGATGTCCGAATCCGTCTCCATCGATCATGGAGACGGTGCTCTTCTGCCGTCTGCTCGGGTGAGTGAGAAGCAGGGGTCAACCTGGCATGAAACTGTTCGGACGACGCAAGAGCGACAATTACCGGACGGGGTATGCGGAAGTCATTCCGTCTATTCCCGTCCACCCTGCGGGGAGGCGGCATGACGAAAGCATGTCCGCCTTTCCGGCCTATGTGGAGCCCTCTTTTGACGAGACGGGACTCTCCGAAATCTACGAAAGCATGACATTCGAGCAGCTGGTGGCGGAGAACCGCGCGCTGCGTCGTGAGCTGTCGGCTTTGAAGAGCCGCATTTCCTACGTGAAGACGGTGCTGCTGTCGGATGCCGCCGTGGCGGGGGCCGACCTGCCGCCTGCGGCCCGCACGGTGCCGTCCGCGGCGACGGCGGATGATGATCTGCAACGGATGCTGGCGGAGCTCAAGAACGACATCGCGACCATGAACGCGAGGACCGTTGCCGCACCGGTTCACCAGCCGCAGGATGATGTACGGGCCATGCTGGCGGAGCTGAAGAATGACATTGCCAGCATGAAGGCGGCACCCGTGATGACGCCTGCTCCGGCTCCGGCACCGCAGGACGACGTGCGCGCCATGCTGGCGGAGCTGAAAGGAGACATCGAACAGCTCAGGCAGGCTGCCCCGGCAGTGCCCGTTGTCGCGCCCCGCCCGGCGACGGCGGCCGATGGCGGCAATGAGGTGCGGGTAATGCTGGAAGAGCTGAAGCGGGACATTGCCACCATCAAGCGGGAAGTCCATGCACCGGAGCCCGTTGCGCCGACAGCTGCTTCGGGCAGCAATCCGAATTTCGAGATTGCCCGTATGCTGAGCGACTTGAAGGCCGACATTGCCGCCCTGCGCACCGAGACCGCCATCCGCAGGCCGGAAATACCTAAGGCGGAATCGGCGGAGCAGGAGAGCAGGCCCGCCACGGAGCCGAAAGGTGTGCAGGACCTGCTCGCAGGCCTTGAGAAGGACCTGAAGGCCGCCGTCCGGGAAGAGGACGACGGATCGGAGGCCGAGGCGGCAGATCGTCTGGGGGCACTGTTTTCTCAGCTTCAGAAGGAGCTCAGCAAGGTCGCGGGGCCGGTGAAGGCCGCAGAAGCAGG
>JAJRRY010000088.1 GCA_024279095.1 Alphaproteobacteria bacterium
CGGCAGCTTGACGGCGGCAGCTGCAGCTCCTGCGGTCTTCCTAGCAGAGGATGGCGAACCGTGAAAGTGCTCATTCTGGCAGCCGGCCAGGGGCGGCGCCTGCTGCCGCTGACGGCCGAGATCCCCAAGGCCCTGCTTGACATCGGTGGCCAGACGCTTGTTGGCCGCCAGATCGATGCCTTTGCCATCCACGGCATCGACGAGTTCGTCGTCGTCACCGGCTTTGCCGCCGACAAGATGAATGAGGCGCTGGACCGTATCGCCCGCCGCGACCGCGTGACCATACGCACCGTTTACAATCCCTTCTACGCGGTGAGCGACAACCTGGCCAGCTGCTGGATGGCCCGGCACGAAATGGATGGTGATTTCATCCAGGTCAATGGCGACAATGTCTTCCACCCTGATCTCGTGGCGGCGCTGCTCGAAGCCGAAGGGGCCGATGTCATGGCTGCCATCAACCGCAAGGAGGCCTACGACGACGACGACATGAAAGTGATCCTGGAGGGCACTCGTCTCACCGAGATCGGCAAGAACCTGCCATTGGAGGCGGTGGATGCCGAGGCCACGGGCTTCTATGTCTTCCGCAAAGAGGGGGTAGAGCTCTATCGCGAAACACTGGAGGAGATGATACGCGAGCCTGCCGCCCTGCGTCAGTGGTTTCCGGCGGCCATTGGCCGGCTGGCGCGGCGCATCCCCGTCGGCACCATCGATCTCACCAGCCCCACCTGGTGCGAGGTGGATTTCCCGAGCGATCTCACCGAGGCCCGCCGTCTTGTCGCCCGGTGGGATACCGACCGCAAGGCCCGCCCTGGCCCCACGCTCATTCATCCCTGAAGGCAGATCGCCGAAAGGGCGAAAGCGTCAGACGCGCAGACAGACAGTCCGCACCTCCATCATGCCCCACCCGTCAGACCCGCATGGGCATGAGCACGTAGATGGCGCGCGTATCCTCCACATTCCGCATGATGGTGGGCGAGGCCGGATCGTTGAGTTCGAAGAGCGTGGTGTCACCCTCGATCTGGGCCGTGATCTCGATGAGGTAGCGGGCGTTGAAGCCAATCTCCATGGGCTCGCCCTGATAGCTGGCAGACAGCTCCTCTTCAGCCGAACCCGCCTCCGGATTGTTCACCGATAGCACCAGCCGGTCTTCGGACAGTGACAGCTTCACCGCCCGTCCCTTCTCGGACGAGATGGTCGAGACACGGTCCACTGCCTGGGCGAACAGCTTCGTGTCCACTTCCAGTTGCCGCTCGTTGTCGGTGGGAATGACCCGCTCGTAATCCGGGAACGTGCCGTCGATCAGCTTGGAGGTGAGCACCACACCGTCGATGGAAAAGCGGATTTTGGTCTCCGAGAGAGCCACCTCCACGTCGTCCTTGGCGGCATCCAGCAACCGCACGAGCTCCAGCACCGTCTTGCGCGGCACGATAATGCCCGGCATGCCGGACACGCCCTCCGGCGCCGGCATCTCCACCCGCGCCAGCCGGTGTCCGTCTGTGGCCACGGCACGCAACACGTCGCCCTCTTCCGTCTCCATGTGA
>JAJRRY010000089.1 GCA_024279095.1 Alphaproteobacteria bacterium
ATCCCCAGACCGGGCCTCTGCGGCAGATGTAACCTCTTCTCCAGCCTTATCCGGTTCCTTTTTCTCCGCCACGGGAGCCGCAGGTTTCTTCCTTTCCTCTGCCGGACTTGTTGCAGGCTCCTTTTTCACGGATTCCGCCGGGCTCCCGGCAGGCTTGCCGGCCTGACCAGCAGCAGCCATCGCCTTCCCGCCCTTTTCCCCGTCCGCGGGGGCGGCAGCAGGCTTTTCAGCTCGTTTCTCCGCAGATGATTGTCCACCTTTCTTCTGTGCCTGGGGCCTGCCTGCTTCGGGCTCCGTTCTGCCAGCCTTTTTTGCGGATGTGAACTCGGCAGCAGCCTTCGCTCCTCCGGACGACGCAGCAGCAGGCTTTTTCGCAATCGCTTCCGATCCTTTGCCCTCCCCGGCAGCAGGCTTCGCCGGAGATTTATTCGCCTGCGAAGCTTTCGTCGCAGCGCCAGGCTGACCGGCGGCTGCTGGAGGCACAGTTTCCTGCGTGCGCAACTCTCCGGTGCCGGGGACAACGGGAATGTCCTCCACCACCGGCTTTTCCACACTGCCGGCAGATTGCTCCCTTGCAGCCGTTTCTCCCGCGCTTCCCTGTGCCGCCATGGCCGCAACGGCGGCTGCGGCAGCCATATGCCCCGGCGATGGCGCATCAGCCGCCACAGGGGCCTGAGCAACGGCAGGGGCCTCATCGGTTACCGGCATCGTGGTGGCGGCAGGCGATACCGCAGGTGCAGGAGGTTCCTCGTAAGAAGCAGCCTCCTCCATGTCGGTCACAGCCCCGGCAGTGCCTGCAAAGGCATTCTGCTGCTCGCTTACGAGATAGAGCAGATGCAGGATGTTGGCATTCAGTTCCTGCAATCCTGCAACGATCACACCCAATCCCAGCAGCACCAGGCCTCCAACCAGCAGAGATGCGCCGAGCGCCGGCGTTACGCCCACAAGCACATCGCCGGGAGCCAACCAGCTCATGACACTTATGGCTGCACCGAAAGCAATCAGGATCAGGGCGACCACATAGAGGAAGATTTTCATGACTCAAGCCCCTTGATATGCACAAACACAGCCGCGATCTCGCAGCCGGACCTCTCTCTCCGATACTGTCCTGCGGCCGCTCACCAAATGGTTAACACTAGATTCACTATTAGTAAGCAGCGGCAATTTTATGTTTTTAAACAGGAAAACGCGGCAGGGCGTCAACCCTGCCGCGTCATGTCAATGACTTTTCCACCGATACGGGTGCGTCAGACACTCATTCCACGACAATGCGCGGCATGGAGCGGCGCCCCGTCTCGCCGGTATGCAGCTTGTTCCAGATAGTCTCCGCCATCTGGCGGTAGGCCTGGGCGTGCGGGCTGTCAGGCTCCGTCGCCACAATCGGACGACCGGAATCGGACCTTTCGCGCAGATCTGGATCCAGCGGAATTTCACCGAGGAAGGGCACACCCATGCGCTCGGCCTCCTGACGCGCACCGCCATGACCGAAAATCTCGTGGCGCGTGTCGCAGTTGGGGCAGATGAAATAGCTCATGTTCTCGACGATGCCGAGAATGGGCACATTCACCCGCTTGAACATGTTCAGGCCCTTGCGCGCATCGATGAGAGCAAGATCCTGCGGCGTGGAGACGATTACGGCGCCGGAAAGCGGCACCTGCTGAGCCATGGTCAGCTGAGCATCACCAGTGCCCGGAGGCATGTCCACGACCATCACGTCGAGATCGCCCCAGGAAATCTCATGCATCATCTGCTGCAGGGCCGACATGACCATCGGGCCGCGCCAGATCACCGGTGTGGCCTCATCCACCACGAAGCCGATGGACATGGCCTTCAGGCCGTAGGCCTCAAGCGCCTTGAGCTTGTCGGGATTTTCCGGATCGGGCTCCGGCTCCTGCTTCAGCCCCAACAGCTTGGGCAGAGAAGGACCATAGATATCGGCATCCAGAATGCCAACTTTCAGGCCGAGAGAGGCAAGGCCAAGCGCCAGATTGATGGAAGTGGTAGACTTGCCGACACCCCCCTTGCCCGAGGCCACGGCGATGATGTGGGACACGCCCGGAATACCAGGCGCCTGTGCTGCAGTGGGCTGCGGCGTCTTTTTCTGGCGGCCGCCGCCTTCCTCGCCGGGCTTCTTCTCCGCGGTCAGCGCGACCATGACCTTCTCGACGCCGTCAAGGGCGCTCACGGCCTCCTCGGCCGCCTTGCGCACCGGCTCGTATGCGGACGCCTGATCCGGGTCCACCTGAAGCGCAAACATGACGTTGCTGCCGGCAATGACGATCTCGGACACCATGCCGGCGGAGACGATGTCCACCTCGCCGCCCGGGGCCTTCACGGACTTCAGAGCTTCCGTGATCCTTTCCTTGGTGATCTCTGACATTTTTCCCTTACCTGAACTGTATGCGTGTCTGCTGTGCCGGACACCCCCGCACCCGGCACGTTTCGGGCCCTGCCTAGCACATTTCCGGCCGTCCGGGTAAGGGGGTCATCCCCTTTCCGGGCGGATTCCGGATATCCTTCAGGACCCGGTGGACTGGAGCTTCTGAAGCGGCCAGCGACCACCCATTTCGTGGGTGATGTCGGCAGCGGCTTCGGTTACCAGCGCACCGAGCTGTGCGAGACGCTGGGAAGAGATGCGGGCCGCGGGGCCGGACACCGAGATGCCAGCGACCGGTTCCGCATGTTCGTTGAAGATCACGGAGGCCACGCAGCGCAGGCCTATGGCCGTTTCCTCGTCGTCGATGGCATAGCCGCGCGCCCGGATGGCCGTCAGGTCGCGGCGCAGCTCCGCCTCCGAAGTGATGGTTCGGGCCGTGAGCGGACGCGGGTCCCAGCAGCCGAGGATCTTTTCCAGCGTCTCCTGCGAGGAGAAGGCCAGTAGCGCCTTTCCGATGCCGGAAGCGTGGATGTAGGCCCTCCCACCGGGACCGGCAATGGCGCGCATCATCTTCTTGGTCTCCACCTGCGCCAGATAGATCACCTCGCAACGGTCCAGTATGCCGAGATTGACCGTCTCGCCCGTCGCATGCATGAGGCGCCGCATGATGGGACGGGCAATCTGGATCATGTCGCGCGACCGGATGAAGGCGGAACCGACCTGAAAGGCCTGTACGCCAATCATCCAGGTGGAACGTTCGGCATCGAAGCGAACATAGCGTTCATTCTGAAGCGTGGTCAGCAGACGATGCGCAGTGGAATTCGGCAGCCCAACCTCGCGCGCCAGCTCGGAGAGCGACAGCCCCTGCGGATGATAGGACAGCGCATTGAGCAGCTTCAAAGCGCGGGACAGCGACTGCACCTGTCCGGAGGAGCGCAGGGACTCCTTCGAAGGCACCTTCACGTCCTGCCTGCGGACGCCGCATGGGGTGAGATTGTGATTGTCCATCAGCATGGCCTTGTATCCTTGTCCGTGCGGGCGCCGGGACCTCCCGGAACCACCCTCGCCCGTGCCGTATCGCAGGATGACGACCCGCCCTTCGGCTTCGGGCTTCTCTTCCTTATTTCCGACCTTTTTACTCGGTTTTTAGAA
>JAJRRY010000090.1 GCA_024279095.1 Alphaproteobacteria bacterium
CCGGACTACCGGACGAGAATACCGGCTGACAATGGCGAGACAATAGAAAAAAGCACAGCCGCCAACAGACGTCCGGCAAGTACGAGCCTGCAAATCAGTCGTTCTTGCGAAGCTTCTCCAGCGCCGCAAAGGGGGACCTGCTTTCGCCATCCCCTCCTTCTTCTCCCGTTTCTTCACCAGAGTGATAGTCCACGAAGGTGGTGCCCGGTTTTTTCGGCCAGGGATCCAGAGCCAATGCAAGGGACTCGGCCACAAGTTCGCCTATGTCGATTACCTCGTCAACGATAACGTCCGGTGCATCAGGCGCTTCGGCATCGAAGTCGACACTTTCCTTCATTTCTCCGGCTGTGGCGAATTCCGGTTTGATATAGATGCGATCGACAGCCTCGCTGATCTCGGAAGTGAAGATGTCCAGCGTGCGCACACATTCCTGATCGACAACCGCAGAAAAGTGCCCTCTTGCACGGATACGCCCCTTCTTCCATGGAACGAGCTCCAGATGGGCCTTCAGCTCCAGGATGGCTGGCAGGTTCATGCGCTCGGCCAGGGCTGCAAGCTCTTCGGGTTCGGCGACAATGTCTTCCGTCAGGCCATCCTTGCCGATCTTGTCAATCTCGACGCGACGGGAAAATTCCGGTGCAGATGTCATGATCCTTCCTCGATTTCGGGAGGTGGCGGGAAGGCCAGCCGGCCCTTCCGCAGATCGGACGAGCTGATGTCCGCCAGCAACTGCCGGCTCTTCATGCAGTAGGCATACAGTGCCTCCAAGGCCTCGTCAGCGACCTTCCCCTCGAAGATATTCCGCCTGAAGGCATCTTTCAAACAGGCTTCGTCATTGGCATCGAGGCACTGGCGATAGGCAGCGAGACGCCCATAGAAGACTTCGGCCATCTTTCGCACCCGCTTCCCGACCGCCACATCGGAGACGCCCATTTCGCGCAGATTGTGATCCATGTCGGTGAACATCTCGTCGAATACTTCCTGCGCGAATTCCGCCGTCTTCTCATCTTTTTCGCCACGCAGGCGCTCGAAGAGCAGAAAGGCATGCAGAGTGATCATATCGAATCGACCGTTGACCGTGTCTGGCACGCCCAGCGAGGCATAGAACTGCGGCCGCCTCGCCTGCATCACAATCTGCCGATAGGTTTCGCGCGGCGGAACGTCCCTGTTGAGCCTGCGCATAATTCTGCCGAGGATCATTTGATTTTGCCAAGCTGTCAGGCCATACACCACTGAAAGGCTGCCGTCCCGCCAGCGAGGCGGAAAAGGCACCGGAAACAATCAGGGGAATACCCATGACAGAAAATGTTCGCAAATGCCAGTCCAGGCCGGGCCGCAGGCAGTTTCTCCTGCTTGCCGGGATGCTCCTGCTGGGTGCCTGCACGCCCACCGTTCTGCATCACGGCTACCTGCCCCGCAAGGGAGATCTGGAAAAGATTCGCGAAGGAATGAGCAAGGCCGAGGTCGAGGCCATTCTCGGCTCTCCGTCTACGACGGCCACGATCGATACTGCCGGAGACAGCTATTACTACATCTCCAGTACCGTGGAGAAGAAGGCCTTCTTCAAGCCGAAGGAAGTGGATCGGAAGGTCTTCGCCATCCGCTTCGATCGCAACGGGTTGGTGAAGAGTTTTGCGTTGTACGGACTGGAGGACGGACAGGTTGTCAACATCTCCTCACGCAAGACACCGACACGTGGCCGCGAACTGACCATTCTGCAACAGATTTTCTCCAATATCGGCCGCATGGCGCCCATGCAGCAGTAATCCCGGCTTCATGACATGAATACGGCCCCGGTTGCGCTTCCGGGTTCATCGGAAAAGCAGGAAAGGGGACGCCGATGGCGTCCCCTTTCGCAGGTGCGTCCGATCGCTGCCGCTCAGGCCAAGGCTGCCAGAAGCAGCAGCGCGACAATGTTGGTGATCTTGATCATCGGGTTGACGGCTGGCCCTGCGGTATCCTTGTAGGGATCGCCGACCGTATCGCCTGTAACGGCCGCCTTGTGCGCCTCGGACCCCTTCTTGTGGAGGACACCGTCCTTGTCGGTGAAACCGTCCTCGAAGGTCTTCTTGGCATTGTCCCAGGCACCACCGCCGGTAGTCATGGAGATGGCGACGAACAGGCCTGTGACGATCACGCCCAGCAGCATGGCTCCAAGAGCCGCAAAGGCGCTGGAGGCGCCATCGATCAGATAGACGGCGAAGAATACCACAATCGGAGAGAGCACCGGCAGCAGTGAGGGAATGATCATCTCCTTGATCGCCGCCTTGGTCAGCATGTCCACGGCGCGACCGTAGTCCGGCTTCTCGGTGCCTTCCATGATGCCCGGCTTCTCACGGAACTGACGGCGCACTTCCTCGACCACCGCACCACCGGCACGGCCGACGGCGGTCATGGCTATGCCCCCGAAGAGGAATGGCAGCAGGCCGCCGAACAGCAGGCCGGCAACCACGTACGGGTTGGACAGCGAGAAGTCCACCTGTACACCATGAAGGATGGAACCGGGCTCGGCAACCTTCGAGAAATGCTCGAGATCAGCGGTATAGGCGGCGAACAGCACCAGTGCGCCAAGACCGGCAGAACCGATGGCATAGCCCTTGGTAACCGCCTTGGTGGTGTTGCCCACGGCATCAAGCGCATCGGTGGTCTCGCGGACCTCGGGGGGCAGATCGGCCATCTCCGCAATGCCGCCGGCATTGTCGGTCACCGGACCGAAGGCGTCGAGCGCCACCACCATGCCGGCCAAGGAAAGCATGGTCGTTACCGCAATGGCAATGCCGAAGAGGCCGGCCAGCTTGTAGGTGACGATAATGCCGAAGATGATCACCAGCGCAGGCAGCGCCGTGGCCTCCAGAGAAATGGCCAGACCCTGAATGACATTGGTGCCGTGTCCGGTGACAGAGGCCTGGGCGATGGTGTTCACCGGGCGGAAGCCGGTGCCGGTATAGTACTCGGTAATCCAGACGATCAGACCGGTGACGACAAGTCCCATGATGCCGCACCAGAAGAGGTTGGCTCCGGTAAAGGTCACGCCACCGGCGGTAAAGGTGGCTGATCCACCGAGCCATCCCCAGACGATGATGGCCAGCGCCACGGCCGAGAGAACGGCAGTGGCGATAAAGCCCCTGTAAAGGGCACCCATGATGGAATTGTTGGAGCCAAGCTTCACGAAGAAGGTGCCGATGATCGAGGTGATCACGCAGGCGGCGGCGATCAGAAGCGGGAACAGCATCATGGTGACGGCAGTCTCGCCAGTGAAATAGATGGCCGCAAGAACCATGGTCGCCACCACGGTCACGACGTAGGTTTCGAACAGGTCGGCGGCCATGCCGGCACAGTCGCCCACGTTGTCACCCACGTTGTCGGCAATGGTGGCAGGATTGCGCGGATCGTCCTCGGGAATGCCGGCCTCTACCTTGCCCACCAGGTCGCCGCCCACATCGGCTCCCTTGGTGAAAATGCCACCGCCCAGACGGGCGAAAATGGAAATCAGGGAGGCGCCGAAGCCAAGCGCCACGAGAGCGTCGATCACCGGACGGTCAGTGGGCGCGTATCCCATGATGGAAGTGAGGAACCAGAAATAGCCGGAGACGCCGAGCAGGGCCAGACCGGCCACCAGCAGGCCGGTGACGGCACCGGACTTGAAGGCGATGTCCAGACCGGCGGCCAGAGAATTGGCAGCGGCCTGCGCCGTGCGCACATTGGCACGGACGGAGACCATCATGCCGATGATGCCGGCCATGCCGGAGAAAATGGCGCCGATGGCAAAGCCGAACGCAGCCAGCCAGGAGAGCGCGAAGCCTACTATAAGAAAAACCACCACGCCGACCATGGCAATGGTGGAATACTGTCTGGTCAGATAGGCCGTGGCACCCTCACGGATGGCGGCAGCGATTTCCTGCATCTTGGGCGTACCGGCATCTGCCGCCAGAACCTGCTGGATGCTCCAGAGAGCAAACAGGATCGAGAGCAATGCCGCCCCGATGACAATCCACAAAGTGAGGCTCATTACAGTTCATCCTTTCTGGTTTACGGACCCCTCAAAGGATGCGGGAAGGATTGCTCCATGGTGTCTGCTCTTGGTTTTCAGGAGCTTCCCCGCCTCCCTCTTCCTCGCGCGTGAACATGCCAAAAATTGAATATAATGGCAACCGTCAGGAGGGCATTCCGTAATACGAAAGACGAAAAAGGCCGCCACATTGACATGGATCAGAAAAAGCCGGCGCATGCGGCGACCTTTTCCTGCGACATCTTGCGTAAAGCTGCCAAGAGGCAATTCACCCGGCCGTGGCGGCAGCCCTGCGGGTCTTCAGAACCAGCCACGCCAGTGCCAGTGCGGCAAAGGCGAGCATCGGGAACAGGGCAAGGTTGACCGCATTCCAGCCGAGGGCATCCAGGATCTGGCCGGAGGCAAAGGAGGTCAGCGCCACGGTGGCGAAGACGGAGAAGTCGTTCAGTCCCTGAACGCGGGCCCGTTCAGCCGGGCGATGGTTCTCCGCCACCATGGTGGTGGCACCGATGAAGGCGAAATTCCAACCGATACCTAGCAGAACGAGGCCGAAACCGAAGTTTTCCATGCGCAGCCCCGTCATGTTGACGAGCGCGGCCAGGGCATTGAGCGCAAGACCGATGGCGATGATGCGCTCCACGCCATAGCGGACAATCAGGGCACCGGTGAAAAAGGAAGGAACGTACATGGCTAGAACGTGCCACTGGATGACCCATGCGGACTGATCGACGCTCAGGCCGCAGCCGACCATGGCCAGCGGCGTGGCCGTCATGAGAAGGTTCATCATGCCATAGGCCATCATGCCGGTCAGAATGGCTACGATCAGACGCGGATTGTGCAGGATCTCCGGCAGGGGACGGGTGGGCTCCAGCTCTTCCCGCTGTTCTGCGGTAGGCAGGGGCACGTTGACGAAAGCCAGCACGATCAATGCCAGCATGGTAAACATTCCGGCGGCCGCGAAATTTCCGGCGAAAGTAACCGGCGCGAACAGGTCCCGCGTGTTCATCACGAGAATGGGCCCGAACAATGCTCCGGCTATGGAGCCGGCAAGCACCCAGGAGATGGCCTTGGGGCGGAAGGACAGCGAGGCGGTGTCCGCAGCCGCAAAACGATAGTACTGGGCAAAGGCCTGATAAACCCCCTGCAGCATCGTGGCAGCGCAGAACAGCACGAAATCGCGCTCGAAGATGGCCCAGGTGGCACCGATGGCGGCAAGCAGCCCTGCCGTGGCACCGAGAAGGAAACCGTTGCGCCGCCCGATGCGCTGCATGAGCATGGCGGCTGGCCAGGTCATCAGAGCGGTGCCGATGATGTACATGGTGATGGGCAGGGTGGCCCAGCGTGGCGACGGGGCCAGCAGGATGCCCGCCAGCGCCGCGGTGGAGAACATGTTGATGCTGGCAACGGAATAGAGCGCCTGCGCCGCCGCCAGCACCCGCGCGTTGAAACGGGCGCGGGCGTCGTCGATCAGACCGGCAGAAGCGGATGGCAGGTCAACGGTATCCGGCAGCGGGGCATCCGTCATGGCGGGGTCCTTCCAGAATGATCCCGGTCATGTTTTGCCCATCCGGCGGAATGTTGGCAAGAGACGGAATGTCACTTCGCGCCGGCGATGCGGATTTCCAGAACCGCATCCCTGCCGGCGCTCACCGTGAAGCTGCGCGAAACCCGCTCTTTCCCCAGCCCGTATGTCAGCATGTAGCGGCCCGGGGCAAGAACGAGGGTGCCTTCCCCTCGCCCTTCATGCCGCCATGGTCCTTCCATGTCCCGAACCATCCAGCGAACGTCTTTCTCCTCGGGCCATGGACGGATCCGAACCACGCCGGCACGCGCCAGAATCTCCAGAGAACTGAGAATGCCGGGACGGATGCGCACGCGACTCTCGGCACGGACGTTACCGGGAAGGAAACGGCTCTCCACACGGTATTCCCCCTTGCCGAGACGAAGCAGCTCTCCCTGCCCCGCACTGGCGGCGACAAGACGGCTACGACCCGCACCGCCCATGGCATAGACGCGATGGACCGTGCGCACACCATGCACGGTACCGAGCCTTTCCAGCCGGGAGAAGGGTCGCAGACCGCCCACGTCGAGGATGAAGGTGACGGCCACATATTCCCCCTCTCCGACGTGGATGCGCCGGGTGGTGTGCCGGTATCCGTAGGTCACCGCGATCAGATAGTCGCCCTGAGGGATGCGGAATTCGGCGACATCCACACTTGCTTCGGCCATGGCCTCAACGGGCTCGCCCGTGAGGGAGTCCAGACGGTATACCCTCCAAGAGACGGGCCGGCGGATGAGCCCCCCACCCTCACGAAGGCGGGCGGCCAGCCACAGCCGCTCGGCCCCCTTGCGCCCCAGCTCGACACGGACCTCGCAAGGAGCTGGAGATAAGCCAAGTGCCCTTTCCACGGGCACCGCAACCGATTTCAGATCCCTTTCCTGCCCCGGCATTGCCGAACAGGCAACACTGGACGGCCATGCTGCCGCCAGGATCATCGGCAACATTGCAATTATGAAAAGAAAAGGGGTCGTCGCTGTGCGGCGACGACCCGAAAGTCTGTGCTGAAGACTGTGAGCCGATCCTCGGATCATGGAGTAAATCCATACGCTCTGCTGGTTCCCCATCCCCGTGGCGCTGCCTCTTCCGGCCGGCGTCAAGCGCAAGGAACCACAATCCGATCCGCGCCGCAACAAAACTGTTAATGATTGGTTAACGGCGCAATTGGCAGTTGAAGCGAATCACTCCGCTCATGTCAAGCCTTTCCTGTCATGCGGAAGTGCGCCAAAAGCCCGCCTTGACAGAAATCTCCGGGACACGTCCAATGCCCGGCCATGAAGGAACTTCCCAGAACCGTGATGACAAGCCGCAGCGGACGGCGCGGCTTCGAACTGAACCCCGAGGTTCTCAACGATCGCTCCGACATCATTTCGTTCCTCAGAACGCGGCGGTCTGCGGAGCCGGCAGCCATTGCCCCACCGGGGCCGGATGAAGAACAGCTCGGCATCATTCTGGAATGTGCGGCCCGCACACCGGATCATGGCAAGCTGGAACCCTGGCGCTTCATTGTCATACGTGGCGGTGCCAAGGAGCATCTGGCGGACTTTCTCCTGGAACGCTGGAAGGCGCTCAATCCCGGACAGGAACCGGACAAGACGGTTCAGCATGACCTCGTCCGGAAGGCCCCCGTCGTGATCGTGGTCGTTGCCCGCACGGCCGAGCACCCGAAGATTCCGGTCTGGGAACAGCAACTCTCCGTGGGGGCCTGCTGCATGAACCTGATTGCCGCTGCGACGGCCATGGGCCTTGCTGCCCAATGGCGGTCCGGCTGGCTGGCCGAAGATCCGGAAGTGTTCCGCAAACTCGGCCTGCAGGAAAACGAGACGATTGCCGGCGTGATGTTCGTCGGCTCGCGTGATCCCTCTGCTCCGCCGCAGGAAGACCGCCGCAGGCCTTTCTGGCAGGATCTTACAACCTACTGGCAGCCGGGGGACTGAATGCGACCCGTCGAGGCCGTGATTTTCGACAAAGATGGCGTGCTCGTCGACTTCGAGCGCACATGGACACCGGCGATCCGCTCGGCCGCCCTGCATCTGGCGGAAGGTGACGGTGCACGCGCGCTGGAGCTTCTGCGCATGGTCGGATATGACGAGGCCACCGGCACCTTCCTGCCCGGTTCGGTGTGGGCTGCCGGTACCAACGAGGATCTCATCGATGTCTGGGCTGCTGATGCCCCTCAGGCGGAGCGGGCCCGGCTGGTGGAATTCATGGGGCGGCATTGCGAAGCTGTCGATCCCGTTCCAGTGATAGATCCCCCGCACCTGCGGGAATGCATGCTGCGCCTGAAGGCGCAGGGCATGCGGCTTGCCGTTGTGAGCAATGACACGACACGCTCGGTACGGCGCACGGCCGAATGCTTCGGCATTGCCGACCTGCTCGATTTCACCTGTGGCTTCGACATGGTGCGCAGAGCGAAACCGCACCCCGATCCTGCACTCGCCTTCGCCAGAGCCTGCGACATGTCTCCTGCGCGCATCGCCGTGATCGGCGACAATGTTCATGACGGGGAGATGGCACGGGCTGCCGGATGCGGGGCCTTCATCG
>JAJRRY010000091.1 GCA_024279095.1 Alphaproteobacteria bacterium
AACTGGATGCCCTTCACGTTGGCCTCGACCACGCCGTCCTTGTAGGCCTGCATCTTTTCGACGTCGATCTTCGGCTTGCCGCAGGTGATGCCCATGCCGGGGAAAGCATGCGCGGCCTCGGCAAAGCGCTCGGAAACATGCAGCAGGGCCTTCGAGGGGATGCAGCCCACGTTCAGGCAGGTGCCGCCGAAGGTCTCGCGCTTCTCCACCACGGCCACCTTCAGGCCCAGCTGGGCGGCCCGGATGGCGCAGACGTAGCCTCCGGGGCCGGTGCCTATGACGACGACATCGAACTGTTCAGCCATTTTTGCGGTTCCTTTCTGGCGCTCGCTCATGCGCGACGGTGTGCGCGGCGTAAGCGTTGCGATGCTTGCGGATGTTCTACAGATCCAGGATGAGGCGCTTGGGATCCTCGAGGAACTCCTTGACGCGGACGAGGAAGGTCACGGCCTCCTTGCCGTCCACGATGCGGTGATCGTAGGTCAGGGCGAGGTACATCATTGGCCGCGCCTGAATGGAGCCGTCAGGCATGACCATGGGCCGCTGCTGGATCTTGTGCATGCCAAGGATGCCGGACTGCGGCATGTTGAGAATGGGCGTAGACATCAGCGAGCCGTAGACGCCGCCGTTGGTGATGGTGAAGGTGCCGCCCTGCATCTCCTCGATCTTCAGCCGGCCGGCACGGGCGCGGCCGGCGAAGTCGGCGATGGCCTTCTCGATCTCGGCCAGGGAAAGGGTGTCGGCCTCGCGCACCACCGGCACCACGAGCCCCTTCTCCGTGCCGACGGCGACGCCGATGTGATAATAGTTCTTGTAGACGATCTCGTCTCCGTCGATCTCGGCGTTGATGGCCGGGATCTCCTTCAGGGCGCTGGTTACTGCTCGCACGAAGAAGCTCATGAAGCCCAGCTTCACGCCGTGCTTCTTCTGGAACAGCTCCTTGTATGCGTTGCGCAGGGCCATAACCTCGGTCATGTCCACCTCGTTGAAGGTGGTGAGCATGGCGGCGGTGTTCTGCGCCTCCTTCAGCCGGCGGGCGATGGTGATGCGCAGGCGCGACATCTTCACCCGTTCTTCGCGCGCGGCATCCTCCGGCGGAACGGGCGCACGGGCGGAAACCGCCTGCGAGGGCTGCGGTTCCGGTCGGGCCGCTTCCGCAAGATAGCGGAGCACGTCTTCCTTCAGGATGCGGCCACCCTTGCCGGTACCGTGCACTTTGGTGATGTCGACGTTCTTTTCGGCGACCAGACGGCGCACAGCGGGTGAAAGGGCAGGTGGCGGAGAGGCCTTGGCCTGGCGGTTGCCGGTTCCGGTAACCGCTTCCGCCTTCCCTGGATGCGTGGCAGTTTCAGCTTGAGGCGGGGTCTCCGCCTCCTTGGCCGAAGCCGGTTCTTCGGCCTTTTTCTTCGGGGGCTCGGCAACGGCGCCCTCGGCGATGGTGCCGAGCAGGGCGCCAACCTCGACCACGGTTCCGGTGTCCGCGGCGATGCTCTCCAGAACGCCGGAAGCCGGAGCGGGCACCTCTATGGTCACCTTGTCGGTCTCCAGCTCGACCACCGGCTCGTCGGCAGTCACCGATTCTCCAGGTTTCTTGAACCACTGGCCGATGGTCGCTTCTGTGACCGATTCGCCAAGGGCGGGGACGCGGATCTCTGCAGTCATGTCGTCCTCATCACGAAAATCATTTCCTGTCCTGAACGAGGTTTGTTCCCCAGGCGCGGCCAGCAAGCGGCTCTTCGCCCAGGGCCTCGTCAAGAAGCTTCGCCTGTTCCTTCAGATGCTTGCTGAGCAGGCCGGTGGCCGGGGCCGCAGCGGCGGGGCGTCCGGCATAGGCCGGTCGGCTCTGATGCACACCGATGGTGGTCAGCACCCATTCGATGTGCGGCTCCACGAAATGCCACGCGCCCATGTTCCACGGCTCCTCCTGGCACCAGACGTATTCCGTCTCCTTCGGGAACCGGGACAGCTCCTGCACCAGCAGCCGGTGCGGGAACGGATAGAGCTGTTCGATGCGCAGCAGGTAGACATCGTCGATGCCGCGTTTCTCCCGCTCCGCATAGAGGTCGTAGTAGACCTTGCCGGAGCACATGACGACACGGCGGATCCGCTCGTCGGGCACCAGTTTCGTCGTGGCATCGGGCAGGCGCTCCGCATCGTCTGCCAGTGTGCGCCGGAAGTGGGTTCCCGGTCCCATCTCCTCCAGCGTGGAGACGGCCATGCGATGCCGAAGGAGGGATTTTGGGGTCATCAGGATGAGGGGCTTGCGGAAGTCGCGCTTCATCTGTCGCCGCAGGATGTGGAAATAATTGGCCGGGGTTGTGCAGTTGGCCACCTGCATGTTGTCCTGTGCACACAGCTGGAGATAGCGTTCCAGCCGGGCCGAGGAATGCTCCGGCCCCTGTCCCTCGTAGCCGTGGGGCAGCAGGCAGGTGAGACCCGACATGCGCAGCCACTTGCGTTCGGCGGAAGAGATGAACTGATCGAAGATCACCTGCGCACCGTTGGCGAAATCTCCGAACTGCGCTTCCCACATCACCAGGCAGTTTGGTTCCACCAGCGAGTAGCCGTATTCGAAACCGAGCACCGCCTCCTCGGAGAGGATGGAATTGATGAAGTCGGCCTTGGCGGACTGGTCGGGATCGATATTGTTGAGCGGCACGTAGCATTCGTCGGTCATCTGATCGACCCAGACGGCATGACGCTGCGAGAAGGTGCCGCGGCGCACGTCCTGTCCGGAAAGCCGCACCCGGTAGCCTTCCAGCAGCAGCCCGCCCCAGGCGAGCTGCTCGGCGGTGGCCCAGTCTATGCCGGTTCCGTCCTCGATAGCCCGTTTGCGCGCCGCGATGACGCGTTTCAGGGTGGGGTGCATGTTGAAGTTTTCCGGAACGGTGGTCAGAGCCCGGCCGATCTTCTTCAGGGTTGCGATATCCAGATCGGTCTTGCCACGGCGTGGGTCTTCCAGCGTCGTGGAATGCGGGGGCTTCAGGCTGCTCCAACGCCCCTTGAGCCAGTCGGCGCTGTCCGGCTGATAGTCGGTGGCGGCGTCGAACTCCTCCTCCAGCAGCGTGCGGAAGCGCTTCACCATGGCGAGGAATTCCTCCTCCGTGACCACGCCCTCGCGAATCAGCTTGCGGGCATAGATCTCCACCACGGTGGGATGCTCGCGGATGCGGCGATACATCAGCGGCTGGGTGAAGGAAGGCTCGTCAGCCTCGTTGTGGCCGTGGCGGCGGTAGCAGAACATGTCCACCACCACGGGCTTGCCGAAGATCTGCCGGAATTCCGTGGCGATGCGGGCGGCGAAGACCACCGCTTCCGGGTCGTCGCCGTTGACATGGATGATCGGCGCGCCGACCATCTTGGCCACGTCGGACGGATAGGGGGAGGAGCGTCCCCAGATGGGCGAGGTGGTGAAGCCGATCTGGTTGTTGATGATGAAGTGCACGGAGCCGCCGAAGCGATGGCCGGCAACATCGGAGAGGGCGAAGCATTCCGCCACAACGCCCTGGCCGGCAAAGGCCGCGTCACCATGGAGCAGCAGGGGGAGCACGCGACGACGCTCGGTGTCGCCGCGCTGATCCTGCTTGGAGCGCGCCTTGCCCAGCACCACGGGGTCGACGATCTCCAGATGCGAAGGATTGGCGGCCAGCGAAAGGTGCACGCAGTTGCCATCGAATTCACGATCCGATGATGCGCCGAGATGGTATTTCACGTCGCCGGAGCCTTCCACCTCCTCCGGCGTGGCGGAGCCGCCCCGGAATTCGTGGAAGATCACCCGGTAGGGCTTGCCCATCACGTTGGCCAGCACGTTGAGCCGGCCACGGTGGGCCATGCCCATGGTGATCTCCTCCACGCCCATCTGTCCACCGCGCTTGATCACCTGTTCCAGGGCGGGAATGATCGACTCCGCGCCTTCCAGGCCGAAGCGCTTGGTGCCGGTATACTTGGTGTGCAGGAACTTCTCGAATGTCTCCGCCTCGACCAGCTTGGCAAGGATGGCCTTCTTGCCCAGGCCGGTGAAAGCAATCTCCTTGTCCGGGCCCTCGATACGCTCCTGAATCCAGGCCTTCTGCTGCGGATCGGAGATGTGCATGAACTCGTAGCCGAGATGCCCGCAATAGGTGCGCTTCAGAATGGCGAGGATCTCGTCAATGGTGCCCCACTCCATGCCAAGCACGCCGTCCAGAAAGATCCGGCGCTTGCGATCCTTGTCGGTCCTGAAGCCGTAGGTGGCCGGGTCGAGTTCCGGGTGGGGCTCCGGTTCGCGCAGGCGCAAGGGGTCGAGATCGGCGGCCAGATGCCCGCGCACGCGGTAGGCGCGGATCATCATCAGCGCGCGTACCGAATCCTTGGCCTTGGCCTTGATTTCCTCCGGACTCAGGGACTGACCACGTTCGCCACCCTTTTCGGCAAGCCGTCGTTCCACCTCCTCCAGAGCGCTCCAGTCTTCGGTGAGCGCCGCGGTCAGCTCGTCGGTGGGCCGTGGCGGCCAGTCATCCCGTTGCCATGACGGGCCGGAGACTTCCTTTTCGATGCTTCCGGTCTCATTCTGGAGTGCAGAGAAGAACTCCCGCCATTCGGGATCCACGCTGGAGGGATCCTTCCGCCATTGCAGATAGAGTTCCTCGATGTAGTGCGCGTTGGCTCCGGAAAGGAGCGTGGCGCGACGCAGGATTTCTGCGTGCATGTCGGTATTCATGGGCCTGTCCGGGCATTCAGCCCCGTTCCCCCTGATGCCTGTGTGGTTCCTGTTGTCCTGTTTCTCAGGATCTTCCGACGAGTTCCGCCATGGCCTGGCCGATGCGTGCCGGCGAGCGCACGACGGTCACGCCGGCG
>JAJRRY010000092.1 GCA_024279095.1 Alphaproteobacteria bacterium
GCTTGCGCTCGTAAAGGGTGGCAAAGTCGAGCGAAAAGGATGACAGTGTTGTAAAGCCTCCAAGGACGCCCACCGTGAGAAAAGCCCGCATCTCCTGCGATGCCGACCATTTCAGGGCCATGTACGTGATGAGGGCGCCCATGGCAAAGGAGCCCAGCACGTTGACGATCACCGTGCTCCAGGGAAACTCGATGCCGAAGGCCCGGGTCGCGAGGACCGATACGGCATAGCGGGCGGTGGCGCCGATCGCGCCTCCGGCAGCCACGGCCGAGATCATCGCTGGAGTCATGAGCAACTTTCCGCAATAATGAGCTTCATGGGGAATCAGGAGAGCTGACGGCCACTGGCCACCGTGCCCGTGTATTAGTGTATCAGTGGCATTTTGGCAAATCGTTCAGCAGCATCGAGAGGGGAGGCGAGACATGCGCAAGAATCCTGAAGTGGTAATATTTTATGTCCTATAGCAAAGTTCTGCTGACAAAGCAGAGATGGTCTCTTCGGGTATTTCTGTGTATTTGATCAACAAATCATGAAATCGCCCGACAGAGTTAAAATGTCGCAGCCTATGGAGTTAACGCAGCGTCACGCGGTTTTTGTGGCAATAAGACTTGTGAAAGGCTGTGACCAACTCTCGGCAAGTCTTGACGGAACGGCCATATCACGTTTTGCTGGCGATCCTGAAAGAATTGGCGAAGGGGCGGTGTCGCAGCAGCGGGGGGCTTGGATCCGGGCTGGTGCGGTCGGAATGTGAGGGGGCCGTTACGGGTCGGAGAATGGAGTGGCTCAATGCATGAGGGTTGGGTGCGTAAGAGCGGTAATGATATGCAGCAGGACGTGGAGGAGCTCGTCTACATCGAACGCATGTGCAGCGAACTGGCGAACATGGCCGCGCGGAGCGGATACGAGTTCGTGAGCTATCTGCTGTCCATGGCCGTGCTGGCCGTGCGCGAGGAACGGATGAAGGCCGAGGAGGATTCCTCGGACAGCCCCTGCGCGCTGGTCTCGGACGACTGAGAGGGGGCATCTCTTTTATGGCGTCATCCCGTTGTCCATATTGAGTTGAGGGGCTCGGCAACAGGAGATGCGAACCATGCTCGAGATGCATGAACACGACAGGGCGGACGTCATCGAGCTCATTGTCGATGGCGCCGTCTCCCGTGAGGAATACGAGGCGGTGAGAGACCGGGCCGAAGCCTTCATCAACAGGAGAGGACGGGCTCGCCTGCTGGAGGTCATCCTGGATCCGGGGCCCGTGGATCCCGCCGTTCTCTGGGAAGATACCCGCTTCGCCTTCCGGCACATGGGAGACTTCTCCCGCATTGCCGTGGTAACGGAACGCAGATGGCTGGCGGAAATCCTGGCTGCCCTGCAGAAGATTTTCGTCGGCGAAGTGAAGGGCTTCACTCTGACTGAATGTGAGGAAGCCTGGAACTGGCTGACGGAACACGCGCTGGACAAGGGCGATGGACCGGAGTGCGCCCGGTTGGCAAGCTGTCGGGGAGAAGCCTCCTGAACGTCCGGCCTGTCCGGCGCACAAGTCAGGTTCCTGCGAAGAGGGGGTGTCAACGGAAGACCAGTCTTTTTGACCTTGCACGTCACGCTCGGCACGGGCAGGATGCTCCGGGAAGCCCATGGAGAAAAGGCCCGTGAACGAAAAGCTCGAACTTTGGATCGGAAATCGCAGGTATTCCTCATGGTCCCTGCGCCCGTGGATCGCCATGCGCATGGCGGACATCCCCTTCACATGCGAGGTCATTCCCTTCGATGAGGGCATGGGCACGGCAGAATATGCCGGGACGCCCCGCATTCGCGAGGTTCCTCCAACGGGCAAGGTCCCCGTCCTGCGTCATGACGGTCTGACCGTACCCGACAGTCTGGCCATTCTGGAATATCTCGCGGATCTCTTTCCCGAGCGCGGGTTGTGGCCGGCGGACAGGGAGCAGCGTGCAGTGGCGCGCGCCATCTCCGCCGAGATGCATTCCGGATTTGCCGCCCTGCGCAGGGAATGTGGCATGAACATGGGGCGAAAACCCCGACGCAAGGAGGTTTCCGACACTGTTCTGCAGGACGTGCAACGTATCGACCAGATTTGGAGCGAGGTACTGGAAGCCACCGGTGGCCCCTTCCTGTTCGGTCGGCGTTTCTGCATTGCCGATGCCATGTATGCTCCGGTGGTGAACAGGTTCCACGCCTACGACCTGCCCAGAAGCGCTGCAGCGCAGGCCTACATGGAGGCCATCATGGATCTGCCCGCATGGAAGGAATGGGAGAGGGAGGCTCTTGCGGAGCCATGGATCATCCCGGCATACGAGAACCTCTAGCGATCGGAAGTCATCCGAAGTCCATGTTTCCGAGGAATCGGCAGCGTCATTCCGTCATCCTGCAGATTGCCGAAAAATCGCCGTTGCCCCTTGCGTAGAAGGGGAAGGAGATGCACAAGAGGGCCTGATCTGACTGAGGCCGTGACGGGGGTCACGGACAGGGGATTTCGGTTTTTCAGGAACGGCTTCGATGCGCATTCTCGCCTCTCTGATTTCGGGACTGGTTCTTCTCGCTCTCGTACATGCCATGCCGGCCATGGCCATGACGGCAGGTGGCGAGGGGAACGCCGGCGGCATGCTGAACCTCACCACAAGCCCGTGGGGCTTTGCAGCACTAGCGGTCTTCGTCTTCGCCTATCTGCTGGTCATCTTCGAAGAGATGCTCCACATGCGCAAGTCGAAGCCGGTTCTGCTTGCGGCGGGCCTCATCTGGTTTCTGATCGGCATGGCCTATCTGGGGTCGGGCAAGCAGGAGTTGGTGAACGGCGTCGCCAAGCATACGATGCTGGAATATGGCGAGCTGTTCCTCTTCCTGTTCGTGGCCATCACTTACGTGAATACGCTGGAAGAGCGCGGCGTCTTCATTGCCCTGCGTGAGAAGCTCGTGTCCCTCGGTCTCAGCTATCGCAAGCTGTTCTGGCTTACCGGCTTCATCGCCTTTTTCCTCTCGCCCCTGCTGGACAATCTCACGACTTCGCTGGTCCTTGGCGCCGTGGTCATGGCGGTGGGGCTGAAGAATCCCGCCTTCATTGCGCTGGCTTGCATCAACGTCGTGGTAGCCGCCAACGCCGGCGGTGCCTACTCGCCCTTCGGAGACATCACCACCCTCATGGTCTGGCAGAAGAACAAGCTCGCCTTCGAGGAGTTCTTCGCCATTTTCATTCCGTCGCTGGTCAATTTCGTCATTCCGGCCGCCATCATGACACTGGCCGTGCCGAAAATGACGCCGGAGGCCGTGGAAACGGAAGTGCGGATGAAACCCGGTGCGTGGATGGTGATCTTCCTGTTCGCGGCGACCATCGTAACGGCGGTAAGCTTCCGCAACTTCCTAGACCTGCCGCCGGCGCTGGGCATGATGACCGGCCTCAGCTACCTGGCCATGTACAGCTATTTCTTCAAGGTCTGGATTCGTCGCAATCATCACGCGGACAAGCGTCCGGACATCCTGCTTGACGCCTTCAAGGTCATGGAGCGTGTTGAGTGGGATACGCTGCTCTTCTTTTTCGGCATCATCTTCGCGGTTGGTGGTCTGGGCGTGATCGGCTACCTCGCCCTGATGAGTCAGGTACTCTATGACGGCTTGGGGCCGACGGCGGCCAACACCATCATCGGCATCATGTCCGCCATCGTCGACAACATCCCGCTCATGTTCGCCGTGCTGACCATGGATCCGCAGATGTCCGACGGACAGTGGCTGCTCATCACGCTCACTGCCGGCGTGGGCGGCTCGCTTCTGTCCATCGGTTCGGCCGCCGGTGTGGCGCTGATGGGCGTGGCTCGCCAGCACTATACCTTCTTTAAGCACCTGAAATGGTCCTGGGCGGTGGCGCTCGGCTATTTCGCCTCCATCTGGGTCCACCTTGTGCTCAATGCGGACAAGTTCAACTGATGGCCTGCGAAACGCTCCAGATTCCGGCGGCGAGTCCCGGTCAGCATTTCCAGCTGACGGTCTGTCGGTTCGGTACGCCGGGAATGGAGAAGAAGGCGTATGTGCAGGCCTCGACCCATGCTGACGAAGTGCCTGCGGCACTGACCGCCATGCATCTGCGCCGTCTCCTGGAGAGCGCCGAAAGGGAAGGGCGTGTCCGCGGTGAGGTCGTGCTGGTTCCAGCCGCCAATCCGCCGGGTTTTGCACAGGCGCTTCTCGGGCATCACATGGGCCGGTACCACCTGCCGACGGGCCGGAATTTCAATCGCTTCTGGCCGGATGCGACGCAGGCCGTTCTTGCTGCCCGCAAGGTTTTCACTGACGATCCGGTAGCGAATGCGGCCCGAGCCCGCAGCATCATGCGGACCCATCTTGAAACCCTGCAGCCGAATGCGGCGGACGAGCAGCTCAAGCTGACACTGATGCAGCTGGCCCATGATGCCGACATCGTCCTGGATCTTCATACGGACGATGATGCGGAGATGCACCTCTACGTCGATCCGGATCATTGGCCTGCTTTGACGGATCTGGCGGGACTGCTGGATGCAAAGGTGGTGATGTTCGCTCGGGGCTCCGGTGGCAATGCCTTCGAGGAAACGGTTGCCGCACCATTCGTCGCTCTGCGTGAAACTGGCGTGACCTGCGAACTTCCTGTCACCGTCACGGTTGAATTGCGTGGTCGGCTGGACGTCGACGATGCCTTGGCCATGCGAGATGGCCGTGCGTTGTTCGATTTTCTGATCCTGCGTGGCATCATTGATGGAGAGGTGCAAGCAGCGCCGGAATTCTCCGGCATTGCGGCCCCCTTCGAGGCGACGGAACCGGTACGGACGCCAGCAGGCGGGATCTGTGTATTCCTGAAGGAACGCGGTGCATACGTCGAAGCCGGCGAAGTTATTGCCGAAATTGCCAATCCTGTGACGGACACGCGCACGCCGGTTAGAACCCGGGCAAAGGGACGCCTTTTCACCCGTTGCCTGCACAGGCTCGTGCATGCGGGTGATGTAATTGCAAAGGTTCAGGGGACGATGCCGTTGCCGGGCCGTTGCAAGGGCCAGCTCATGACGGATTGAAGTTTCCGCCCGGCAACGGAGGTGTTCAGATCGAGAAGCTCACCCCGCAGCCGCAGGAGCTGGAGGCATTCGGATTTTCCACCACGAAACGGCTTCCGGCGAGCGTGTCTTCGAAATCCACCGTGGCACCGAACAGGAAGGGCAGGGAAGCAGTATCGACAACGAGCATCGCGCCATCGCGTTCGATGACCTCATCGCCATCCTCCGGCCCGTCGACGATCTGGAAGTCGTATTGAAAGCCGGAACATCCGCCACCCTGCACGGCCAGACGCAGGGCATTTTTGTCGGGTTCGTCCTCCAGAATCTCGAGGATGCGTTTTGCCGCCGCTTCGGTCAGGGTAATATTGGCGCTCATGAAACCGATTCCCATGACATTTTCAGACTGCACCGTATGTTGGCCCCGCTACCGGGCAAGTCAAGGCTTGCGCCATATGCTCCCGGCTGGTGGAAGGAGCACAGCATGAGCCTGTCGGTTGCCAGAGCGCACTATGCTTCCGATCCGCGACAGTCGCGGGGGCGTTACCATGAAGAGCTGGAGGACCCGGCCAGAAGCCCCTTTCAGAGGGACCGGGATCGCGTCATCCATTCCACGGCCTTCCGGCGACTGAAACACAAGACGCAGGTTTTCGTCGCCAATGAGGGGGATCATTACCGCACGCGGCTGACCCATTCCCTCGAAGTTGCGCAGGTGGCCCGTTCCATCGCCCGTGCACTGGGGCTGGACGAGGATCTGACCGAAGCTCTGGCATTGGCGCACGATCTGGGGCATACGCCATTCGGTCACGCCGGCGAGCGGGCTCTGGATGCCTGTATGACGGAACACGGCGGCTTCGAGCACAACGCCCAGACGTTGCGGATCGTCACCCGACTGGAGCGGCGATACGCCGCGTTCGACGGCCTCAACCTCACATGGGAGACGCTGGAAGGCCTGGTGAAGCACAACGGCCCGCTGCTGGATGCACAGGGACGGCCGAAAGGGAAGTACGCCGAACGCGGCCTGCCACTGGCCATTCGCACTCATGACGGCATCCATGATCTCGAGCTGCACACGTGGCCGTCCGCCGAGGCACAGGTGGCGGCGCTAGCCGACGACATCGCCTATAATGCGCACGACATTGACGATGGTCTGCGGGCCCGGCTGTTCGATATCATCGATCTTGCGGATTTGCCCCTTGTGGGGCCGGCGCTGGCGGAGGCCCTGTCCCTGCGCCGAGACCTGGAACGCTCCAGACTCATCCACGAAACCGTGCGCCGGATCATCTCGCGCATGATTTCCGACGTGATCTCCCGAACCCGGCGCAATGTGGAAAGGCTGGACCCTCGCTCGGCCGCTGACGTTCGGGAACTGGGGCGGCCATTGGTGGAGTTCTCGCCGCAGATGGTAGAAGATCTGCGCGTCGTGCAGATTTTCCTGAAGCGGCACATGTATCACCATCCCAAGGTGATGGATGCCATGGGACGGGCAGAGCGCATCCTGCGCGACCTTTTCGAGGCCTACATGGCCGATCCCTCGCTGTTGCCGGAAGGCTGGCGGGAATCGTCCCTGACGCATGGCGCGTCAGGCTTTCCGCGACAGGTTTGCGACTTCATCGCCGGCATGACAGACCGCTACGCATTGGACCAGCACCGAAGGCTGTTTGACCTGGACCCCCTTTTCCGCTAATCCGCCAGCGCCTGCATGTTGAGGCACCAAACCGGGACTCGTTTTCATGAACATCTTCCATCACATTCGCGACAAGGTCGAAAAGGCCCTGAAGACGCTTGCCGGCAGGGGCGTGCTGCCGGAAGACACGGACTTTTCCCACATTACCGTCGAGGCGCCACGCGATCCCGCCCATGGCGACGTGACCACCAATGCGGCCATGGTGCTGGCAAAGCCCGCAGGCCGGAAGCCGCGTGACCTCGCGGAGGAGATCACCGCGTTGCTGCGCGACGATCCGGATATCGGCAGCGTGGAGATCGCCGGCCCCGGCTTCATCAACATGCGTCTTTCGGAAGCTTTCTGGCCACGCCTCATGGACGCCGTGCTGGAGCTGGGCGAAGCCTATGGGCGCTCCGATCTGGGGCAGGGGCTCAAGGTCAACGTGGAATATGTCTCGGCTAATCCCACCGGACCGCTGCACGTGGGCCATTGCCGCGGCGCGGTGTTCGGCGATGCCCTGGCGAACCTGCTGGAGGAGACCGGGCACGAGGTTACGCGCGAGTACTACATCAACGATGCCGGGGCTCAGGTGGACGTGCTGGCCCGCTCCGCTTTCCTGCGCTACCGCGAGGCGCTGGGCGAGGACATCGGAGAGATTCCCTCCGGCCTCTATCCTGGCGCCTACTTGAAGCCGGTCGGAAAGGCGCTGGCGGAGAAGTACGGCGACAGCTTGCGGAACATGCCGGAAGAGGAGTGGCTGCCGCTGGTGCGCGATTTCGCCATCGACGCCATGATGGACATGATCCGTGACGATCTTGCCGCGCTCGGCATCACCCATGAAGTCTTCTTCTCCGAACGTACCCTGCATGAAAGCGGCCTCATTGACGACACCATCCGCGAACTGCGCGAGCGCGGGCTGGTGTATGAAGGACGCCTGCCACCACCCAAGGGCAAGCCGCCGGAGGACTGGGAGGATCGCGAGCAGCTGCTGTTTCGCGCCACGGAGTTCGGGGACGATATCGACCGGCCGCTGGTGAAATCCGACGGCTCCTACACCTATTTCGCCGCCGACGTCGCCTATATCCGCGACAAGCTGGCGCGCGGCTTCCGCCAACTGGTCTACGTGCTTGGTGCAGATCACGGCGGCTATGTGAAACGCCTCCAGGCGGTCAATCGTGCCCTGTCCGGCGGCGAGGCCGAACTTGTCGCGCGCCTGTGCCAGCTGGTGAAGCTGTTCCGCGGTGGCGAACCGGTGCGCATGTCCAAGCGCGCCGGGGATTTCGTCACACTGCGCGACGTGGTGGACGAGGTGGGCCCCGACGTGGTGCGCTTCATGATGCTGACCCGCAAGAATGACGCGCCGCTGGACTTCGACTTCGAAAAGGTGACCGAACAGTCGCGCGACAATCCGGTCTTCTATGTTCAGTATGCACATGCGCGCATCTGCTCGGTGCTGCGCAACGCCCGCGAGGAACTCGGCGAGGAGGTTTTCGCGTCTGCCGGGCGACCCGACTGGAGCCTGCTGAAGGATGAAGCGGAAATGACCATAGTCAAACGAATCGGTGAATATCCCCGCATGCTGGAGGCTGCCGCAAAGGCACACGAGCCGCACAGGGTGGCTTTCTACCTGCAGGATCTGGCCGCGGACTTCCATGCCCTGTGGAACAAAGGCAAAGAATCACCGCATTTGAGATTCATTTTAAAGGATCAGGTGGATCTTTCCCTGACCCGGCTCGCCTTTTTGCGTGCGATACGCTATTGTCTTGCCAACGGTCTGCATCTGCTCGGAGTACGGCCGGTAGAGGAAATGTGATCGAGGCAGAAACGGGCGCTCATGACAAACGGTACCAACAACAAGTCCACTGCTTCAGGAAAAGGGGGCAACTGGCGGGAGAAGCTGGGAATTTCGGCCTCCGAACGGAAGCGGGAAGGTGAAGCCTCCGCACCGGGCGGGAACAGCGCCGTTTCGCCCTCTTCAAGGGATCGGCTGACTGGTGGAATCGGATCGGGAAAACCCGCCGCGCCTGCGGGTGCCCGGCCGGCCGGAAGCGTTCCAAAGAAACCCGTGGTGCGCCCCGCCCCGTTGGCGCCACGGCGCCCCGGTACGGGTGGCAAGGCAATGCCGTCTCCTCCACCCGCAGCC
>JAJRRY010000093.1 GCA_024279095.1 Alphaproteobacteria bacterium
GTTGACAATCCGGCCTATCCGCTGGCGCCGTCGCGTCCGGCTGCTATGATCCGCACACACATTCCCATGTCCTTCATGAACTCATCCAACGGAAATTCGAGCCATGTCCGAGATGCTGACCGTCGTCGATCATCCGCTCATCCAGCACAAGCTCACCCTGATGCGGGACAGGAACACTCCTTCCGCCGTGTTCCGGCAGCTTCTACGCGAGATCTCCCTGCTGCTCGGCTACGAGGCGCTGCACGACCTGCCGCTGACGACGAAACACATCGAAACGCCCGTGGCCCCCATGGAAGCCCCCATCCTGAAGGGCAAGAAACTGGTGCTGGTCTCCATCCTGCGGGCCGGCAACGGGCTTCTGGAGGGCATGCTGGATCTGGTGCCGTCGGCCCGCGTCGGCTTCATCGGCCTGTACCGTGATCCGGACACGCTGCAGCCCGTGGAATATTACAAGAAGCTGCCAGAAGGCATGCCGGAGCGCACCGCTGTGGTCGTGGATCCCATGCTGGCTACGGGCAACTCCGTCTGTGCGGCCATCGACCGGATCAAGGAGAGCGGCGCCCGCGACATCCGCTTCATGTGTCTGCTGGCGGCACCGGAAGGCGTGGAGGCCATGCGCAAGCGTCATCCGGACGTGCCCATCTTCACCGCCGCGGTGGACGAGCGCCTGAACGACCACGGCTACATCGTGCCCGGTCTGGGCGATGCCGGTGACCGCATGTTCGGAACGAAGTGAGGATGATGCCAGGAGGAAGGATGGTGGGCGGTACTGGGATCGAACCAGTGACCCCTACGATGTCAACGTAGTGCTCTACCGCTGAGCTAACCGCCCGTCCATCTGTGCGACGGCTTCGCATCCGGCGCCCGCTCGATATATCCGTCTTGCACCGATCGTTCAAGAGCAAATCGGCGGGAGCCGGAAGCGTTTTTCTCAGGCCGCCATGAGCCGGTCGATTTCGTCCACCAGTTGGCGCAGGTGAAACGGCTTGGAGAGGATGTGCGCATCCTTCGGCGCGTTGTTGTCGGGGTTCAGCGCCACAGCGGCAAAACCGGTGATGAACATGATCTTCATGTCCGGCCAGCGCTCCGCTGCGCGCCGGGCCAGCTCGATGCCGTCCATCTCCGGCATGACGATGTCCGTCAGCAGCAGCTCCACCGGCTCGCTCTGCAGGGCCATCCAGGCGCTGGCGCCTTCCGCGAAGTCCATGACCTCGTGCCCGGCGCGCTGCAGGGCCTTCTTGAGAAATATCCGCAGGTCATTGTCGTCTTCAGCAAGCAGGATCTTCGTCATGGTCGTCCTTCTGCGCGATAGTTGCCTCCCCGGATGACGGGTAGCGCCCCGTCCCCCGCCTCCGGGTCCATACTCCCTACTCACACCTTTCCCCGGGAAGCCGGAGGCTGCCCGAAGAAATCCACCACCTCAAGCCCCCCGGCGGCATTGAGTGTATGGATTCCCTTTTTGGCGCGAGGATGGATGTTTTTTGTTACCTTTTGCAAATAGCATGCCTCGTCGATCCGGTCGACCCGACAGATGGTCAGACCTGCCCCGTAGCCCTCCCGGCAGTCCTGCGCAGGCCTGAAGATACGGCCATTGCGGACATGCACCTCCCCTGCTGGCCGTGCCTGTCCGGCATCCACCAGAACGGGATTGGCGTCATGTGCATGCCATGGTCCCTTCAGGTGTTCCGCCTGAAATATGGCAAGGGCGTCCCAGCTGGATCCATGCCGTGTCCGCTCGGTGGCGAACATCCACCACCGGTCATTCAGACGGCACACGGTGGCATCGGAAAGCTCCTGACCCTTCACGAGAACTTCGACGGGTTCCCAGCGGTCGGGAAAGGACACGCAACGGTAGAGGCGCACTTCCCGAGCCTCTCCGGATTCGGGAATCATCCATATTTCCCCGTCACTTGCGAAGACATGCGGATAGGAAAGATGCACATCCTCATCCAGCACGGGAAGCAGTTCGCCCGCTTCACCTTTCGAATCAACTTCAAAAGCGGAGATCACACCCTTTCCCGTGGCAAAGGGAAATTCCTCGACGAAAACGAAGCGCCTGCCGTCCTTCACGAAAACGAACGGATCGGCCAGATACCGACGCCCGTCGTCCGGATATATCCTGTAGGCGTTCTCGTCCAGATCTCCGGCTTCCAGCAACGTTTCTCCCGGCTTCACGGCTTTCCAACCTACCATCCAGGCATCGGCCTTGCGGCCTGCAAGCGCAGCTATGCGCCGCCCAATCCGCGCCGTCAGGGATGCCGTCACAAAGTGCGCAATACGCCCCAGTGAAAGGTCTGATGAATTTACCACCATTGCGGGATGATGGTTGAGCAACTTCCTCCTATACGGGAATCCGTTCTGAACGAGACGCACCAGCCCCTCGCACATTCGGGCCATGACGGGATCCAACGCGCGGGCCACGACCGAGGCATCTTCCATTGCAGGCAA
>JAJRRY010000094.1 GCA_024279095.1 Alphaproteobacteria bacterium
AGCATTTCGCGGGCGTCCATGGGCGGCAGGATGGAAGGCAGCCGTGCCGCCAGCATGGATTTCCCCGCTCCCGGCGGTCCCGTCATCAGCATGTGATGACCTCCCGCAGCCGCCACTTCCAGCGCCCGCTTCGCTGCCTCCTGCCCGCGTACGTCGGCGAGGTCCGGCATGTTCTCCGCCTTTTCCGCGATTTTCGGCGCTGGCCTGCCGAGCACCTGAGTGCCTCGCACGTGGTTGACGATCTGCACAAGTGTCGCCGGGGCAAGGACGTCCACATCCTCTCCGGCCCAGGCCGCCTCCGGGCCGTTGGCCTTCGGACAGATGATGCCGAGGCCGGCAGCCGCCGCCGCCATGGCGGCTGGCAGCGCGCCAGCCGTCGATGACAGCGATCCATCCAGGGAGAGCTCGCCGACGACAAGCCAGCGCGACAGGAACTCTGCCGGCAGCACCCCCATGGCCGACAGGATGGCCAGGGCGATGGGTGCATCATAGTGACTGCCTTCCTTGGGCAGGTCGGCAGGCGCCAGGTTGACGGTGATGCGCTTCGCCGGCAGGGCCAGCCCGATGGCGTGCAGGGCAGCACGCACCCGCTCGCGGCTTTCGGCCACCGCCTTGTCCGGCAACCCGACTATGGAAAAGGCCACCAGCCCCGAGGAGAGCAGCACCTGCACATCCACCGGGACGGCCTCGATGCCACGAAACGCCACCGTGGCGACACGCGAAACCATCTCTCTCCCTCCATGATTGAGGCTCATTACTAACGCAACGTCAGATTGCCATCAAGAACATTTCCGGAACCTGTGGATAAACGCCATGCCCTTGCCGGCTGGTGGAGGAATGTCGAAAGCGCTTGCATCGCCCAGCCATCCGTCCGATATAGGAGGCGGAAGACTGGCGCGGACGCTGCCGTCCGCCCAGCGGGTCAGGTCCGGAAGGAAGCAGCCCAGGCGAGACGCGCGCGGGTCGCGTCCAGTCTTCCACCCCGCCGCCCGCCGACGGGAGGGCGGGAGGCGCCTTCCGCCGATCACGGAGAGGCAGGGATCCTGAAGGGAACCGGGATTGAGCGACGCCACCAGCCATACCCCCGCGGAGACCGCCACGACGCCCTATCGCGTACTGGCGCGCAAATACCGGCCAAAGCGCTTCGAAGAGCTGGTCGGGCAGGAGGCCATGGTGCGCACGCTGGCCAACGCCTTCGAGACGGGGCGCATTGCGCAGGGCTACATGCTCACCGGCGTGCGTGGAATCGGCAAGACGACAACGGCGCGCCTCATCGCCCGCGCCCTGAACTATTCCCTTTCCGATCGTCCCACCGTCCACATGGACGAGATGGGAGAACACTGCGAGGCGATCCTCGAATCGCGACACGTCGACGTGATCGAGATGGACGCCGCCTCCCATACCTCCGTGGACAACATCCGCGAGATCATCGAGCAGGTGCCCTACAAGCCGATCTCGGCGCGCTACAAGGTCTACATCATCGACGAGGTGCACATGCTCTCCAAGGCGGCCTTCAACGCGCTACTGAAGACGCTGGAGGAGCCGCCGGAGCATGTGAAGTTCATCTTCGCCACAACGGAGATCCGCAAGGTTCCGGTGACAGTGCTTTCGCGATGCCAGCGATTCGATCTGCGGCGGGTGGAGAGTGCGCCCCTGATGCGCCATCTGGCCCGGGTGTGCGAGCAGGAGAAGGTGGGCCACGAGGAGGAGGCACTGCGGCTCATTGCGCGCGCCGCAGAAGGCAGTGTGCGCGACGCCCTGTCACTGCTGGATCAGGCCATCGCCTATGGCCAGGACGCCGTGCGCACGGAAGATGTTTCTTCCATGCTGGGCCTGATGGACCGCACCCGCGTCATCGACCTGTTCGAGGCGGTGATGGGCGGACGGCTCGAGGAAGCCCTTTCCGCGCTGGCCGAGCAGCATGCGCTGGGGGCCGAACCGCTGACCGTACTTAACGATCTTGCCGCCTTCACGCATCTGGTGACGCGCATGCGCATTCTTGGCGAAGCCGGAGCCGATGCAGCGCATTCCGAAGAGGAGCGCAGGCGCGGTCTGGATCTGGCCGGAAAGCTCTCCATGCCCGCTCTCACCCGGGCCTGGCAGATGCTGCTGAAGGGTGTCGCCGAGGTGCAGGCGGCATCCCGACCGCTGCCGGCGGCGGAGATGGTACTCATCCGGCTGGCCCATGCGGCGGACATGCCCTCTCCGGCCGATCTGGTGAAGCGACTTTCGCAGACCCCCGCCGGCACGGCCGAAAGCAGTGCCACCAGTGCTGCGGGAGCCCGGCCCGCCCGGCCGTCTCCATCCGCTGTTGCCGCTCCGCCCGTTTCACCCGCTCCCGGCGGACCGTCCGGGATTGCCATGCGGGATCACGCGCCATCCGCTGAGGATGTCCCGCCCGGCACCGGCTCCGGGGGCGTGGCACGAGCGGCAACTGCCGAACGGCTCCCCGCACCGCAGAGCTTCGGGGAAATCGTGGAGTTGGCCGGGAAGATGCGCGACTTGCGCCTGAAAACGGCGCTTGAGCGGCAGGTGCGCCCGGTGCGCGTTTCCGAGGGGCGGCTGGAAATCGCTCTGGAGGCGGACGCTCCTCGGGATCTGGCCAACGAAATCGCCCGGAAGCTGGAGATGTGGACGGGCCGCCGCTGGGCAGTGATCCTCTCCGACGAGCCGGGCGAGGAGACGCTGCATGCGCGCCGCCTGAGAATGCGTGAATCCCTGTTCGCCCGGGCGGAGGAGCGACCGGAAGTGCAGGAGATTCTGCGCCGTTTTCCAGATGCGCGCGTGGTGGATGTCAGACCGCCCGAGCCGGCGGTGGCGAATTCGACCCAGGAGGAGGAATCATGAAGGATCTCGGCGCCATGATGAAGCAGGTTCAGGAGATGCAGGCTCGCATGCAGCGCATGCAGGAGGAACTTGCACAGACCACGGTGATGGGCGTCGCGGGGGGTGGCATGGTCTCCGTTACCGTTACCGGCAAGGGCGAGACGAAGGATGTGGAGATCGATGAATCCCTTCTGAAGCCCGAGGAGAAGGAGATTCTGGAGGATCTTCTTGTGGCCGCCTGCAATGACGCGCGGGTGAAAATGGAGGAACTCATGGCCGAGAAGATGAAGGAGGCTACTGGCGACCTGCCCCTGCCACCCGGCATGAACCTGCCAATGTGACTCTCTCTTTCTTTCCCGCATCGCGAACGGAGCCGGCACGTGACGGAGCATTCCACCGGAGCGGAAATCGAGCGTGTGATCCAGCTTCTGGCCCGCCTTCCCGGCCTCGGGCCGCGTTCGGCGCGCCGTGCCGTGCTGCATCTGATGAAGAACCGCCATACTCTGCTGGAACCGCTGGCCGAGGCCCTGCACCGGGCTTCGGAAGCGGTGCGCACCTGCTCCGAATGCGGCAACCTCGATACTCGGGATCCCTGCGGCATCTGCAGCAGCACACGCCGACGGCGTGACGTAATCTGCGTTGTGGAGGACGTTTCCGACCTGTGGGCGCTGGAACGGGCCGGCGCCTTCAACGGCATCTATCACGTCACGGGTGGTGTGCTGTCGGCCATAGAGGGCATTACTCCGGAGGACCTCAACATCCCCAGGCTCGTGGAGCGTGCCGGCGCTGCGGAAGTCTCGGAGGTGATCCTCGCCCTGAATGCTACTGTCGAGGGGCAGACCACGGGACACTACATCGCCGAGGCCCTGAAGGACTGCAACGTGAGGGTGACCCGACTGGCCCATGGCGTACCAGTGGGGGGCGAGCTGGAATACCTCGATGAAGGCACGCTGACCGCGGCCCTGAAAGCTCGCAGCTGATCCTTCCACTCCTGCCCGGCAGCGCTTTTCAGTCGCCAGCGATGCCGTGAACGAAATCCGCCACCTTTCGCGCCGCCATCTCCATGTTGCCCGCCCAGGTCTCACCACTTTTCACCCGCGGCTTGAGGTCGTGATCACCATCCGGCAGCCAGCAGAAGCGGATGGATGCAGAAAGACCGTATGCCTCCACCTCATCACGACGGCCGAAGGGATCACGGTCACCCTGGCAGATCAGGGTCGGCGTGTGCAGATCTTTCAAATGATCGATGCGCAGGTTTTCCGGCCGCCCGGGCGGATGGAACGGATAACCGAGGCAGACAAGACCGCGCACCAGCCCTTCCACATGCAGCGGATCCGCCAGCATGGAGGCGATGCGCCCGCCCATGGACTTGCCGCCGATGAACAGGGGCGTGCGATCCGCCCATTGCCGGATCCGCTCCTCATATTCTCCCATGAGCCGCTCGGCCCGACCTGGCCCGGCGCGCCTGCCCGTCTCGCGCCTGCGGCGCATGTAGGAGAACTCGAAACGGGCCACCATGATGCCATGGGCGGCGATCATCGCGGTCATGCGGGTCATGAAGGGCGTGTCGTATCCCGCACCGGCCCCGTGCGCCAGGATCAGCAGCGGCCTGTCCGGCCCCTCTCCGTCCACCAGCCATTCCCCTTCGCTCATTTTTTCTTCTCCTCCTTGCGGCCCACGGGCAGAAACCGCATGGCCATGAGTGCAAGGCGGCCCTCGCTGTCCAGAACGTCGAGGTAGCGGTCGAGCACCCGCCGCAGGGCGCGATTGCCCCGTTTCACGGCCATGACGGTATCGTTCCAGGTAAAGTCGCGGGCTGCAAACCACCCCGGCAGCAGGCGGCAGCAATCCTTCGATGCCGCACCCTGCACCCAGAAACCGAGCTGAAGCCAATCTCCAAAGAGTGCGTCCACCCGCCCGGTGCGCAGGGCCTCCGCAGCCTTCTCGAAGTCGCCATACTGGTGGATACGGGAATGGCCGAAGTTGTTTCGCAGCCACTTGGCATGCACCGTGTCCTTGACAACACCGATGCGGCGTCCGGCCATGGCCTGCCCCGTGGCCTCGCGGATCAATCCCTTGCGGCGTACGGCAAAGGCACCAAGCGCTCGCAGATAGGGACGGGTGAAATCCATGACCTCCGCATTTTCCGCTGTCAGGCGGGGGCCGGCAAGGATGACGTCGCCAACGCCGGTGCGCAGGGCACCTTGCAACCTGCTCCACGGCACCTCGATGAAATCGCACTTCACCCGTGCCTCCGCGCACAGCGCGTTGGCCACGCCCATGGCATATCCCGTCAGGCGGCCGCGGCCAGTGCGGTAGACAAACGGTGGAAAGTCCGCAGTCACCAGGAACCGTATGCGGGGAAAGCGCTTCAGTGTCATGGCCGCAAGCCCGGCATCGACATGCCTGAACCGTGGAATATCCGTAATGGATGTAGCCTTCTCCGCCGCCTGCAGCGGCACCACCCCGATCGCGAGGAGGAACCAGAGGGCGGTACAGGCGGCCCGGACTTTCGGGATCTGGAAGAAAAGAGGCACCTTTCTAGATTCCATCTATCTAGAGTTGCAATGTTTTCAACATCTTTCCACAGACGCGCAACATACTGTCAATTCCACCATTGATTGAAATGGGTGTCGGACCTTCCATGCCTGCATACCAAGAGGGTTCATAACCTGACCAGATGCGGTCAGGCAAATGGACAACAGGCTTCGTTGCCTAGGGAGAGAGATCATGTTCATGGGGTTCGGGGCCTGTCAGCCCGTTCAGGGTGACAGGAACAGGGGGTTTTTGTCCCGGAAAAACTGCCATCTGCCGGAATTCGCGGTTCTTCCGCGCATGTCGACAGCGCGTCTTGAGCAGGAACTGCGGAAACTTTCTCATGACGATCTCGTGCGCGCAGGCCGTTTCAGGTTCGCCCCGGTAGAGAGACTCGGAAAGCGTGTCTATTGCGTGGCGGTAGACAAGAGGGCTGCGGACAAGGCGCGGGAAGCGGGGCACTCGGTGCTCTGGCGTGCGGAGAACGGGGATTTTCTGACGGCTCTGGAAAGAGCGGCAGCCAAGCATTTCGCGGAGGAAGCAGCCTTTGCCTTGGCGCGCAGATCTCCGGAGATGTCGGCCATGCGCAGATTCGATGGGCGGCAGATGGTGGTGCTTTCCGGCCTCGCGACAGGCTTCGGCATGCTGGTCTGGCAGTTTCCGCAAACGGCCGGGGCCGTTTTGACGCTGCTTTTCGCCACGCTTTTCCTGTCCATGTCGGCCCTGCGCCTGATGGCACTACGGCCGCCGCTGGAATGCGCCCCGCCGCCCCAGCTGACCGACGCACAGCTGCCCGTCTACAGCGTCCTTGTGCCGCTGTACAAGGAGCCGGCAGTGCTGCACCAGATCACAGCGTCACTGAAAGCCCTCGACTATCCCGCCGATCGTCTAGACATCAAGCTGGTGGTGGAGGAGGACGACGACATCACCCGTTCCGCTCTGGCCGACATTGCCCTGCCCGACCATTTCGAGGTGATAACGGTTCCGGATATCGGTCCCCACACCAAGCCCAAGGCCCTCAACCACGCGCTTCATCTCTCCCGCGGGGAACTGGTCACGATCTTCGATGCCGAGGACATTCCTCATCCCCGTCAATTGCGCATCGCCGCAGAGCACTTCGCGGCGGCGCCGGAAAATCTGGCCTGTCTGCAGGCGCGGCTGACTTGGTACAATGCCAACGAAACATGGCTGACGCGCCTCTTTGCCATCGAATACGCCAGCCACTTCGAAGTCATCCTTCCCATGCTGGCGGAAATGGAGGTTCCCCTGCCCCTTGGCGGCACTTCCAACCACTTCCGCCTTGATGCGCTGAAGGGTGTCGGTGGATGGGACCCCTTCAACGTCACGGAAGATGCCGACCTGGGCTTCCGTCTGGCACGGGCCGGATGGCGGACCGGATGTCTGCCCTCGGTCACTTGGGAGGAGGCCTGCTGCACGGTGCGCCCCTGGATTCTCCAGCGTGCGCGCTGGATGAAAGGCTGGATGCAGACATGGCTCGTCCACATGCGCAGGCCGCTCGCCTTCATGCGGGAAGCAGGTGCAGGCGGTCTCTTTACCCTTCACGGCATGCTCGGGGCAGAGGTCTTCGCCGCCTTGGCCCATCCGTTCTTCGTTGCCATCACACTCAGGGACGTCATCGTCGGCGGAAGTGGAGAAACCGACCTGTGGGCAACCGTGGAAACGGCTCTGGGCGCCATGGTGCTGGCGGCAGGCTATGGTGCGACGATGCTGTGCGGCGCGCTCGGCCTCTATCGCCGCGGCCTGCTGAAACTCTGGCCGTGGCTGCTGGCCCTGCCGCTGTACTGGATGCTCCTGTCCGCCGCAGCATGGCTTGCGCTGTGGGACTTTCTGTTTCGCCCGCACCACTGGCGCAAGACACAACACGGGGTCTCCTCTCTCGTCACTGCCACGCAGACGGTGAACGATGCAGCTGGGACGTGAACAAACGGAGTTGCTTTCCCGCAATATGGAGAGCATGCGGCATTCCGGCGCAAAACTCCAAGGGGAGGCATTCCACCACCTACAACTTCCATCTGCACCGTGATACCCACACCCTGAAATGATTCGGATGTGCGAATCATCAGGACATTGCTCGCATATCGCGCATCGGAACAGAAAGAAAAGGGGGTAGCATGCTTCGGAGCAGGATTGGCAACGTACTGCTCACCTGTGTCGCCATGATGGCGGCAGGTGGTACCATGTCGGATACATGGGCAGAAAAGGTCAACATTACCAGACGGATGCCTTACGTGGACGTCCAGGTGGGAAAGCAGAAATTCCGCATCAAAAGGATTCAGGACACCCGCCACAAACTGACCGGACCGCTTACCCTTACCTCGCTGCCGTGCCCGCCGCGCTGCATCCAGCCTGTCGAGCCGGCACCGGGTGTGAACGTGGCCGGTGAGCTGGAGGTGATAGAGTTTCTCCGGACGCGGGGGAAGGATCTGAGCGGCCTGCTCATCGATTCCCGGACACCGAAGATGTACCGCCGCGGCACGATTCCCGGGGCCATCAACATTCCCTCGGTGCTGCTGGCGGAAAATAATCCCTATCAGGAGCGTATCCTGACTGTACTCGGCGCCGTGAAACGCCCGGACGGGACATGGGATTTCACCAACGTGCGCGAGCTCATGCTCTTCTGCATCGGGCCGACATGCTCCATGTCGCCAAACAACATCCGAACACTTGTCAAGCTGGGCTATCCACCCGAGAAGCTGCACTACTACCGCAACGGGATCCGGGGATGGCAGCTTCTGGGACTGCCGATCGTGACAAAAGGCGGGGCCGGGAAGAGACGGGACAACAAGGATGGCTGAATTCGCCACTTCCCGCCGCAATGCCATCGCATCCGTGGCAGAATCGCCACATGAACCGCACCCCTTTGCATTCAGTGGTTGAAAAATACCACATGACACATGCGCTGATGGATTGAAGATGCTACCACTACTTCGCGCGAGGCGATAGCGGGTCATTTGCGCGGATCATCGCGATCCGCAGCAGGACCGTTCATTCAATGGGGGTACGTGGATCATGCATTTGTTGATGCAGCTGAATCTTCGCCGGCTTGTTGCTGGCGCATTCTGTCTGGGGTTTGTCATCTTCACCGCAACTGGTGGAAGTTCGGGAGCCCGAGCGGAAAAGGTCAACATCACGAAAGGCGTGCCATATGTCGACGTTCAGGTCGGCAGGCAGAAATACAGGATCCGGCGGATGCAGGACACGAAGAACAGGCTGCGGAACGAGTATACGCTGACTTCGCGGCCCTGTCCTCCGTTCTGTATCCAGCCGATGATACCTGCTCCGGGCGTTCAGCCTGCAGGCGAGCTTGAGGTTATCGAGTTCCTGAAGAAACACGGCAGGCAGATGACGGGGGTACTGATCGATTCCCGCACGCCGAAGGAATACCGGAAAGGCACCATCCCGGGGGCGGTCAACGTCCCCTCCTCGCTCTTCAGCAAGGATAATCCGTATAAGGAGAAAATCCTGATCCTGCTCGGTGCCCGCAAACTTCCGGATGGAACGTGGGATTTCACCAATGTGCGCGAGCTCATGCTCTTCTGCAATGGCGATTTCTGTCCGCAATCCCCACGAAACATCAAGGCACTTGTGGAGGTTGGCTATCCACCGGAAAGGCTGCATTATTATCGGGGCGGCATTCAGGCTTGGTCGCTACTCGGCCTTCCGTTGAAAAAGTCACAAAAACGCCGCACGGCTAACAGATGAGGTTCGTGCCGCATCTGCTGTACATGATGGCAAGCGACGGAAACGGAAGTAAAAGTCCTCTTCTGGAATGTTTTTCCGGTTGATCGTCTGATCGTGCAGGTCTTTTCGCATCCACCACATCCAGGCCATCTGTGCCCCTGAAAGCCTTTTGCTTCCCCGGCCATTGCGGGCGTAGCAGAAAAGGGGCCCGGAATTCATCCGGGCCCCTTTGCATTTCCCTGTTCCGACGTATCGGAACCCTATTTGTACTCCACGGAAAGAATCTCATAGGACTTGCCGCCGCCGGGCGTGTTCACCTCGACGGAATCTCCGACCTCCTTGCCAATCAGCGCACGGGCGATAGGGGAGGAAATGGAGATCTTGCCCTTGGCGACATCGGCCTCGAAATCACCGACGATCTGGTAGGTCACTTCCTGGTCGGTGTCCTCGTCCACCAGCGTCACGGTCGCTCCGAACTGGACCCTGTCTCCGGAAAGGCCGGAGACATCGATCACCTCGGCGCGCGAGAGCTTGTCCTCAAGCTCCGCAACACGGGCCTCGTTCCAGGCCTGCTGTTCCTTTGCGGCATGGTATTCCGCGTTCTCGGACAGATCGCCGTGGGCGCGCGCCTCGGCGATGGCCTTGATGATGCGCGGCCGTTCCACCGTCTTCAGGTGACGGATTTCCTCCTGCAGGGCGGCATGCCCCGCCGCTGTCATCGGGATCTTTTCCATGATCGTCCAGTTGTCCGTTATGTCATTCGCAACGTTCCGCCGTGTGCCCCGCACGGCAGAACCTGCCCCCATACGATTTCCAGCAAAAAACACCCTTCCCGCTTGGTCGCCAAGACCCGGCAGGAGGCGTGTGAGGCTGCTTTTGCGTCAGGCAATATACTCCTGAAGCGACTTCACTTCAAGTGGACGTTCCTTCAGGGCTCTTATGGCTTCTGCCGTGGCGCGCGCCCCGGCCAGGGTAGTGGTATAGGGAATGCCCGAGGCCAAGGCCTGCTGACGGATCGAACGCGAGGCGTTCTGACTGGAGACACCCTCGGTGGTGTTGATCACCAGCTGCACCTCGCCGTTGGCAATGGCATCGACGATATTGGGCCGGCCCTCCTGCACCTTTTTCACCCGTCTTGCCGGCACGCCGTGTTCGACGAGGAAATCCCGCGTGCCACCGGTGGCAATAATGGTGAAACCCAGTTCGTGCAACAGGCGCGCCGGCTCCAGAACATCCTTCTTGTCGGCATCGCGCACGGAAATGAAGACGGTGCCGGACATGGGAAGCTGCTGCCCTGCCCCTAGCTGCGCCTTGGCGAAGGCCATGGCGAAATCGCGATCCATGCCCATCACCTCACCGGTGGAGCGCATTTCCGGACCGAGCAGCGTGTCCACGCCCGGGAACCGGTTGAAGGGGAAAACCGCCTCCTTCACACTGATATGGTCGAGCCGTCTGTCCTGCAGGCCGAATTCCGCCAGTTCGACACCGGCCATGACCCGCGCTGCGATATTGGCCACCGGCCTTCCTGTAGCCTTGGCCACGAAAGGCACAGTACGGGATGCGCGCGGGTTGACCTCCAGAATGTACACGGTGCCATCCTTCACCGCATACTGCACGTTCATCAGGCCACAGACATCAAGGGCACGGGCCAGCTCCACGCTCTGGCGCTCGATCTCGCCGATCACGTCTTCGGAGAGGCTGTGCGGCGGCAATGAGCAAGCGGAGTCGCCGGAATGGATACCGGCCTGCTCAATGTGCTCCATGATGCCGGCGACGAAGACCGTCCGCCTGTCGGCCAGCACGTCCACGTCCACCTCGATGGCATTGTCGAGATAGCTGTCGATGAGCACCGGAGAATCACCGGAAACCACCACCGCCTCGCTGATGTAGCGCTCCAGCTGTGCCCGGTCGCGCACGATCTCCATGGCCCGTCCACCGAGCACGTAGGAGGGACGGATGACCACCGGATAGCCGATGGATTCGGCGATCTCGATGGCCTCTTCCGCTGTCCGGGCGATGCCGTTCTCCGGCTGGCGCAGGCCGAGATCCTTCAGCAGTCTGGAGAAACGGTCGCGGTCTTCTGCCAGGTCGATGGCATCCGGCGAGGTGCCGAGAATGGGGATGCCGTTGCGCATCAGCTCATCCGCCAGCTTCAGCGGAGTCTGTCCGCCGAACTGCACGATGACACCGGCCAGTTCACCCTCCTGCCGCTCCTTGTGCAGGATTTCCAGAACGTCCTCCGCCGTCAGCGGCTCGAAGTAGAGCCGGTCGGAGGTATCGAAGTCGGTGGAGACCGTTTCCGGATTGCAGTTCACCATGATCGACTCGATGCCCATGTCGGACAATGCGAAGGCGGCATGGCAGCAGCAGTAGTCGAATTCGATGCCCTGACCGATGCGGTTGGGGCCACCCCCGAGGATGACCGCCTTCCTGCGATCGGACACCTGCGCCTCGCATCCATCCATCACGCCGGGCAGACCGATTTCGTAGGTGGAATACATGTAGGCGGTGGGAGAGGCGAACTCGGCGGCACAGGTATCGATCCGCTTGAACACGGGACGCACGCCCAGAGCATACCTGCGGGCACGCACCTCGTGCTCGTCCAGCCCGGCAAGCTGCGCCAGGCGGGCGTCGGAGAAGCCCATCGCCTTCAGCATGCGCATGTTCTCGGCATCTTCTGGCAGACCGTGCTCACGCACCCGCTGCTCCATCTCCACGATCTCGGCCAGCCGCTGCAGGAACCAGGGATCATAGCGAGTGATGCGGTGGATCTCCTCCAGATCCCAGCCCAGCCGCATGGCCTGCGCGATCTTGAGGATGCGGTCCGGCGTGGCGCGGGAGAGTGCCGCCCGGATGGCATTGCGATCATCGCCCTGCCCCAGTCCGTCCAGCTCCCCCTCGTCAAGACCGGTCAGGCCGGTTTCCAGTCCGCGCAGGGCCTTCTGCAGCGATTCGGCAAAGGTGCGGCCGATCGCCATGACCTCGCCCACCGACTTCATGGCGGTGGAAAGAACCGGCTGTGCACCGGGAAACTTCTCGAAGGCGAAACGCGGGATCTTGGTCACCACGTAGTCGATGGTCGGTTCGAACGAAGCCGGTGTGGCCCCGCCGGTAATCTCGTTCTTCAGCTCGTCCAGCGTGTAGCCGACGGCCAGCTTGGCCGCGACCCGGGCAATCGGGAAACCGGTTGCCTTGGAAGCCAGGGCGGACGAGCGGGAAACGCGGGGGTTCATTTCGATGACCACCATCCGCCCGTCCTGCGGGTTGATGGCGAACTGGACGTTGGAGCCACCCGTTTCCACGCCGATTTCACGCAGTACCGCAATGGATGCATTGCGCATCCGCTGATATTCCTTGTCGGTCAGGGTCAGGGCCGGCGCCACGGTGATGGAATCGCCGGTGTGCACGCCCATGGGATCGACGTTCTCGATGGAGCAGACGATGATGCAGTTGTCGTCACGATCACGGACGACCTCCATCTCGTATTCCTTCCAGCCGAGAATGGATTCCTCGATCAGCACCTCGGAGGTCGGCGACGCTTCCACGCCACCCAGCGCGATGTCATAGAGTTCTTCCAGCGTGTAGGCGATGCCACCGCCGGTGCCGCCCAAGGTGAAGGAGGGACGCACGATAGCCGGCAGCCCCGTGACCTTGTAGGCGGCGAAGATCTGCCGCATGGCCTCCAGCCGGTGCTCCTCGCGGCGTTCCCATTCGCGCTCCAGCCATTCGGCCTCGAAGTCGGCCAGCGCCTTGTCGCGCTCTTCGCCTTCCGGAAAGCGTTCCATGATCGCGGAACGCCCGGCCTCGTACTCCTGCCGGAAGCGGCGCTTGAGCTCGGAGGTGTTGACGAAGGCCGATCGCGGCAGGTCGAGCCCGATCTTCTCCATGGCCTTGCGGAAGAGCTCACGATCTTCCGCCTTGTCGATGACATCGGCACGGGCACCGATCATCTTCACGCCCAAGCGATCGAGGACGCCGCTGCGCTCCAGCGACAGCGCCGTGTTCAGTGCTGTCTGTCCGCCCATGGTGGGAAGCAGGGCATCCGGGCGCTCCTTCTCGATGATTTTCTCCACCACTTCCGGCGTGATGGGCTCGATGTATGTGGCATCCGCAAGCTGCGGATCGGTCATGATGGTGGCCGGGTTGGAGTTGACGAGGATGACCCGATAGCCCTCCTCCTTCAGCGCCTTGATGGCCTGGGCGCCGGAATAGTCGAATTCGCAGGCCTGACCGATGACGATGGGGCCTGCACCGATGACGAGGATGGACTGGATGTCGGTTCTTTTCGGCATGTTTCCTCAATGCTTCCGGCCAGCGCCCAAATTGCCGGAGTGAATACACCAACTGATCGCCAAGGCAAGGCTTTTTTCGCCCTTTTGCCCTAGGCGCCCTCGAATTCCACCAGAGTATGCACCTTCACGCCCTTTTCCTTCAGCTTCCGGGAGCCGCCAAGCTCCGGAAGATCTATGACGAAGGCCGCGGCAACCAGCTCGCCACCGGATTCCCGGATCAGGTCGATGGCGGCATTGGCCGTGCCGCCGGTGGCGATCAGATCATCGATGAGCAGCACCCGGTCTCCTTCCCGGATGGCATCGGCGTGTACCTCGATGCGATCCACGCCATATTCCAGCTCGTAGTCCTTGCCGATCACCTTCCAGGGCAGCTTGCCGCGCTTGCGGATGGGCACGAAGCCGCGCCCCAGCTCGTGTGCCACCGCACCACCAAGGATGAAACCGCGCGCCTCGATGCCGATCACGTAGTCGATATCCACCTCAAGAAACGGCCAGACCAGCTCGTCCACGCAGGCGCGCAGCCCATGAGCGGAGGCCATCAACGTGGTGATGTCGCGAAAGATGATGCCCTTCTTCGGATAGTCCGGGATGGAGCGGATGTACTTTCTCAGATCGAAACCGTTGCGCTGGTCCATGATGCGACAAGCCCCTTGTCCGTAGCCCCATGCGGGGGTGTATTTCCTGTTGGCGAGATGCTAGGGAGAGAAACTCCCTGCCCGCGAAATGACTGCAGGCGCGCCGCCTGCTGCGCAACTTAAGCCGCGAATGCGCAAAAAGACAAGGTGCCGACATGGCCGAACGGATGTCCACGGTGGAAATGCTGGAAAGGCTGGTTGCCTTCGACACCACCAGCCGCAATTCCAACCTTGAGCTCATCACCTTCGTTCAGGACTGGCTGGCTGCATTCGGCATTGATTCCACGCGCGTGGATTTCGGGCCGGACAAGGCCAATCTGGTGGCGGTCATCGGTCCGCAGGTGGAAGGCGGTCTGGTGCTCTCCGGCCACACGGACGTAGTTCCCGTCGATGATCAGGACTGGTCTTCCGATCCTTTCCAGTTGCGCGTCGAACGGGAAGAGGGGCGCGCCTATGGCCGCGGCACATGTGACATGAAAGGATTCATCGCCTCCGCGCTGGCTCTCGTCCCGGAATTCCTGGCACGTGATCTGAAACGGCCGATCATCCTCGCCCTGTCCTGTGACGAAGAAGTGGGCTGCACCGGCGTGCGGCCGATGATCGACTGGATGAAGGACAATCTGCCTCCTGTCGAGGCGGTATTCGTCGGCGAGCCGACAGGCATGAATGTTGTGACGGCACACAAGGGCATCGAGGTCATGCGCACCGTGGTGACCGGCCACGAGGCCCATTCCAGTTGCACGCATCTGGGCGTCAATGCCATCATGGCGGCCGGCGAGGTGATCGTGGAAATCAACCGCATTGCCGCCGAGGAACGGGAAAAGGCCAATCCCGAATCGGGATTCGAGCCGCCACATACCACCGTCAACATCGGTCTCGTTTCCGGCGGCACGGCCAAGAACATCATTCCGCGGCACTGTGTCATCGACTGGGAGACGCGCCTCATGCCGGATGCCACTCCCGGCGTCATTCCCAAGCGGGTACAGGAATTCGCCAGAACACGGCTGGAGCCCGCCATGAAGCAGGTGGCCGAGGATGCCGGAATCAGCACGGAGATCGTCAATGCCGTTCCCGGTCTGCAGCATGAAGAAGATTCTCCGGCGGCCCGGCTGGCCATGCGCTTCGCCGGAGCCAACGGCTGCCACCGCGCCTCCTACGGTACCGAAGCCGGATTGTTCGCACAGGCCGGCATGCCGGCGGTGATCTGTGGCCCCGGTCATATCGAACAGGCCCACAAGCCGGACGAGTATGTGGATCTCGACCAGCTTGCTGCTTGTGACGCCTATCTGCGCCGACTGGCGGAATATGCGGCGAGTGACTGAGCCCCCGCCTTCTTGCAGGCCGGCATGGGGTCACCCGGCATGCTTCTTCATCAATTCCGCTTCCTTCTCCAGAAGGTCCGCCGTTTCCCGCAGCCGGGCCGCCAGGTTTCGGGCCGCTTCCGGCACCAGCCCTTCCTTGCGAATGAAGGCCACTGCGGATGGCAGCACCGTCTCGTCGCGATGGAACCGCGAGGGCGCAAGCAGATCCAGATCGAGATCCGCATCGAAGGCCGTATGCGTCAACCCCGCACCCAGCCCTGCCGGCCAGGGCAACGGATCTTCTCCCCAAGGCGGCGGATCGGGTTGCGGCAGAGGTATGGGAGGCACGATCTGCGGCAGTATGCGGCACAGCCACCGCACCTCCAGCCATCCCAGCAAACAGGCTCGACCACGACGGCAGGCATTTGAGCTGGGATTGCGGAAACACTCCACGATTTCAGCGGAATTGCAGGCCGGCCTTCTCATGTGCCGGCATATGATCCTGATATCCAAAGGCATCGTTATTCCTCTAGAAAACGATGCCCCTCGCCCTTGAAACTGATACTCACTATCATAACGGGAACAATGTGGAATTCCAACTGTTGCCTGCGTAATTCATCATGGCACCCGCATGAATTGCCGTCCGGCCTACCCTGAAAATCACGAGCCTGCCAGTTCCCTGATCGGAAAAGGAACTCCTGTCCCGCCGATACCGCAATAGCCTTCGGGATTCTTCGCGAGATACTGCTGGTGGTATTCCTCGGCATAATAGAATTCCGGCGCCATGGCGATTTCCGTGGTGATGTCGCCATGACCGGCCTCGTGCAGAACCTTCTGGTAGATGTCCCGGCTCTTCCGGACCAACCCGAGCTGCTCCTTCGTGGTGCACCAGATGCCGGAACGATACTGCGTCCCCAAGTCGTTGCCCTGCCGCATGCCCTGCGTAGGGTCATGGTTTTCCCAGAATATCTTGAGAAGCTCGGCAAAGGGAACCTGTTCCGGCTCGTAGACCACGAGCACCGCCTCGGCATGGCCGGTCATGCCGGTGCACAGTTCATCGTAGGTAGGATTCGGCGTATGTCCCGCGATGTTGCCCACCGCAGTGACCCATACGCCTGGGGTCTGCCAGAAGCGCCGCTCCGCCCCCCAGTAGCAACCCATGCCAAAATGAACCACCTCCGCCCCTTCCGGCCATGGCCCTTTCAGAGGACGGCCATTGACGAAATGGCGTTCCGCCGTGGGGATTGGATCCGGGCGGCCGGGCAATGCCTCTTCCGGCGGGATCATGCGCATCTTTTCTGAACGATCGAACATGGAACATGCATGCCACGACCGGCATCCGCCGTTAAGCCCCGGTTTCACATGCCGGGCCGCGCCGTGCCCCTTGCCCTGCGGAACGGGGCGTTATACTGTCCGGCACCGGATGTGAACCGCTTTTTTACTGGAGCCAGACAGATGGGTTTTCTCGCCGATTCCCTTTCCCGCATCAAGCCGTCGCCCACCATTGCCGTTTCCCAGAAGGCCCGGGAGCTGAAGGCGGCGGGCCGTGACGTCATCTCTCTCGGCGCGGGCGAGCCGGACTTCGACACGCCCGACAACATCAAGCAGGCGGCCATCGAGGCCATCCGGCGCGGCGAGACGAAATACACCGCGGTGGACGGCATTCCGGAGCTGAAGGCGGCCATCGTGGAGAAATTCCGTCGCGACAACGGCCTGGAATACGAGACGTCGCAGATCACTGTCGGCAACGGTGGCAAGCAGGTGCTCTACAACGCCTTCATGGCGACGCTCAATCCGGGCGACGAAGTGATCATTCCGGCGCCCTACTGGGTCAGCTACCCGGACATGGTGCTGCTGGCCGGCGGCACCCCGGTGATCGTGGAAACGACGCTGGAGAACAACTTCAAGCTGACGCCTGCAGATCTGGAGAAGGCAATCACGGAGAAAACGAAGTGGTTCCTCTTCAATTCGCCCTCAAACCCCTCCGGAGCCGCCTACACCCGTGACGAGCTGAAGGCGCTCACCGACGTGCTGATGAAACATCCGCACGTGTGGGTGATGAGCGACGACATCTACGAACATCTGGTCTACGACGACTTCGAATTCGTCACGCCGGCACAGGTGGAGCCAAGCCTGTTCGACCGCACGCTGACTGTCAACGGCGTGGCCAAGGCCTATGCCATGACCGGCTGGCGCATCGGTTATGCCGGCGGTCCGACGGAGCTGATTCGGGCCATGGGCAAGTTGCAGTCGCAGTCCACGTCCAACCCGTGCTCCATCTCCCAGTGGGCCGCCGTGGAGGCGCTGAACGGCCCACAGGACTTCATCGTCGAGAGCAACCGCGTCTACAAGGCACGCCGCAACATGGTGGTAAAGCTGCTCAATGAGGCGGAAGGCATCACCTGCCCCACTCCGGAAGGTGCCTTCTATGTCTATCCTTCCATCGCCGGCTGCATCGGAAAGCGGACTCCGGACGGCAAGGTGATCGAAACCGACGAGGACTTCGTCACCGCGCTGCTGGAGGCGGAAGGTGTGGCCGCCGTGCATGGCGCCGCTTTCGGCACTTCGCCCAACTTCCGCGTCTCCTATGCCACCTCCACCGAGGCGCTGGAGGAGGCCTGCACGCGCATCCAGAGATTCTGCGCCGCCTTGAAGTAAGGTTGCGGACGCTTTCCGCACAGCTTTCGCGCTCCTGCATCAGGGGAATGAATTCCGGCCCGCCTTGACCTCGGTCACGGCGGGCCGGCTTGTCTTGTGCCTCAATACGTGGTGGACTACCTTTCATGCAGGGCTGGGGGAAACAGACCCTCACAATCATCAGGAGGAATCGGAATGATCCGCTTTTCCCGTCTCGTCCCTGCCTTGGCCGCTGCGGCCATCGGGACGGCCATGCTCGCGACACCGGCCCAGGCGCTGGTGAAGATCGGCGTCCTCAGCTGCCACATCGCGGGCGGCACGGGGCTGGTTCTTTATTCCAAGAAGCATCTTCAATGCACGTTCCGCCGCACGTCCGGCAGGGTGGAGCGCTATACGGGCTCCATAACGCGTGTCGGCCTCGACATTGGCGAAACCACCGGAACCTCGCTCGTGTGGGCGGTGTTCGCGCCCGGCAGTACGCAACGGGGTGCACTGGCCGGCAGCTATGCCGGTGCCTCCGCCGAAGTCACGCTCGGAGCGGGCATAGGTGGCAATGTCCTCATCGGCGGGTTCAAGCGCACGATCACTCTGCAACCCGTCAGTCTGCAAGCCCAGACGGGCTACAATCTGGCAGCCGGTGTCGCAGGCCTGAAGCTGCGTGCCACAAAATAGAACCACGGCAAGATGCTCCGGCCCCCTGCGGCCGGAGCAGTCATTTCGAGCCCCGGATGACAATGAGGCAATGACCGGAACAAGGAGGAAACAGCCATGACGGACAAGACGGGCGGAAGACCTGCGGGTCCGCGGTGCATCGCACTCGTGGGCCCCTACCAGAGCGGCAAGACCACGCTGCTGGAAGCCATTCTCCACCGGACCGGCGCCATTTCCCGAAAGGGTTCCGTGAGCGCCGGGAACACCGTCGGCGATGCCTCCGCCGCCGCCCGCTCTCACGGCATGAGCGTGGAACCGAATGTCGCCTCCACGGAATTTCTCGGCGACACCTATACTTTCATTGACTGCCCCGGCTCGGTCGAGTTTTCCGGCGACTGCCAGTCGATTCTGGCAGGGTGCGATGCCGCAGTGGTGGTCATGGAGGCCGATCCGAAAAAGGCCGCAGCCCTGCAGGTGATCCTGAAGCAGCTGGACGAGATCGGCTTGCCACGCATTCTCTTCATCAACAAAATCGACAAGGCGGAAGGACGTGTGCGCGAGATGCTGGAATATCTCCAGCCCGCATCCAGTCAGCCGCTGGTGCTTCGTCAGGTTCCCATCTGGAAGAACGGCATCGCGGTAGGCTCTGTCGATCTTGCTCTGGAACGCGCCTACATCTATCGCGAAGGCGCCGAATCGGAAGTCGTCGAGATCCCCGAGGACGTGAAGGCGCGCGAGGAAGAGGCGCGCTTCGAGATGATGGAGAAGCTGGCCGACTATGACGATGATCTTCTGGAAACCCTGGAAATAGGATCACTTTGTGCTCTGGGGGGCGGAGTTCCGCTTCCCGTTAAAAATGCAATGCAGTATTTTAAGGATGAACTGAAAGAATATTTTAAATAGATTAG
>JAJRRY010000095.1 GCA_024279095.1 Alphaproteobacteria bacterium
ATGGTACAGCTGGGTGGACTCGAACCACCGACCCCCAGATCCACAATCTGGTGCTCTAACCAACTGAGCTACAGCTGCACGTCATGGTGCCTTCCGACACGGCGTCCAAGAATAGCGCGTCCCGGAACGGGGCGCAAATTATGCTGCATCGGCGCGCATTTCAAGAGTCTATTTCGGCAGCTGGCGCAAAAACTGCAAGAACCCGGATGGAAGGCCTTTCGTCCATCCCGTGGCGTGGCAGTGCCGGGCCGGGACAAGTGCTGCCCGCAAGCCGGGATGGAGCTGGAACCGGCGAGGGCGCATGGTTTCGCCTGGCTGTGCGAAACGGGTGGACGACAGCCATCGGCAGGGTTAACCTCCTGGTGCCGGAATGGTTCAGGACGGGACGGACAGCAGATGTCATGTTCCATTCCGAAACGATGGCGACAGGAAGAGACAGGCTGGACGGAACGGGAAACGGAACCGGGACCGGGAGATGAACGGAACGGAGCTCGAGATACTGGCGGCTTCCCCGCGGCCGGTCTGGCTGTGGGATCCGGAGCGCAGGCGCGTGGTCCGGGCCAATCGTGCGGCCGTGGCCTTCTTTGGCGAGGAATCTCTTCTGGATCTCGTGGAGCGACCCTTCGATCCACGTGAGCCGGGGGTTGCCGTCCTTGGTGATCGGGCTCTCCGCGAGACTGGCATTGAGGCCGGGGAGGCGGATGGCACGGTCCTCGATCTGGATTTTCCGTCCGTTGCCGACCGGCCTCTGAAGGTGCGCGTGACCCCGCACGAGTTGCCGGATGGGCGCATGGGTGTGCTCGTCGTCGCCCTGGAAGCCCTTGCTCCTGAGCAACTGGGGCAGTCCGGCCTGCTACGGGAGGTTCTGGAGGCCATGCCGTTGCTCGTGGTTGCTCTCGATGCCTCCGTTCAGCCGGTTTATGCCAATCCTGCCGCCCGGGAAATGTTTGATGAGGCGCAGCTGGCAGGTATGTCCGCCCTGTTCGGCGATGTACATGACGCCCTGAAGTTTCTGGAGCGCGCAGCACGTGCCGGCCTGGCCGTGATCACACGCCGTGCGGATACCCGCACCGGAGAGCGTGATATCCGGATCACAGCCCGGCTGGTCGAAAGTGGCGCCCCGGATGAACGGATCTTCACCGTCATCCTCGAGGATGTCACGGAGCGCCGTCTCTTGGAGAGGGCTCTCGAACGGGGCGCCCTGCCGGGGCTGGCCGGTTCGTCCATGAAGGCAGGGGGCGGCAGGTCACAGGATCCTGGCCAGAAGCGGAAAGTGCTCAGTGAGGCCGACGTGGAGGCCTTCCGCCGTCTTTCCAGCAGACCGGAAACTGATGCCTCGGTGTCCGCAGGGCAGGTGTCCAGCACCTCCGGGCAGCAGGAGACACGCATGCCGCCTGCCATGGAAGAGCGGATACAGTCCTCGGAAACGGATTCGGCGAAGACTGCTCCTGCCGCGCCATCGGAAGAGGAGGTGGAGGCATCGGCCGCGACTGCTGAAAAGAGTGTCGCACCGGAAGGTAAAACGGATGGACAGAAGTCGCGTCGCGTGATGGTGATCCGTCCCCCGAAAGGGGAGAGCGGCAGAGATGGTAAAGCTGGTGACACGGAGGAGAGGCCGGCCGTCCCGCAGGAAGGCGAGACGGAAAGCCTGACCGTGGCGGAGCAGCCCGAGAAACGAGAGGCTCCGGTGGAGAAGTCCGGAACGCCGGAACGGCCTGTCATCACCAGCCCCATGGAAATGGACGGCGGCAAGGAAGCGCTCTCCCGGAAGCACAAGACGGAACGTCCCGAAACGCCTCGACTGGTACGGGACGTGCTGGATCACCGGCGCGAACCCATTCTGCTGCATCGCGGTGGCACGTTCTATTACGCCAACAGGGCGGCCCGGGAGGTTTTCGGCTTCGACGGGAATTCGGAGGAATGGGACAGGCTGGCGGCGGCCCTTCTGGAAGCACGGGATGGCAGTGAAATCCGGTTGCCGGATGTGCATGGAAACATGCGCCCATTCACGTTGAAGCGGGACGTGTTCCCATGGCGGGACGGTGCGGTCGTCCAGTCCACCCTGTATCCTGCGGAAGACGCCGGTGGTGTTGCCGGCGGCGGGAAGCGGGAGGAAATTCCGCAGGCCGTGGAACAGAAGGGAACGACAGAAAAGCGGGCAGGGCGGCAGCCTGCATCCAGCCGCTCCGGCAGGGCGACGGTGGTCCGCATAGGCGGCAGAGCGGCAAAGCCGGAACCGGCAAAGAGCGACGCTCCCGGGGTGGAGCATTCCGACACGGAAAGCGAACGGGGGAAGAGGCCGAAGGTGTCGGTCAGACATGCAGGCGATCCCGTGGCAAGAATCGGTGTTCCGGGCGGTAATGGCAGCGAGGAAGCTGCCACGGACACAGAGCGGAAAGACGTCGGGGCATCTGTGGAAGAGGCCGTGGCTCCGGCATGCGAAACCGGTGCCATCGATGAGGAGCTGCGCGCAATTCTCGATACGGCCACCGATGGCATCATCACGCTGAACCGCCAAGGCGAGATTCTGTCCTTCTCGGCCGGGGCAGAGGCGCTTTTCGGTGTGCCTTTGAAGGAGGTCGTAGGCAAACCGTTCCGCGAATTGCTGGACGAGCGCAGTCGTCGCATTCTCGACGACTATCTGGACGTTCTCTCCACGGGGGGCGAGATGGCGGCAATCTACAATGAAGGCCGCGAGGTCACTGCGAAGGTGGCGGGTGGCGGCACCATCCCGCTGTTCCTGACCATCGGCCGGCTGGGGCGGCGCGGCGATGTCGAACGGCCCAACAAGGCCGCCTTCTGTGTCGTGGTGCGTGACATCACGCAATGGAAGAGGACCGAAAGCGAGCTGCGCCAGGCCAAGGAGCGGGCAGAGCGTTCCTCTGCCCAGAAAAGCCGGTTCCTTGCTGCGATCTCGCACGAGTTGCGCACGCCGCTCAACGCCATTCTCGGCTTCTCCGATGTCATGCGCCAGCAGCGTTTCGGCGAGATCGGCAACGAAAAATATCTCGGCTATGCCAATGATATCCACGAATCGGGCGAGCATCTGCTCTCGCTCATCAATGATCTGCTGGATCTCTCCAAGATCGAGGCCGGCAAGTTCGAACTGACCTTCGAGGCGGTGGATCTGGCTTCCATTGCCACCGATTGCTTGAACCTGATGGAAGAGCAGGCATCTCGCGGGCAGGTGCTGTTGCGAAGCTCCATCCCCGACGGCCTGCCGAAAGTGGTCGCCGATGCACGCTCGATGAAACAGATCTTCCTGAACCTGCTGTCCAACGCGGTGAAGTTCACTCCGCCCGGCGGACAGGTCATGCTCTCGCTGAAGCTGACCGGATCCGGCGAGCTGGTGGCCGCAGTGTCCGACACCGGCCCCGGCATGACAGACGAGGAGCGGGAACTGGCATTGAAGCCCTTCCAGCGTCTCGACGGCAAAGGCCGGGAAGACCGTCCGGGTACCGGCCTGGGACTGCCTCTGACCCGGGCGCTGGCGGAGGCCAACAAGGCCCGCTTCGAGCTGGCCAGCACGCCCGGAAAGGGTACGACAGCCCGTATCATCTTTCCCACGCCGCGGGTGCTTGCGGGGTAAATATCCACAAGTCCAGGTAGAAGGGATTGCCATAATGCTTGACCTCCTGCGGAAGACCTCCCATATCAGGAATATATGAAGTTATTGATCGCTAATTTTAGTGATCGTTGATGATGCGGGAAGGGGAATGTCTCTCGTGTGCTTTCGTCCGCATCCTGAAAAACCAGGGAGGTGATCATGCCCAACGGAAAGACGAACATTACGGCCGGACTGCTGTTTCTGGCCGCATTCATGCTCTACGGCTTCTTCCTCATCTACATGCGTGATTTTGCACCGGGCAAGGAACAGTGGATCGCCGCATATGCCACGGGCGACCATTTCCAGTCACGACTGGCCCACGTGCATGGCAACCTGTTTGCCCTGCTGAACATCGTGACGGGATTCGTGCTCATGAAATTCCGGCTTCCTGCAGGTACGGAGCGGGGTGTTTCCGCTCTGACGCTGACGGGCATGTTGATGCCCCTTGGCATTCTGTCGGAAACCTTGTTCGGCGCTCCGCCCATTTTTGTGCTGATTGGCGGAGTTTCGATGGTTGCAGCCATGCTGTGGCTCGGGCTGGCCGTATGGAAGGCCGAGGCCGTTTGAGCGAAGTATTGCCGGAGCCCCGGGATACGGCGCTGGGGCTCCGGGTTTTCGCTTTTCAGATTTTCAAGCGTGGATGATCACGGAACAGCTCCAGTGCTTCCGGATTGGCCAGAGCCTCGACATTTTTCACCTCGCGGCCATGCACCACGTCGCGCACCGCAATCTCGACGATCTTGCCGGACTTGGTGCGGGGGATGTCGGCAACCTCGGCGATCACCGCCGGAACGTGTCTGGGTGACGCGCCGGTGCGGATGCGGGTGCGGATTTCCTTTTCCAGATCCTCCGTCAGGGTGACCCCTTCGGCCAGTCGGACAAAGAGCACGACCCGTTCGTCGTTGTCCGGCGTCTTCTGACCGATGGCCAGTGCCTCCAAGACCTCCGGCATCTTCTCCACCTGGGCGTAGATTTCGGCGGTGCCGATGCGCACGCCGCCCGGATTGAGAGTGGCATCGGAGCGTCCGTGAATGATGATGCCGCCATGCTCCGTCCATTCCGCAAAATCGCCATGATGCCAGACGCCGGGGAAGCGTTCGTAGTAGGCGGCGCGGTATTTTTGTCCGTCCGGATCGTTCCAGAACATCAGCGGCTGCGTCGGGAAAGGGCGGGTACAGAGCAGCTCGCCCTTCTCGCCGCGGACGGACCTGCCATCCTCCGACCAGACATCCACCGCCATGCCCAGAACCGGTCCCTGAATCTCGCCGCGCCAGACCGGCTCCAGCGGGTTGCCGGCCACAAAGCAGCCGCAGATGTCCGTGCCGCCGGAAATGGAGGCCAGATGGATGTCCTCCGAAATGCCCGAATAGACGAAATCGAATCCTTCCGGAGACAGCGGAGAACCGGTGGAGAACATGGTCCGCAGATTTGAAAGGTCGAAACGATCTTTCGGAACGAGGCCGGACTTGCGTACCGCATCGATATACTTCGCCGAGGTGCCGAACTGCGTCATGCCTTCCGATTCGGCATAATCGAAAAGCGCTTCCGGGCCGGGGTAAAAGGGCGAACCGTCGTAGAGCAGCAGCGTGGCACCGGCGGCAAGGCCGGAGATAAGCCAGTTCCACATCATCCAGCCGCAGGTGGAGAAGTAGAACAACCGGTCGCCCGGCCGGATGTCGCTCTGCAGTTTCAATTCGCACAGATGCTTCAGCAGGATGCCGCCGGCCCTGTGGACGATGCATTTCGGAACGCCAGTGGTTCCCGATGAGAACAGGATATAGAGCGGATGATCGAAGGGCAGGGGATCGAAGCGCGGCCCGGCATCCGCATGAGGCGCCAGAAAATCGTCCCAGGTCACGGCCCGCTTGCCCAATGCGGCGACCATGTCGGGTGCGGTGCCGGCCAGATTGATGACCACGACCTTTTCCACGGTAGGAAGATCTTTCAGAACCTCGGTGATCTTGTCGGCCAGCAGAAAGGTGCGGCCATTGTAGAAATAGCCGTCACAGGTGAAGAGCACCTTCGGCTCGATCTGGCCGAAGCGGTCGAGAATGCCACGCGGCCCGAAATCCGGTGAACAGGACGACCACACGACACCCATGCTGGCCGCGCCCAGGAAGGCCATGACCGTCTGCGGCATGTTGGGTACCACGCCTGCCACCCGGTCGCCGGTCTGCACGCCGGCAGCCTCCAGAGCTGCCCGTACGCGGCCGACGGAGGCGCGCAGCTCGTCCCGCGACACACGGTCGCGCACCCTGTCTTCGGCACGAAAGATGATGGCCGGTTCGTTTCCTTCCTGCGACAGGAGATTGGCAGCATAATTGAGACGCGCTTCAGGGAAGAAGCGAGCGGCAAGCATGTCGTCCCCACCGGCGAGGACGCGCTCCCCCTTCGTGCCCCGGACATCACAGAAATCCCACAGTTCCGACCAGAAATCCTCCATGCGTTCGACGGAGAAAGCATGAAGATCGCGGTACGTCTCAAGGGAAACGCCGAGGTCGGCGGACAGCGCCTTCATGAAGCGCTTCATGGCGGATGCGTTGCGGCGCTCCTCGGAAGGCTGCCAGAGTGGGGCGTCGCTCATTGGGATCTCCCGTTCAGGCATGACGCATGATCGCCCGATTCATGGCGCAACAGAGGTGCAGGCACAAGGTGTCGAAAGTTGAATTGTGCTAAACTTTCGGGTGCACGATTCGCGATGAGCAAGGGGGGATGACATCATGGCCCGACGACGCGGCAGGCTGCTTCGCTTCCTGATGTTTGCGGTCGTGCTTGTGGCGGTGCTGGCGGGACTTGTGTTCGTGGCGACGCGTCTGCTGTCGCCCGGTTTCGTGACCGACCGGATCGTTGCAGCCGTGAAAGAACGAACGGGCCGCGACCTGACAATTGCCGGCGGTGCACGAATCGGTTTCTGGCCGCGCCTTTCCATCCGGCTGAACGATGTCACGCTTTCCAATCCGCCGCAGATGGGCGGCGGCATCTTCCTGAAGGTGGCGGAGATCGACCTTGCAGTGGAGGCCAGACCGCTGCTGCAGCGCCGGCTGGAAGTGAAGCGCATCTACATGCGCCGCCCGCAGGTCAACCTCCTGGTGGACCGCAAGGGGCGCCAGAACTGGGACTTCTCCGGTGCCGCGACCGGTTCCGGCGCCACGGGAGGCGGCTCAGGCGCCGCAAGCCGGGATGGCAGTCCCTCCACGCCACGGAACGCAAAGAGCGGCAACCCTGCCGGCGATCTGCTCGACGAGGTGCGTATTGCGCCAATCCTCGTGGAGGAGGGGAAGGTGAGCTATCTCGACGAACGGGACGGCACCACCTTTGCCGCTTCCGATGTGAATTTGCGTCTCTCACTGCCCACGCCAGCTTCGCCGTTGTCCCTGAAGGGATCGGCCGTATGGCGGCAGCAGCCGGTGAAGTTCGCGCTGTTCGTAAAAGCGCCTCAACGGCTGACCGTCAGCGGCTCTCCGCTGGAAGCGAGCATCGATGCCGCGCGATTGAAGGCAAGCTATACCGGACTTGCCACCCTGCGCAGTGGATTCGAGCTTGCCGGCCACCTCGAGGCATCCACCCCATCACTGCGCGGCATGATGCGCTGGCTCGGGGTGGACATGCCAGACGGCCGCGGCCTCGAGAAGCTCTCCGTCCGGGGCGGGTTGGATCTCAGGCCGGACAGGGTGGAACTGAAAAAGGCCACCGTGCAGCTGGACGGCATGACTGCGCGTGGCACGGTGCGCATTCTCACCGGGGGAGGCCGACCGAAAATCGTTGCCGCCTTGGGCGTGGACCGCATCGACACCAATGTCTACATGGCGCCCGAAACGTCCACCAAGGCGGGAGGAAAGACTGCCGGAACCTCTTCCACGAAGGGCGTGGACGCCTGGTCCAACCAGCCGATCGACCTTTCGTCGCTGAAGGCCGTGGATGCGGATCTGCGGCTGGCCGTCAACAGCATCCTCTACAGAAAAGTGCGCATCGGGCGCAGCACCGTGACCGCAAAGCTGGAAAAGGGCGTGCTCGACGCCACCCTGAAGGACATGTCGCTCTATGGAGGCAAGGCTTCCGGGCGGTTGGTGCTTGACGGATCGGGACCGAAGGCGGTCGTTCGTGGCGCGCTCAATGCGAAGGGGTTGAACGGCGAAGGATTGCTCAGGGATTTTGCCGACATCACCTCGCTGAAGGGCACGCTGGACATGTCGCTGTCGCTGGCCGCCAGAGGACGGAGCCAGCAGGAAATGGTCTCCACCCTGCTGGGCAAGACGAAACTGACCTTCCGGGATGGCGCCATCAAGGGCATCAATATCGCCAGACTGGTGCGCACCGTGGAAAAGGCCGTGGTCAACGGCTGGAAGAAAGCCCCGAAAGAAAAAACGGATTTTGCGGAGTTGTCGGGCAGCTTCGACATCCGTGACGGCATTGCGAAGACCAGGGATCTGAAGATGCTCGGGCCACTGGTGCGTCTGACGGGCAGCGGCGAGGTGGATCTGCTGCGGCGCAAGCTGGATCTGCGCATCGATCCAAAACTTGTGAAGAGTCTGAAAGGGCAGGGAGGGTCGTTCGATCTGAAAGGCCTGCCTGTGCCGATCATCATTCGCGGCCCTTGGGACAATCCGAAAATCTATCCGGACATCGAAGGCATTCTGAAGGATCCGGAAAAGGCCTACAACACTTTCCGCAAGCTCATGCAGGCCGGTCCGGCCGGTTTCCTGCGCGCCATGACGAAGGCACGCAAGAACGCTGGTCGTGGTGCGAAGGAGGCTGCAAAGGCGAAGCAGGAGGAGGTGGAGCGCAAGGCCACCAAGGAACTTGGCAAGGTCGTGGGTGAAGAGCAGGCGGAAAAAGCGGTGAAAAAGACGAAGAAGAAGGCTAAGAAGATCTTGAAGGGCATTTTCCGCTGAACCGGCTATCTGCCGGCCCATGCATGGAGTGCAGTCATGACCGTGCGCGTTCAGGTGGAACCGTTCGATGCCGCGGAGGAGTTTGCTGCCTTCCGCAAGATGGACAATCGCGGGGCTACGGTGATGTTCACCGGCACCGTCCGGCAGATGAGCGAGGATGCCGGCATTTCGGCCATGACGCTGGAACATTATCCGGGCATGACCGAACGGGCGCTGGAGGAAATCGAGCAGCAGGCGCGGGCACGCTGGGACCTGCGCGACGTCCTCATCATCCACCGTTACGGTCGCATGCTGCCCGGAGAGGACATCGTGCTGGTGCTGACAGCTTCCGATCATCGCCGGGACGCCTACGAGGCCAGCATGTTTCTCATGGACTGGCTGAAGACGAAGGCCCCTTTCTGGAAGCTTGAGGAAACCGACTCCGGAGAACGCTGGGTGGAGGCCAGGGAGTCCGACGACGCGGCTGCCGCCCGGTGGGAGAAGTGAGGCGGTGGATCGCTTCCGGAGAGTTTCGCCGCGCGGACGCAGGATTCTCGACATTGCCGTGACGCTGGCACTGATCGCTGCAACGGTCTGGGGGGTGCAGCGTTTTGGCGGGTTCGAAGGAGAAGACATCCGGGTCATCGATGGGGATTCACTGATCGTGAATGGCCGGGAAGTGCGACTGCACGGCATTGATGCCGTGGAACTGCACCAGACCTGTCGGGAGCCTGACGGGCGGGAGTGGCCATGTGGGCGGCTCGCCCGCGCACATCTGCGCAAGCTGGTGCATGACCGTTCCCTCACCTGCCGCACCATTGACGAAGACCGCTACGGCCGCATCGTCGCCCGCTGCATTGCCGAGAATGGGATGGACATCGGCGAACGCATGGTGCGGGACGGCTGGGCCGTGGCCCATGTGCGCCATTCGCCAGTTTACGTCATGGCGGAACGGGATGCCCACGATGCGCGTCGCGGGATCTGGGCGGGGCGCTTCATGCCACCGGAGGAATGGCGTGCCAGACGGCGAACCGCACAGGGAAACGCCTTCGCGACCGGAGACGGGGCGACAGCCGTTCCGCGCGACTGATCATTTCCAGAATTGCGGAGAGAGCACCACCAACACGGTAAAGAATTCCAGCCGGCCCAGCAGCATGGCGAAACCGAGCAGGATCTTCACCGGATCCGGCAGAGAGGAGAAATTGCCCGCCGGTCCGATGATGTCGCCGATTCCGGGGCCGACGTTGGTCACTGCGGTGACGGAGGCCGACAGGGCGGTGGTGAACTCCACGCCGAACAGGGCGATGAGCACGGCAAACAGCAGAACCGTGGCGAACAGCGCCGAGACGAAGGCGAAGACCGACATGGCGATTTCCTGCGTGATCGCGCGTCCCTCATAGGAAATGGTCACCACCCGGTGCGGGCTGGCCAGACGTTTCAGATAGGCCTGCGTGGCCAGCCCCATGATCTGGAGGCGGAACACCTTCATGCCTCCGGCTGTCGAGCCCGTGCAGCCGCCAAGGAACATCATGGCGAAAAAGGCGGCTACCGCGAAAGCGCCCCAGGTGGTGAAGTCGCCGAGCGCGTAGCCCGTGGTGGAGACGATGCCGATCACGTTGAAGGACACCTCGCGCAGGGCGGTCAGCGGTGCGGTGTGGGTGGCCATGATGCGCCAGAAGGTCATCAGCAGGATCAGTCCGAGGACGATGCGCACGAAGCCCATCACCTGCCGGTCACGGAAGACGAGAAAGTCTCCCTCGCGCACCGCCCGCACGTAGAGCACCATGGGCAGAGAGGCCAGGAACATGAAGATGGTGGCGATCCAGTGCAGGGCCGGTTGCGTGAAGAAGCCCATGGAGGCGTCATGGGTGGAGAAACCGCCAGTGGAAATGGTGGTGAAGGCGTGGTTCACCGCATCGAAGGCGGTCATGCCTGCCACCCGGTAGGCCAGTGCGCAGGCGACCGTCAGAAGCAGGTAGGCCATGGCGATGAAGCCGATGAACTGGCGTGCCTGCGGCACGATCTTGTCGGATCGGTCGGAACTTTCCGTCTGGAAGAGCTGCATGCCGCCGACTTTCAGGAAGGGTAGCATGATGAGCGCCATGACGACGATTCCGACACCGCCGATCCATTGGGTCAGCGAGCGCCACAGCAGGATGCCGGGCGGCATGGAATCAAGACCCGAAAGCACGGTGGACCCGGTGGTCGTCAGGCCGGAGACGGTCTCGAACCAGGCATCGGCGAAGCTCATGCCGCGCTCCAGGAAGAGATAGGGAATGCAGCCGAACAGGGACACGGCAAGCCAGCTGGCCACGGTGAGCAGGAAGCCCTCCTTCAGGCGTACCCTGTCCGTCCATGCGTCCCGTGAGACAAGCACCATCATCAGGCCCGCGAAACCCGTCAGCAGGGCCGAGCCGGCAAAGACCTCCCAGTCGTCGTTGTCGTGGATGAGATCCACCAGCATGGGCGGTATCATGAAGGCCATGAGCACCAGCAGCAGCATCCCCACCACGAATACGATGCGGTAGGGTGCCACCGGTCCGGCCAGCCGGTGCCCGTCCTGGCCCGTGGCCGCATGGCCTCTTGTGACGATCGGCATTCCGTCGGGTCGCTCGTGGTTGTTGCTGGCGCCGGACTATACGCCTGCAGACAGTGCCGGAAAAGAGCGTTACGATTCGTCGCGGCAAAATTTCTGGAAACGCATGGCGTTGCGGGGTATGAAATCTGCACCTCCCGACGCCCTGCCCGGGCCGTCTTTCGCGTAGACGGAGACCAGAGAGTTCCGGCCCGGACGAGCGCCTGAAGGCTGCATCGGACTGTTCCTGATCATTACTGGCAAGGAGGCATCGTCATGGGCGAGGTGTTCCAGCGCGCCATCGAGGCGCTGAAGTCCCTTCCCGACGCGGAGCGTGAACGGCTTTCCTGGGAAATCATCCAGCGTGTGGAGAGCAAGAACGAATGGGACCGTCTTGTCAGGGACCCGGCCGCGCAGAAGTGGATGCGCGAGGCCGCGGAAAAGGCTCTGAAAGAATTTCAGAAGATCACCAAGCGACTGGGATATTCTCAGGTATCGCTGCCTTTGGACAATGTGTTGCGCGAAACTTCCTACTGGGAGAATTTCGATCAGCTTCCTGCTGAAATCCGCGAGCTGGCGGAGGAAAACTACCGTCTCTGGCGCGAAAATCGCAATCATCCCAAACTGCGCTTCAAGCAGGTGCTGGACAACCCGAAGGTCTTTTCATTCCGTGTCGGCCTGCGGCATCGTACTCTGGGCGTGGAGACACCCAATGGCCGCATCGCGTGGTTCTGGGTGGGATCGATGGACGATTTCCGCAAGATGACCGGAGCCGAAGCCTGAAATCGGGAAAACGGGAATTCGGCAGTTTCGCGCGGAGGAGTCCGGGCGCAGCTTCCGCAATTTGACTTTGGTCATTGATCGGCAGGTATCGGCCCTCTAGATTGCGCAACATGAACGGAAGCAGGAACCACTTGCGGAAGATGAGACGGAGGCGGGGGGCCGCTTTCGTCGCGCTGTATGCGCTGGTGCTGGAAATCTTCTTCGGCGCCATGCATGCGGCCGCTCTTGCCGCATCGGCCTTTGGTCCGCCGGCCAATCCGCAGTCCTTCCTCTTCCAGATCTGTACGCCCGGAGGCATCACCTCCATCCGGGTCACGAACAGCGAGAAGGGCGACAGTCCGGCAGCCCCCACATCCCGCGGATCGGCGAGCGATTTCTGCCCCGTCTGCGGCTCCACTGCCGTTTCGCTCTTCACCTATGTGCCGCCGGTCACAGTCCCCCCGGTGGCGCCCTCCCTCTCTGAAACCCTCCAGCCGGAAGACCGGCAGATCCGCTCCCTGACCGCCTGGCGGACACGCCGGATCAGGGCACCGCCGGCCTCTCTGTGATCCAGTCCCCCACGGCAATTCCGCCATGCCCCGGACGAACCTGTGCTTCCGCAAGAGCCCACAAGGTCGAAGCGGAGCAGGATCAGGCCGGAAAAGCGGAACTTTCCCGCCTCATGTACCACGTCCATTGATTGGCTCATTTTGAGTGGTGCAGAAGACTTTTTATCACAGAGAGGATCAGAACGATGCTGAATCGCAGACAGATGATGATGGCTGTCTCCGGTGGCGCGCTTGCGCTGGCGGCAGGTGCAAAGGCGGGATTTGCCAAGATGATGAAGATGGTGCCGCCGTGGGTCTGGCAGAAGGAGCATGGCGTTGTCTCGCCGGTGCGCAAGGACGACAATCCGACCAAGGACGAGTTCAAGAAGTATCCACGCTGCCCGTACTGCGGCATGGATCGCAAGATGTGGAGCCATACCCGTCACCTGATCCAGTATGATGACGGTACCGCGGAGGGCACCTGCTCCATTCGCTGTGTGGCCGTGGCCTTCGCCATCAACCTGGATCGTGGACCGAAGAAGATCTGGGTGGGTGATGCCGGTTCCGATGCCAAGATCAAGCCGCTGGTGGAGGTGGAAAAGGCCACCTACATCATCGATCCGACCAAGATGGGCACCATGACCAAGGTGCGCAAGTGGGCCTATGCGGATGCCGCCAAGGCCAAGGCGACGGGGGCGAAGACCGTCACTTTCGACGAGGCTCTGCAGGAAGCCTACAAGAGCCTCGGTGAGGACAGCGCTCGTTCGCGCAAGATGCGTGCCGAGAAGCGGGCCCACATGATGAAGAAGATGAAAATGATGAAAAAGATGGAGAAGAAGGGCTGATTGCCCGATTGATCCATCTGCGTAACAATGAAAGGGGTGGCCACGCCGCCCCTTTCACCTGTGAACCCGGGAGTTGCAGAGTCATGCGTGCAATCCGCCTCCTCGTTCTCGCCCTGGCCGTCTCCGTGCTGCTTGTCCCGCCACTGGTCGCGGATACTGCCGAAGATCTGAAGAACCCCGCCCCAAAGGTGGATTTGCCAAAGCCGCACGAACACGACCGCTGTCCTGTCTGCGGCATGTTCCCGGCCCGTTATTACGAATGGATCGGCACCATCGTCTTCAAGGATGGCACGGCGGTGCATTTCGACGGGGCCAAAGACTTCTTCAAGTTCTGGCTGAACATGAAGAAGTACGACACCAAGGGGCATACGCAGAAGGACGTCAAAGACATGGGCGTGACCGCCTACTATTCCACCGAGATGATCGACGCCCGGAAGGCATACTACGTGATCGGCTCGGACGTGCTCGGGCCCATGGGGCACGAGCTCATTCCCCATCCGGATCTCTATGACGCCAGAGAATTCATGAAGGACCACCACGGCAAGGCAATCATTCGCTTTGATGACGTGGACATGGAGATGCTGAAGGGACTGGACGAGGGCCGCTTCATCCTCCATGGCAAGGAGTTGAAGTGATTGCCCCCGAATCCGTGGATCTGGCGGGTGTGCGGAAGGAGCATGGCGAATGCGCAAGTCTACCGCAGCGGTGATCGTCCTGACCGGCGGCCTCGCCTTGCTGCTGCTGGAGGCCGTACATGGCATCTGGCGCAATGGGGCCGACATGCCGGCCCGGCAGGAACGCGCGGAGCTGGTGCAGATGCTGGGGCTGAGCGACCTGGCGCTGTTCACCGAGGCCCGCTTCACCCGCCATCCGACGCAGGCCGACCTGTTCACGCCGTTTCAGGACGCGCCGCTGTCACAGGAGCATTTTCCGACCGGCTCGCTGATTGCGCCGCCGCGTGATTTCGGGCCATCAGGCCGTTTCGCCACGGAGCAGGACAAATGAGACACTGGCTGGCCCGACAGCGCTATCTCGTGGATTTCACCCTCGCCGCCCTGCTGCGGCGCAAGGGACGGAACCTGATGCTGCTGTTCATCTACACCCTTGTGATCTTCATCCTTGCCTCGGTCATCTTCTTCGGCTCTGCCCTGCGCCACGAGGCGAAAGCGGTTCTGAAAGGTGCGCCGGAAGTGACGGTCCAGAATCTCGTCATGGGTCGCCATGCCATGGCGCCGCCGGAGTGGGTGGAGAAGCTGAAGAAGGTCCGCGGCGCCCGACGCATCGAGGGTCGCCTGTGGGGCTACTTCTACGACAAGGCAAACGGCGCCAACTACACCGTCATGGTGCCCTCGAGATATGATCGGAAAAACGCCCTGAAGGATGGCGAGACGATCATAGGGGCCGGCCTCGCCCGGGTGCGCGACGTGCGCCGCATCGGCCACCTCTTTCTGCTGTCGCCGAAGGGGAAGCTGATGAAGCTGAAGGTGAAGCGCATCCTGCCGGAAACCTCCGAACTGGTCAGCGCCGATCTCGTGCTGATGTCGCGTGGCGATTTCCTGCGCTTCTTCGACCTGCCGGAAAACGGCGGCTATACCGACATCGCCATGCAGGTGCGCAACCGCAACGAGGTAGCCAAGATCGTCGAGAAGATTTCGAAGATGCTGCCCACCGCCCGCGTGATTACGCGGGAAGACGTGCTGCGCACCTACGAGAACGTCTTCTCCTGGCGCGAGGGCGTGGTTCTGGCCATGCTCAGTGCCGCGCTGGTGGCCTTCGCCATCTTCGCTTTCGACAAGGCCTCCGGCCTGTCCGCCGAGGAACGCCGCGAGATCGGCATCCTGAAGGCGGTGGGCTGGGAAACCTCGGACATCCTTGCCATGAAACTGTGGGAGGGTGGCCTCGTTTCGCTTTTCGCCTTCATCTTCGGTGTGGCGGCGGCCTATGCCCACGTCTTCCTCTTCGATGCGGGCGTGCTGGCCCCGGTATTGAAGGGCTGGTCGGTGCTCTATCCGCAATTCTCCCTCACGCCGCAGGTGGACCGCCTGCAGCTGGCGACGCTGGCCTTCGTGACGGTAATTCCCTTCACCGCCGCAACCCTGGTGCCCATCTGGAAGGCGGCCATTACGGATCCGGACGTGGTGATGCGATGATCGAACTGAAGGACGTCTCCAAGATCTACAACGAGGGCCGGCCGAACGAGGTGCGGGCTGTCACCGACGTGACCCTGAGCATTCCGGCTGGGCGCGTCACCGTGTTCAAGGGGCCGTCGGGCTCCGGCAAGACCACGCTTCTGACGCTGGTCGGTTGCCTGGCGCGGCCCACGGAAGGGCGTATCCTGCTGGACGGGGAGCTGATTTCCTCGCTGCCCGAACGTTTCATGACGGAGGTGCGGCGCCGGACTTTCGGTTTCGTCTTTCAGCGCTTCAACCTGATCCGCGGCCTGTCGGTACTGGAAAACGTGATGATTCCGGCCTATCCGCTGGGGCCGGACTACAGGGAACTGAAAAGCCGTGCCATGGACCTTCTGGCCCGGCTGAAGCTGGACCACAAGGCGAAGATGAAAACGGAATACCTTTCCGGTGGCGAATCCCAGCGCGTAGCCATCGCGCGCGCCCTGATCAACGACCCGGAGTGGATCATCGCCGACGAGCCGACCGCCAACCTCGATTCGAAGCTGGCGCTCCAGTTCCTCGACGAGGTCCGTCAGCTCAAGGAGACCGGCAAGTCCATCATCATCACCAGCCATGATGATCGCATCGTCAATGCCGACGTGGTGGACATGGTGGTCGAGATGGAGGACGGCCGCATCATCGGCATCGAGGAGCGCAACGCGTCATGATCTTCGACCCGCCTGTCATGGCCCTGCTGCTGGCTTCGGCGTTCTCCACGGTGATCGTGGCGCTGGGGGCGGTCTTCGGCGTGCACGTGCTGCTGCACTGGAACCTGGCGGACGGACACGCCCGGCAGATCCGCATGGAGAAGCGGACCTATCTCGTTTCCACGGCGCTGATGCTGGTCATGGTCCTGCAGCTGGCGACCCTGGTGCTTTTCGTGCACAACGCCGACCGCATGGCGGTGCTGTTCACCGGCGCCATGTGCGCCGTGGGCACGCTCAATGTCAATGAATACGGCATGCCGGCCTTCCTGATACAGGTAGCGGTGTTTTTTGGCGCGGCACTGTGGCTGATTGTCAATGCCGCCGACAACATGGGGCGAGACTATCCCTACACCCGTTTCAAATACGGCCTGCTGGTGCTGCTGGCGCCACTGGTGATCGCAGGCGGCGTCCTGGAGTGGCTCTATTTCCTGAACCTCGATCCGAACGTCATCACCTCCTGCTGCTCCAAGCTCTTCACGCCGGAGAATGCGGGCATTCAGGCCGACTTGTCTTCGGCAGATCCGAAACTGGCTCTTTACGCGCTGTTCGGCGGACTGGCGCTGCTCATGGGGCTGGCCGTCTGGGCCATGCGCGCGCGCGCTGGTGCGGCAGCCTATGGCATTGCCGGTTCACTGTTCTTCATTGTCGCCATCGTGGCCATCATCTCGGCGGTCTCCTCCTACATCTACGAGACTCCGAACCATCACTGCCCGTTCTGCATCCTGAAGCCGCAATATGGTTTCATCGGCTATTTTCTCTACTTGCCGCTGTTTCTGGCCTCGGCCATTGCACTGGGCATAGGGGTGCTCTCCCTTTGGCCGCTGCCGGACAGCCTGCGCGACCGGCTGCCGATGCGCCTGCATCACCTAGTGCTCGTCTCGGCAGGGCTGTTCGCAATCTTCGGTGCAGTCGCACTGTATGCCATTCTTGCCTCCCATCTCATCATGTTCGGATGAACCGGCAGGCGAGAGGAGAGGCAGAAGGCGACAGCAGCAGATATTCCGGGTTCAATCAGTCTTCAGCACTGCGGCCAGGCGGGCCTGCATGTCCTGTACACGCGGATCGGCAAGAATGTTCGTGCGGCCCGCAAGGACGGCCTGCGAACGCAGGATCACGCCGTCGTCCAGCACCTTCAGGTGATTGGCGCGCAGCGTGGAGCCGGTGGAAGTGATATCCACGATCAGTTCGGCCATACCGGCGGCGGGTGCGCCTTCCGTGGCCCCGAGACTGACCACGGTGCGATAGCCTGTTACGCCGCGCCGCGCGAAGAAGCGGCGGGTCAGGCGCAGATATTTGGTGGCCACCCGCAGCCGCCGGCCGTGCCGGGCGTGAAACTCCTCGGAAATCTCCTCCAGATCGGTCATGGTGGCGCAGTCCAGCCAGCTTTCCGGTACCGCCACCACCACATCGGCATGGCCGAAACCCAAAGGCGTCAGGATCTGCGCCGTTTCCTCCAATCGGGCAATATTCTCACGCAGCAGGTCCTCGCCGGTCACGCCGAGGTCAATCTTGCCTTCGCGCAGGTGATGGGCGATTTCCGAGGCCGAGAGGAAGGCGACCTCCGCGTTCTCCATGCCGTCGATGGCGCCCCGATAGCCGCGTTCATGACCGATGCGCGAGATATCGTAGCCGGCGCGGGCGAAGAGCGCCTGCGCCTTTTCCATCAGTCGCCCCTTGGAGGGCAGGGCGATGACCAGCCGCCTGTCCATCATGCCCCTCCCGCGGCCATGAGCAGCCGCTCCGTGTGCAGGCCGAAGCCGCAGGCGGGCACGTCGGGGCCGCCCAGCCCGGCCAGCATGTCGTCATAACGCCCGCCGCCGCCTACGGTTACCGAACGGCCTCTGGCATCCGCCTCGATCTGGAAGACGAAGCCGGTGTAGTAGTCGAAGCTGCGGCCGAAGCCGGTGGCAAATTCCATCCCGCCGTCCTCCGGCAGCAGGGCGAGCCGCTCCGTGAATGCGGCAACCGCCCGTTCCATGGGCGCGCCGGCGCGCTCCGCGATCCTCTCCAGTTCGGCGGCGCAAGTGTGCATCGGCCCGGAAATGGCGAGGAAATCCTCAACCAGTGCCACAGTCTCTCGCGACAGGGGCGGCGTGCGCCGATCCTGTGCCTTCTCCAAAAGCCGTTGTGCAATATCCTCCACCTTCCGTCCGCCGACCAGGGGCAGACCGCGGGTTTCCAGCTCACGTTCCACGAGGGCGACGGCCTCTTCCGTGCCGGCCTCCGCCGCCTCGGCCAGACGGTCCACCAGATTGGAGGCCGACGTGCGCCCTCCGTCGTCCGGCGATGCCATGGCGTGAAGCGTCGCGCGAAAGTCCTCGGGGCGGCGAAAGCGCATGAACAGGCGTCGCCGCCAGCGTTGCGGCATGTCGATAGAATCCAGCAAGGCCCGCAGAAGGCCCGGATCGCCAGTCATGACGTATGGGCGTACCAGTCCTGCCAGCCGCACGGCCTCCAAGGCCAGCGCCAGGACTTCCGCGTCTGCTGCCGCCGCATTTCCGTGACCGAACCATTCCAGTCCCACCTGCTCGAACTCATCTGCATGCAATGGGTCGTTCATGCCATGAAAGCGGAAAGCCGGGCCGCGGTAGCAGTATTTCGCCTCGCGGCGCGGATCCTCGGCCACAGCGAGGTGATAGCGGCAGGTCGGAACCGTGAGATCGGGGCGCAGGCACAGCTCCTGCTGTCCGTCCGGATCGGTGAACAGGAAGGTCCGCGAGCGGATGTCCTCGCCCGACTTCTCCAGAAACACGTCGGCGGGCTGGAGGATGCGCGGCCGGATGTGCTCGAAGCCGCGCGATTCGAACAGCTCCATGATGGCCCGGTTCTGGGCCTGAAGCGCCTTGCGCTGCGCGGCTGTGAGGGAGGCGGGCATCGGCGGTCACGCTCCGCCGGCCGGCGTCTGGGCGGCCAGCATCTCGCGCACTGTCTCCACCAGCCGCTCGCGCGGCGCGGAGATCTGGGCGGGGCGCTCGGACACCCATTCCTCGCGCGAGGAAATGGCCTCGGCCCGGCGCCGGCCCTCGACGAGGTCCTTCACCTGCACCTCGCCCTTCGCCCGTTCGTCCTCGCCGACGATGACGGCCAGCGGGGCGCCGCGCCGGTCGGCATACTTCATCTGCGCCTTCATGCCGGAAGTACCCATGTACATCTCCGCGCGGATGCCCCCGGCGCGCAGCTCCTCGACCATCTTCCAGTAGTCGGCCACCCGGTCGCGGTCCAGCACCAGTACCACCACGGGCGCCTCCGCACCTTCCGCCGACAGCCGCCCCAAGTGCGACAATGCGGCGTAGAGGCGCGAGACGCCAACGGAGAAGCCCGTCGCCGGCACCAGCTCGCCACGGAAGCGGGCCACCAGATCGTCATACCGCCCACCTCCGCCGACGGAGCCGAAACGGACAAGGCGGCCTTCCTCGTTGCGGGCCTCGAACAGCAGCTCCGCCTCGAAGACCGGCCCGGTGTAGTAGCCTAGTCCGCGCACCACCGAGGGGTCGAAGGCGATGCGATCTGTGCCGTAGCCGGTGGCGTCCAGGAAGGCCGCCATCTCCTCCAGTTCCGTGATGCCCTCGCGGCCCCGTTCCGACGTGCCGGCGAGGCCCTCCAGCCGCGACAGCACTTCCGCCCGTCCGCCGCCTTCCAGCCCCGCTTCCACGAAGCCCATGACGCGGGCGACCTGATCTGCGTCCAGCCCGGCGCCCTTCGTGAAGTCGCCGGATTCGTCCAGACGGCCTTCGCCGAGCAGCAGGCGCACGCCCTCCGGCCCCAGCCTGTCCAGCTTGTCGATG
>JAJRRY010000096.1 GCA_024279095.1 Alphaproteobacteria bacterium
TAGGACACCAGGCGGCCGGCCATGCCAATGTCCGGAGCGCCAGCGGACGAAACCACCACGTACTCCGCCGGTACGAAGTTCTTCCGCAGCTCATCGACGATGAACGTCTTCAGCCCCGTGCCGACGGCCACATCGCTGGCGGAGGTGGCGGTAAAGAAGGCCCCCACGCTGGCCAGCTGCTGGAGTTCATCGAATGCCGGCCTCAGCGCTTCGTCTATGCGCAGCAGCGCCTGAGACGTCAGAATATCAACGGCCGCCTGCCAGTCCGCCTTGATCTGTTCCAGCGCATCGATGCGCGCATCGATGTCACCGAACACACGGCGCACCCACTCCGGGCTGACCGGCGTGTTCTCGTCCACCAGGTACTGACGAAGGTTGCGGGCCATGGCCGATCACTCCGCAGGCTCGTAGCTCTCGATGGCATCCCTGTGCTCCTGCACCAGAAGGCCACGCATGCGATGCGGCTGGCCGGGGCGCAGCCACATGCGGGCCACGCGGACAGGTCGTTTCAGGCGGACCAGATAGAAAGCTTCGGGATCGATCTTTTTCCTGGGCATTTCTCACTCCTCAGAAGGCCAGATGGACGCGCTCGCTGACGTGGAAGACGTCCAATGCGCTCGTGGTCGCCCCGTCCAGATTGATCTTGAACTGGCTCGTCGGACTGGGAAGCTCGGTCGCCGTCCACTGGAACGTGCGGCGGATGCGGTGGTGATTGGCATCATCACCCAGCGGATCGACGCCCAGATCCTCGTCCGTGATCGTGGCCGGCGCGATGGCGGAAGTGCCGCCCGTCAGATCATCGATGGTGCAGGAGAGGTCGTGGTTGGTCTCGTAGTAGTTCTCCAGCAGCACCGTGATCTTGAGCGTCTGGGTGCCGGCCGGCAGGTTCACATCCGTGCTGATGTGCTTGAACGTGGTGCGCGGCCGGCTGATCCGCATGCGGCTGGTATCCAGCCGGATGGCGGCGTGCGCATCGGGGGTGCCGGTGAACACCGCCCGGAACTTGCACAGAGCCGGCAGGCCGGCCAGCGCCGAGTTGCCCTCCTTCACCTCCTCGATCGGGATCCATGCACCGGAGCCGCCGGGCTGGATCTCGAAGGACAGCGAGGTACCTTCGGGAACCGCCATGTCGGCGAGCAGATCGATGGCGGCAATGCCACCGGACAGGAAGAGAGCATCCATCTCCACCTCGATCCGGTTCGCCTCGAACTCCGCACAGTCGATGGCGAACATCAGATCACGCGTGAGATCGCCCTGATAGAAGGCCCCGTCGGTCGAGTAGAACAGCGTGCCCTGGGCATAGCGGGTTCCGCTGGCAAGGCCCACGTAATGATTGCCTCCGGTGATCAGCACCAGCGCGTAGCGTTCGCCGGGCAGCAGCAGCGTGGGCTGGAAGGGGATCTCGTTCCATCCCTGCACCATGTCCGCCTGTGCCAGGGTTGCCTGAGCGATGACCTTGCCGACATCCGGTTTGCCGTTGCGGGTTTCGGTGAGGAGGATGGTGACATCGCCACTGGAGGCCACTTGCGAGAAGTACAGGTGCAGGCGGGTCATCCAGCCGACCTGAGAGTTCAGGAAGGTCTGGGCGACAACGGCACCGCTCACGGAATGGTTCGTGACGACCCGGTCCCAGTAGGGAACCTTGTAGGCGTCGTACCAGTAGTAGCGGAGCCGCTCCATGGTGAACATGTTGCCGTCTCCGCCCTGGTTGGTCTCGAGTGCCAGGACGACGGGGTCATACCACCCGGCCAGATACCAGTGCACATTCGTGCCCGGGATGATGCTCTGGCCGTAACGGATGCGCCGGCGGCTCATGGTCTTCTGCTGCCAGTTCACCGTCTGGAA
>JAJRRY010000097.1 GCA_024279095.1 Alphaproteobacteria bacterium
ATTTTTCCAACTCAAAAGATTCTTCAAATAAATAATATTATCTACATGCATCAATTTCCTACCTATTGGACACTTTCTATAATCAGTCAACGGTTCTCCTCAAACGCGGTGCAAGGCTGCGCACACCGTGGAAAGAGGGTTGCGCGGGGGCTGTGGCATTCCTTAGTATCCGGCGCGGAAAAGGGCGGGTCCTGCGGGGCCTGCCGGTGTCAGGCGCAACGAAAGGAGCGCGAGCAGCCATGCCCATGCCTGCGGATGAAATCGTCCGGCTCATCAAGGAGGCCCTGCCCGATGCCGAGATCCGGCTGGTGGACACGGCCGGAGACCAGAACCACTATGCGGCGGAGATCGTCTCCGAGGCCTTCCGTGGCAAGCCCATGGTGCAGCAGCACCAGATGGTCTATGCCGCCCTGAAGGGCCGCATGGGAGACGAGCTTCACGCCCTGTCGCTGACGACACGGGCGCCCGACTGAGTCAACCGGAAAACCACGAAAACAAGGAACGCAACGACATGACCGACGTCAAGGACTGGATCGATTCCGTCGTGAAGAGCAACGACGTGGTGCTCTTCATGAAGGGCACCAAGGAACAGCCCATGTGCGGCTTCTCCGGCCGCGTGGCGCAGATTCTGGGGTATCTTGAGGTGCCCTACACGGACGTAAATGTGCTCGCCTCCGACGAGCTGCGCCAGGGCATCAAGGAATACACCAACTGGCCCACCATCCCGCAGCTCTACGTCAAGGGCGAGTTCGTCGGCGGCTGCGACATCGTCACCGAGATGTTCCAGAACGGCGAACTGGTCAAACTGCTTAGCGAGAAAGGCGTCCAGCACACGCCACGCAGCATCGGCTGACGACGCATTATCCCACCACGGCATTCAGGCCCGGACGTTCTCATGCATCCGGGCTTTTTCATGCCATCAGGGATGGCTTTGGCAGATCGCACAGTTCAAGCGGAAGAATCAGGCCTTCTTTCCGTCCTCATCCACATCGTCAGGATGCGCGTGACCGATGACCTTCCCGTTCTCGATAATGGGGATCATGCCCTTTTCGATCTCCCCGGGCAGGACCAGGCCGGCGGAGATGACCAGTTTGGCGGCCTCCTCAACCGAAATGTCGAGAATATGCACCTCGTCACGATGCACGAAGAAGAGAAAGCCGGAGGTCGGATTGGGTGTTGTCGGCATGAAGCATGCCAGCATGGGATTGCCGGGCTGCAGCCCCAGATCTCCGGAGTCCAGCTCACGCGCAATGAAGGCCACTACATGCACACCCTTGCGTGGATATTCCAGAAGGCCGACGCTCTTGAAATTCTTGGAACCTTGCGACAGGGCCGTGTGAAAAATCTGCTTCGTGCCGCGGTATATGGAACGCAGAACCGGCATGCGATCGAGAATGCGCTCCCACCAGCCAATGACCGAACGCCCTACCAGATTTGCGGCAAAGGCACCGATCATGGTTATGACCACGACCGTGAAGACCAGGCCGACACCCGGGACAGTAAAGGGCAGATAGTTGTCAGGATTGTAGATGTCGGGGATGAAGGGCTTCACCCACCTGTCGAACAGGGAAACGAACCACCATGCAAGCCAGATGGTAATGGCGATCGGTGCGACCACCACCAGCCCCGCAAGAAAATAGCCCCTGAGCTTGCCGAACACCTGAGATCCCCGGTTCTTGCGCATACCCTGCCAGCCAGACAGGTTCTCCGGCCATCAATACGGCAAGCAGGGGCATGCAGGCAAGCATCCTTCCCCAAAGCCCCGCTTTTTCGCCAGGATGTGTCTTTCCGGATACGGAAGGATTGGAGAGCCCCTCCCTTCGGAAAGGACTCTCCTTCTGAACCCGGACTGTTCCGTGGCAGGTCAGGATCCTGCGCGCATCACGAGACAGCTCGTTCCGCGCCGCTTCAGCCGGGCACACAGCCGCTTCGCAAGCTTGCGGTTCTCGCCAAAGCCGACAAGACGAAGGCGGTAGTAAGTTCCCCTGCCCTCGATATCGGCCCGCATGACAACGGGCTTCGGGGCACGAACGACACGCCCGACCTTCCGCTTCAGCTTCTTCCAGTGCGCCCAAGCCGCATCCTCCGAACGCTGGGAAGAAATCTGGATGGCCCAGCCGGTCCATTCGACCTTCGGCGTTTCACCCGCCACGGTGGCGGACGCCTTTTCCTTGTCCTCTGCAGACGTCTGCGAATTCTTCTCCAGTCCGGAGTGAATCACTTTCTCCGGTGCCGGGGCACGGGCGGGCACAACGGTTACGTCATCTCCTGACGACTGCACGGGCTTCACGGAAGCCGTAACCTGCCCCTTCATCATCCCGCCATTCTCCGCAGCCAGTTGCGCCGGACGGGGAAGAGGTTTCGCCCCATCTGCAATAGATTTTCCATCGTCATGGTCCGCGACGTTCTGCGGCCCATGCGCCTTGGCAGCCAGCCCTTCCGGCGGCGCAACCGGTGCGGCCATAGGCTTCTTGCGGATATTCAGATCGGCATCTCCGGACCTAGTGAGCGTGGCAATCATCGTGCTGCCAGAACCAGACGCAGCATGCGTGGCAGATACACGCCCGCCAGAAGAGGCCAGTTCGGCGAAGCTCACGCCCCTGCCCTTCCCGTTCAGAAGCTCGGCCAGCTGTCGACGTGCCGGCTTGTAGTCGGGCCGGGCTTTCAGAGCCGCATAAAGCGCATCGCGCGCATCATTGCGCCGCTCCAGAAGACGGTAGATCAGGGCCTTGGCATAGTGGGCCCGATAGGGCCTCGGATATCCGTATTTCAGCGCCTTGTCATAATCGGCCAAGGCAAAGAGATACTGTCCGGAACGGTGCAGCACATTGGCGCGGGAATAGTACGCCTGGGCAAAATAGGGATCATAGAAAAGAGCCGAGGTGAAATCCTCTATGGCCTGCGCCGATTTGCCCAGAGCACGCCAGGAAATGCCGCGATTGTACAGGGCGATGGCCCGCTGGCGTGCAGAAAGGGCATCAATGCGCAGCGCAGCATCATAGTCGCCGATGGCCTTGTCATGCTGCCCCAGCTGCTGCCGGGCCAGAGCCCGGTTTACGAGAGCACCGGCCAGCGTCTCGGGATCCAGTTTCCGGCTGTTGATGGCTCTGTCGAAGAGCAGGACGGCGCCCCGTGCGTCGCCCCTGGAGAGCGTGTCCATGGCCTTCACGGCCAGGGCATTGGGATTGGCTTCCGTTTCACTTGCGCCTGCCATGGCCGGCGCAGCCGCACTTGCGGCGAGCAACACGGAACACACAGACGCATACAAGACTGACCTGAGCTTCATAATGCACATATTCATGAAGCATCAGGGTTAAGCCCGCACTAAGAAGGCATGAATGCCCGGTAAATGCATGTGCCGTACAGGGATTTTCGCAACCACGGGGCGGATGCGATTGCAGAAGCATGCGAATGCCTCCGCTGGAACCGGTCAGGGAGCCACGAGTAGCAGGAGATGCAGATCAGGCCACGTCCAGCCGTTTCAGGCCGTTGAACAGCACGAAGGGCGCACCGGAGAGCAGAACGTCCACGTAGCGGATTTTCTGATAGAAACCATTGAGCGAAACCCTGGGCAGGGCCATGAGATGATCCGCATGCTCCGGATAGATCAGCCCCTTGCGCGTGGTCACGGCCACATCGAAACCGGCCCGCTCCGCAAGAGCGAAGTCCCGGGGTCCGGCGGAGGCGGCATCACCATACGGATAGGCAAAGGTGCGCACCGGCCTGCCCAGCTCCTCCTCCAGGCGGTTCTTCGATTCCCGCATCTCGGAAAACGCCTCGTCCGCATTTAACAAGGCCACGGCATAATGATGCACGGTATGCGCCCCAATCGTGCACAGAGGATCCGCCGCCAGCGTTCGCAGCTCCTCCCAGTTCATCACCTCGCGCCGACAGAGTGCATCGAGATCCACGCCATGCTCCTTGGCAAACCGGCGAATCCATTCCCGCTGCGCATGCTGTTCCATGCTCCGCACGGGCCAATAGATGGTTTCCCAGGCCGCGCGGCGCTCCTCGTCAGTACGGACGGGCAGTTCGGAGGACAATCCCTCTAGACCGGGTCGAACCACTTCCGATGTGGCGATGACTTCCTCCAGAGCATTCCACCACAGCTCGCCTTTGCCGTCCACGTAGGCCGGAGCGGCAAAGACGGTGAAAGGACAGGCATGCCGGCGGAACACCGGCAAAGCATGTTCCAGATTGTCGCGAAAACCGTCATCCAGCGTGAAAACAGCAAAAGGGATTTCATGTCGGATGCCACTGCGCAACTCCATTGCGGCATCCTCCAGAGAGAGAAGCCGCCAGCCACGAGCCTTCACAAATCCAATGACGACATCCAGAAACTCCGGCGTTACGTCGAGCCCGGCATTGGGTGCAAACCCCTCACAATTGCGCGGCGGTCGCACGTGATGCAACATGAAGATCGCACCTGTCCCTTGAGTGAAAGGCTGCGCCAGACGAGACAGGCCGGAATAATGCAGAAGATCGAGTCCTGTCCTGAAAACGGATGGTTTCATGTCACGTCACCTCGGGGATCGCATTGGCCTCGCCGACCTTTCACACGGCCGCCACGGAATCCGCACGGACAGAAGCCGCCTGCCGCTTCCTGCTGCTGTTGCCACCGGCACGAACCAGCAACAGGAAGATTTCGGCCACATTCGCCCCACTGGCGCTCCGCACGATTGCTGCAGCATTGGAGGAATCTTCCTCTTGGAGCGCGATCATCGCCAGATCACATGCCGCAAGCACCGGGTTCCGCGTCATGTCTACCACGCCTCCAAGAACGAGGACCAGCTCGTAGGTTCGCCGCAAGGCCTCAATCACCGTATGCAATTCCTTCCCCTGCAGGGCGGCCTTTCCTCCCTCGCAGCTACCGGCATGAATGAAATGCGCAGGGCTCAGCGTATCGCGACGCACCACTTCGGTAAATCCGGCATTTCCTTCCAGCAGATCGCAAATGCCCGACTCATCACCACCTTCGGTGACCAGCGAAAGGCAGCGCCCATTCGTATCCATGTCCACGACGATGACCCGGTGTCCACGTACGGCCTCAAGACGTGCCAGAGCGACGGCTGCAGCCACCGCATCCGCACTCAGCCCATCCCGCGCCGCGATTCCCAGCACCTTTCCCCGTCCGGGGGAAAGATGACGCTCGAGCCATTCCACTGCAGGCATCAACATGCGGGAGTATGCCCCATCACTTTCGACCAGCGGAGCACGGGCCAATGCTGCCGCTTCGTCCGGAGTCGACAGCGCGAACACGACAGCTCCTCCAGCAAGACCGGCACCGCCACCTCCTTCCTCTTCCCCTTCGGAAGACTGCGCAGCATTCCTTTTGCGCCCTTTGCTGCGCGCGCTGCGGCGACCGGAAGCAAGCCCGGCCAATTCTTTTTCTATCCGGCCTATCGCGGAGCGCAAATCGCCCGTGCCGGGATCCGCAGAAGCAGCGTGACGGCCGAATGAACGCCCCTCGCCCCCGACAGATGCAAGAGGCTCCACGATGCCCCCCCCTCCGTGGGGGCCTCCGGCGGGGCCATCATGCACGGACCCACCCGAACCTGCCACGCCATCACCGCCCCTGGCTTTTGCCAGACGCGAACTGGCCGCCATGACTTCGATGATGAAGGCAATACCCAGACCGAGCATGAGGCCAGCCAAAGTGGACAGGAACATCACCGGCCCCTTGCGCGGAAAAGACGGAAGCGACGGCACATCGGCCCGAGAGATAATGCGGGCCATGCCCGGAAGGGCGGCAGCCTCGTCACGTGCGGAGGCATCGGTATAGCGGGCCAGAAAGCTCTCCAGCAGGGCTCGGTTGGCCTTTGCCTCCCGTTCCAGCTCACGCAGCTTCACCTCGTTGACGGAGGCATCGGAGGCCTTCTCCTTCAACCGGCCCAGAGCTGCACGCAGTTCCGCCTCACGTTCGGCGGCAATTTTCGCCTGCTGCTCCAGAGAGGCCGCAACCTTGCGAGCCTCGGCGCGCAACTGACGGTCCAGGTCATTGAGTTCGCGCCGCACCGCTCGCACCTTGGGATGATTGTCCAGATAGACCGTGGAAAGTTCCGCAAGTCGCCTCTGCAACCGCACCTGTTGCTCACGCAACCGCTGGATCAGGGGCGAGCGCAGGACTTCTGCGGAAGTTTCCACGGAACCGCTCTTCAGCATCTCGCGTATGGCACGCGCCCGGGCCTGCGCCTGCGAGCGCTCCGCCTGCGCCCGTACAAGCTGCGAGTTCAGCTCGGAAAGACGCTGGCTGTAGAGGGTGCTCTGCGCGCCACGCAGCAGGCCGGCCTCGGCACGGAAACGTTCAACCGCGACTTCGGACTCTACCACCTTCTTGCGCAGCTTCTCGATCTGGTCCTTCAGCCACTGGCGGGCCTCGCCAGTCTGCTCGAGCTGAGAACGTCGCGTCTGCTCCACATAGGCTTCGGCAAGCGCATTGGCCACGGCAGCCGCGATCTCCGGATTGGAAGAACTGAATTCAATGATGATGATCTTGGTGCGTGGAATGCTGTAGACCCGCAGGTGCTTGTACCAGACTTCCAGAGCCCGTTGCTCCGGTGTCTGCTTACGTGGATCGGCAGAAAACCCAAGAAGGATTCTCAATTTCCGCAACGGGCCCAGCCCGCTTTTCAGAGAATCGAATTCCGGCGTGCCGATCAGTTTCAGGCGCTTGAGCACGGCCAATGCCAGATCGCGCGACTTCAGCACCGCCACCTGCGAACGCACATCACTGTCGGCAATCTGCCGTGGCTGTCGCGTTCCCGCAACCGGCGTTCGGGTATAGGGCGAGTCCTGATATTCGATGAGTATCTGGGCCTCGGAAGTATAGAGCGGCTTCGCCGTGAGGATGAACAGAAGGCCAAGCGCAGCAAAACCAAGCGTGAAGGCAGCGAGCATTTTCCACCGCCGCCCCATGCCGCGCAAGACCTCGGATATGCTGATGGCACGTACCGCCGTTGTTCCTACATCGCTCATGACGGGTCCGCTCCCTGGTCATAACTGTCCGGGCGCACATGCACGCCCCTCGCCCTGATGCAGAAGTTGCAGCAGGGTTGCAACCTGAAGTTATGCCAAAATTATGACGACACATGGTAACCGTTTCCTTAACGCCCCTCTCCGCCTTCCCTAAGCCATTAAGGAAGTCGAAACCCTCCTTTAAGAGGTTGCTAACCATGTTCGCATAAACTTCTTGCCAGGTTCCGGGCGGGAGGGAGAGCAGCGCCGGATCCGGCATGCCCCTGCTCCCTTCCCGCCCCGAATGTTCCGCAAGCCGGGCGGTTGGTCCGGTGGCCAATTGCAGGGAAAAGGAGCGAAAACTTGAGTATCCGTCTGCGTAATACTGCCGTTCTCGCGATGGCCTGCCTGGCTCTTGCGGGCTGCTCCCGGAACTGGGAAAGCAATCCGCCGACAACGCCACCGGGAGGGGCTGGCGTCATGGAAACCGGCAGCCTGAAAATGGGCCCTGATGCCGTTGCGCCTGTCGCAAAGGCACCATCCGTCAACAGACGGGGCGTCGTACCTCCGTTCGGGACGACCGGAGAAGCGGCAGCCTACGAATTCTCGCGCGGATACCGTGTCGGAGCTGGAGATCGACTGACCATTCGCGTCATGGGGCAGCCCGAGCTGACCGGTATCTTCGTCGTGGATCCATCAGGCAATCTGTCCATGCCGCTGATCGGATCCTTCCGGATCGCAGGACTCACTCCGCAGGAAGTCGAAGCTCTCATCACCCGCAAGCTCAAGAATGGCTATCTGCGCAATCCATCCGTTTCCGTGCAACCCGCCGCATTGCGCCCGTTCTACATTCTGGGCGAGGTGAGACAGGCCGGAAACTATCCCTATCAACCCGGCATGACCGTGCAGAACGCCATCGCCATCGCGCGCGGCTATTCGGATCGCGCCGATCATGGCGACGTGCTGCTGACCCGCCGCACGGCCAAGGGCACGAACACATACAAGGTGCCGGTCACGACCCAGATTTATCCCGGCGATATCATCTACGTCCGTGAACGCTGGTTCTGACGGCCTCTCTCCATCCTGTACACTTCACCGCCCGTCCGGTTTTCCCATCGGACGGGTATTTTTTGCACGCTTCGGTTGCGATAAGCTCCGATCAACGTTTCCCTGCCAGAATGTCAACCGGAAATGACCAGATACGGGAAGTGGACATGAGGATCCTTCATATATTCAGGGCGCCTGTCGGCGGACTTTTTCGTCACGTACGCGACCTCGCTTCCGAACAGGCGCGGGCGGGGCACGAGGTGGGAATCGTCTGCGATTCCCGTACCGGCGGCGCCATGACCGAGGAGGCTCTGGCCGAACTGGATTCCATCCTTTCTCTCGGCATCCTCCGGATTCCCATGCCACGTCTTCCCGGCCCCGCCGATCTCACTGCCCTCCACACCGTCCGACAGCACGTGACCAGCTGCAAGGCCGACATCCTTCATGGACACGGCGCCAAGGGCGGACTCTATGCACGCCTTTCCCGGACTGCCACCAAAGCCATTTACACCGCGCATGGAGGCTCGCTGCATTACAGCTGGAAGACCCCACATGGCGCACTTTTTCTCGGCGTAGAGAAAGCGCTGCTTTCACGCACTGACGGCATGATCTTCGTCTGTGATTACGAACGGCGCACATTCGAGGAGAAAATCGGGCAGGTGAAATGTGCACACGCCGTCATCCATAACGGTCTGCGGGAAGATGAATTCACCCCTGTGCTCCCGGAAGCCGACGCGGCCGACATTCTCTTTGTTGGCGAACTGCGGATGCTGAAGGGCGTGGACATACTTCTGGAGGCCCTTGCTCTGCTCCGGAAACGGGGCCGACCGGTCAGTGCACTTATCGTGGGGGATGGCCCCGACCGGCAGGAATTCGAAGAGTTGGTGGAACGGCTGGATCTTGCCGAGCAGATCCGCTTGCCCGGTGCCATGCCGGCGCGGAAAGCCTTCCCGAAAGGACGGGTGATGGTCGTCCCCTCACGGGCGGAGTCCTTCCCCTACATCGTACTGGAGGCCCAGGCGGCGGGACTGCCGCTGATAGCCTCCAATGTCGGCGGCATTCCTGAAATGACGGAGCCGGCTTCTCTGGTGCCCCCAGAAGATCCCGCAGCTCTCGCCGAACGCATCATTTCCGTGCTGGACGATCCCGATGTGGAAAATCTGGCCACCGAACGCATTCCTGCACTCCGGAAACAGTTTTCCATTACCACCATGGCGGAACGGGCTCTGGAATTCTATGCAGACCTGACCGGTGGCCGCCCATGATCACGGAAACGCTGCTGCCCCCTTCTGTCACTCCTGCAGGATCCCGGACTGGCGGAGCTTTACATCCAGTAGATGCTCGCTGACCGGAAATGCGATGCAGTCCGCCGCCCCTTCCCAGATCAGCCGTCCGGCATCTGCCGGATCCATGCCGTCGCCATAGGCGATTGCCACACAGGAGTGAGCGCGCGGCATGCGCTTCAGACGCTGGATCAGCAGCGCACCATCACCATCATGCAGGCTCCGGGGGACGAACACCGCACGGGGCATGCCACGCCAGCAGCAATGCAGCGCCTCCTGCATCCCTGTGACCACCGCGACCGAGAAGCCGCGCTTCTCCAGCATCCGGACGAGCTGCACCGCCATCAGGCTCGTACCGCCGTCGAGGACGACCATGCACCGGCCCAAGGCGCTGCTGTTTCCGGAGATCATGCTTTCAGTGGCTTTCATGTCACGCATCCTCAGATTGCCGGCACGCCGCACACCCCCTCACGGCTCCTGCCTTCTGCCCCGACTCCTGCGCTCGAATGGTTAATGACTCCTTAAAGGATTTCCACAGCTTGGATAACTGACAATTTTTTCATGAAAATCAGTCATTTGATTATCATCTGGAAATGTTTTTCCACAGCCTGTGGACAAAGAATGTTCTCTTTTTGGCCACAATTCCGCGCGACTCGCCCGATTCCGTTTTGTTCCCCTTCGATCAGAGGGTTCTTTCCTTTCCTGCCTTTCGGGAATAGAAAAGGCGCACGACAGTGATGCCGACAGAAGGTGAAACGCCTGACGAACCGGTGTCCCGCCGCATGCATCCCGGATACGATACCAAAAGAGAGAGGGCCAAATGCGTTCCCTGCTTTTCGCACCTGCCGACAATCAGAAGAAACTTGAAGATGCCTTTGCCTCCGGCGCCGATGCCGTCATCCTCGATCTTGAAGATTCCGTCTCCTACGAGAACAAGGCACGAGCGCGCGACGTGGTGCGCAGCATTCTCAGGGAATCACGGGACGAAAGCGCTCCTGAAGTCATCGTGCGCATCAACGCACTGGACGAAGCGGAATTCAATGCCGACATGGTTGCTCTGCTGGACAATCCGCCGGAAGCCTTCATGCTGCCCAAGGCCGAGGGCTCCGGCTGTCTGGATCGCATGGCCCGCCACGCCGGACCGGTACCGGTGATTGCCATTGCAGCGGAGACGCCCCGGGGGGTTCTGCAACTGCCGACGTTTGCCGAAAACACGCCGGACAATCTCATGGCTCTGACATGGGGGGCCGAGGACCTTTCCGCCCAGCTCGGCGCCGCGACCAACCGCGACAAATACGGCCGGCTCACCTACCCCTATCGCTTTGCCCGATCCATGTGTCTCATCACTGCCCGGGCGGCCAACGTGGAGCCCATAGATACGGTTTTCGTGAACTACGAGGACGAGGAAACCCTGGCTCAGGAATGCAAGAACGCCTTCCGTGACGGTTTCACCGGAAAACTGGCCATCCATCCGAAACAGGTGCCAATTATCAACCGCGCCTTCACTCCCACAAACGAGCAGATCGCCAAGGCCAAGGCCATCATAGAGGCCTTCGAGAGCAGGCCCGGCCGCGGTGTCGTCTCGGTGAACGGCAAGATGTATGACCGCCCGCACCTCATCCGCTCACAGCGTCTGCTGCGCAAGGCCACCCGTTACGGCATCGAACACTGAAACGCCCATCCCGGGGCATTCCGGGAGAACACTCAGGAGTTCTCCAGGATCTTGGGATCCACGGGTTTCAGCTGCACGGACTCGCCGCAGCCGCAGGCGCCGACTTGGTTCGGATTGTCGAAGACGAAGCCGCTCTTCAGCTTCTCTTCGCGGTAGTCCATCTTCGAGCCGAGCAGATACAGCAGCGCGGAAGGGTCGACATAGACGCGCACGCCGTCCTGTTCGACCACCTCGTCACCGGGCTGCGGGGCATCCGCCCAGTCCATGGCGTATTCGTAGCCGGCGCAGCCGCCTTCCTTCAGGGAGATGCGCAGGCCGGATTCCGGCTTGCCGGACTTCTCCCTCAGGACGCGGATGCGGTTCACTGCGGCATCCGTGAGGACGACGACGGGGGGACGGGACATGGCTTCGTTCCTTCCTTTCTTTCTGCCGCCCGGCAGGCGGACAGGCGCGGGTTTACCACATGTTGAGCGCAAGACGGGCCTCGTCGGACATGCGCGACATGTCCCAGGGCGGATCGAAGACCAGATTGACCCGCACCTCCTTCACGCCCTCGACCTCGCCGACCGCCTTCTGCACCCAGCCCGGCATGTCGCCGGCGACGGGGCAACCCGGAGCGGTCAGCGTCATGTCGATGGTGATGACGCGATCGTCCGATATGTCTATGCGGTAGATGAGGCCCAGTTCGTAGATGTCCACCGGGATTTCCGGATCGTAGATCGTTTTCAGCGCCGCGATGATGTCCTGCGTCAGGCGGTCCAGTTCTTCCTTCGGGAGGGCGGAGATATGCGCTTTCTCCTCCTTCTCCTTTTTTTCCCCATCAGATGCGGCAGCCTCACCTGCAGGAGTCTTTCCGCCGTCCTGCTCCGGAGAAGAGACATCAATGGTATCGCGCTTCAGGCTCTCGGCCATCTTCTTCCGTGCCTCCTCATCGGCGCGGCGCATGGCCTCGTCGAGATCCAGTTCAGCCTTCCCGCCGGCCGCTTCCTTCACCTTCTTCTCGCGGATCTGGGCCTTCAACGCATCGGCGAAGGCGCGCACCTGAGCCTTGAGTTCGCGCTTCATCTGCTCACGGGCTTCCGGCGAGAGCGGCTTGCGCTCTTCCTTCGGGGTCTCGTCGGTCTTGGTCGCGTCGGTCATGGTTTTTCTCACATAAAGAAGGTCCGGGCCTTTTCAAGAGCTTCGGCCAGCACGTCCACCTCGTGCCGCGTGTTGTACATGGCGAAGGACGCACGACAGGTGCTCATGACGCCAAACCGCTGCAAGATCGGCTGGGCGCAGTGGGTGCCGGCCCGCACCGCCACGCCGAACCGGTCGATGACGGTGGACAGGTCATGGGAATGCACGCCCTCCATCTCGAAGGACACAATGGCGCCCTTGTCTTTCGCCGTTCCAATGATGCGCAGGCCCTTCACGGCGGAGAGACGTTCCGTGGCGTATTCCAGCAGGTCGGCCTCGTGAGCGGCGATGGCCTCGCGCCCCACCGCATCCATGTAGTCCAGAGCCGCGGCCAGCCCGATGGCCTGCACGATGGGCGGTGTTCCGGCCTCGAAGCGGTGCGGCGGATCGGCGTAGGTGATGCGGTCGGTGGAGACGTCGCCCACCATCTCGCCGCC
>JAJRRY010000098.1 GCA_024279095.1 Alphaproteobacteria bacterium
ATCCGATTTCTCTGACCCTGGATCACGATAGCTTCATGCACCGCCTGGAGCACGAAGCCTTCTATTCTCACATCCTCACCCTCAGCGTCGATGACAAGACTTACAAGGCCGGGAAGCCAGCCGCCAGTGAATCAGCATGACCAGTGACGCCAGCACGTTGGCCGAGGTCCACAGAAGCAATGGCTGCTGTGGGAGCCCGTCCCGTCCGACCCGCCACATGAGCAGGGAAATGAGAATGTTGAGGCTCAGCGTCCAGGGGGTCATGCGCATGATGGATTGCGCCTGCCGCGCCTGCAGGCGCTTCCTGTCCTGTGCGGAAAGCTCGCGTTCCATAACGAAATCGCTCACGACGAGTTCGTGCGGCGATCTGTCCCTTCCTGCGTCCTGTGTCTTTTCTTCGGTGCGTTCCATGTTCGGGGGCTCGAAATGGCAGATACCGGATGGCCGTCAGTAAACCCCGGAAGCGGTTAACGTCTCTGTTGCGGCACGCGAAAACCCGCATCAACGGTAAATGGACAGTAACGACTCTCGCCAACGGAGCAGGCACGGCTTATGATGGCGGCGAATGAACGGAACCGGCCGCGGGCCGGCTGACGCAAAAGCCGCAGAACAGGAGCATGCCATGATCGAAGGCATTTCCGTCGTTGTCATCGTCCTCGTACTGCTGGTGCTCGTCACCCTGTACAAGGGCATCGTGGTCGTACCGCAGGGCTACAACTACACGGTCGAGCGGTTCGGCAAGTATATCCGCACCCTCCAGCCCGGTTTTCACATCATCATCCCGTGGTTCGACCGCATCTCCAACCGGGCCAACATGATGGAACAGGTGCTCGAGGTCCCCTCGCAGGAAGTGATCACGCGTGACAACGCCATGGTGAAGGTGGACGGCGTGGCCTTCTACCAGATCATCGACGCCGCCCGGGCCACCTACGAGGTCAACCGGCTGGAGTACGCCATGATCAACCTGGTCATGACCAACATCCGCACGGTTATGGGTTCCATGGATCTTGACCAGTTGCTGTCGCACCGCGACGAGATCAACGCCCGCATCCTCTCCGTTGTGGACGAGGCGGCCGGACCCTGGGGCGTCAAGGTGACCCGTATCGAGATCAAGGACATCCTGCCGCCAGCCGACCTTGTGGACGCCATGGCCCAGCAGATGATCGCCGAACGCAACAAACGCGCCACAATCCTCGAGGCGGAAGGCGTGCGCCAGTCGGCCATCCTCAAGGCGGAAGGCGAGAAGCAGTCGAAGATTCTCAAGGCGGAAGGCGAGAAGGAAGCGGCGTTCCGGGAGGCGGAGGCCCGCGAACGACTGGCCCAGGCGGAGGCGAAGGCCACCGAGGTGGTCTCTGAAGCCATCGGCAAGGGTGATGTGCGGGCCATCAACTACTTCGTCGCCAACAACTACGTGAAGGCCTTGGAAAACCTCGCTTCCGCACCCAACCAGAAAGTGCTCATGATGCCGCTGGAGGCATCGTCGGTGATCGGATCCATTGCCGGAATCTCGGAGATCGCCCGCGAAGCCTTCGGTTCCGGCGGCAGGCAGGGACGCCCGTCAGCAGGCGGTTCCGTACCTTCCGTCGGAGCTGACAGGGAGTGATGCATCCATGATGGAATTTCTCGATCAGTACGGATGGTGGACGGCGGGACTTCTGCTGCTGATCGCCGAAATGCTGGTACCCGGCATCTTTCTCATGTGGTTCGGCTTCGCCGCTCTGCTGACGGGAATCGTGGACACGCTCATCCCGGGGATGGACTGGCGCTGGCAGGCAGTGATCTTTTCCGTCTTGTCGGTGGCTCTCGTCTTCGGCGTGCGCCCCTTCGTCGGGCGTTCCCTGGAGCGGGAAAGCGACCGACCCGAGCTGAATCGTCGTCTGTACTCGCTGATCGGCCAGACCGCGAATCTGATCCGGCCCATAGAGAACGGTCACGGCGAGGTCCGCATCGGTGATACCCTGTGGCGGGTCACCGGGCCCGACCTGCCGGCCGGAACCCGGGTACGCGTGGTAGCCGTGGACGAACGCTCCATGGCCCTGACCGTCGAGCCGGAAACCGGCATCACGCCTCAATCGTCCTGAACCGACAGCCAGGCCAGGATGTCGTCGATCTCGCCTTCACCCATCGAGGCGAAGATCTCTTTGTCGCGCGGGTCGTCATGGACCCGCCTGCCCTCGGCGAAAGCCCGGATCTGGCGCTTCAGATAAGCGCTGTACTGGCCGGCCAGCGGCGGAATGAGCTTTCTCGGATTGCCCTCACCCTTCGGCCCGTGACATCCGGCGCATTCCCGGCGGTAGGCACGCGCGCCCCCTTCCACGTTGCCACGTTTCCATAGCGGCACATTGACCACCATCTTGGTGCGCTCCAGAACCTCCAGCGGGTCGAAGTTCTTCTTGTCGATCTCCCCCATGCGGCTGGGCAGCTTGATACGCGAAAGATAGAGGGAAATGGTCTGCACGTCCTCCTCGGGCAGCTCGCGTTCCGTGGTATAGGGCTGCATGGGAATGTTGACCCGCTTGCGCGCCTTGAAGGCCCTGAGCTGCTTCGCCAGATAGATCGGATCCAGACCGGCGATGCGTGGATAGGTGCCATCCGGCTTGCCCTGCCCCTTCGGTCCGTGACAGGGTGCGCAGGTCATCATGATCTCGTCGGCATATTCCTCGTCGTAGGTCCACTTCGAAATGTCTTCCGCCACCGCCGTTTCCTTCGGCATATCCTTCGGCAGCCTGTGGGTGATGCCCTTGTGGCAGTCTATGCAGGTCTTGCCCTCCTCCTTCGCATCACCATGGATGCGCGCCGCGAAGCGCGCCTGACGCTTCAGGTCCATGGTGTCGAAGTGATGGCAGTTGCGGCATTCGCGCGAATCCGATTCCTTCATGTAGGCCCAGACGCGCCGCGCCAGATGCAGCCGCCTTTTCTCGAACTTCTCCGGGGTGTTCACCGTGCCGATCACCCAGTGCCACAATTCGTTGGAGGCACGGATCTTGCGGATCATCTTCGGCACCCACTGCTTCGGTACATGGCAGTCGGAACAGATGGCCCGCACGCCCGACGGATTGGAATAGTGGGACGACTTCACATAATCCGGATACATGTTGTCCCGCATCTCGTGGCAGGAAATGCAGAACGAAAGCGTGTTCGTCGCTTCCATGGCAGTATTGAATCCGCCCCAGAAGACGATGCCCGCAATGAACATGACGGTGGCAAGCCCCAGCTTGCCGCGATGCCGTGCAAGAAACGATGCCATCCTTCCGGCTCCCCCCAGAGTCTGATGGTATGTCCAGATCGATTGGCGGCCATATATGGCGGATCCGGCAGGCCACGTGATTGACCACGGTCAAGGCATTTTCCGATTCGTCCTTCGCCTGACGCGCGCGTACATGGGGAAAATCGGGTCCGAAGCCGGTGGCAGCTATTCCTGCCAGGGAGCCAGACGGTCCATGGCGATGAGATCCTCCGCCTCCAAGCGCGGACGGATCACGGCAAAGGCATCATCCCGCACAAGAACTTCCGGCACCAGTGGCCGGCTGTTGTAGGTACACGATTGCACAGCTCCGTAGGCACCTGCCGTCATGACCGCGTAGAAATCTCCCCGCTGCATCGGCGGCAGGGCCCGGTCGCGCGCCATGTAGTCCCCGGTTTCGCAAACCGGCCCGACGACATCGACCGTGACCGGCTGCACTTCCTTCGGCGGCCTGCGCACCGGCAGGATATGGTGGAAGGCCTCATAGAGGGTGGGCCGGATCAGATCGTTCATGCCCGTATCGCCAATCAGGAAGGTCTTGCCCTCCACTTCCTTGACGAAGATCACCCGGCCGAGGAGAATGCCCGCGTTGCCGGCAATCATGCGACCGGGCTCCATGACATATTCCAGATCCAGATGCCCCAGCGTCCTGTCGACGACGGCAGCATATTCCTTCGGCTCCGGCGGGATATCGGTATCCCCATGATAGGGTACGCCAAGTCCGCCTCCGAGATCCGCATGGCGAATGTCATGTCCGGCTTCACGCAGCATGCGGATCAGTTCCGCCATCAGCGTGAAGGCCTTTTCGAAAGGCGCCAGATCCGTGATCTGGCTGCCGATGTGCATGGCCACACCACGCACCTCGATTCCAGGCAGGGTGGCGGCCAGGTCATAGACCTCCCGCGCCTGCAGCCAGGAAATGCCGAACTTGTCGGCCCGCCGCCCGGTGCTGATCTTCTCGTGCGTGCCTGCATCCACGTCCGGATTGACACGCACCGAAACCGGCGCACGACATCCTTGCGCCGCGGCCACCTCGGACAGTCGGATCAGTTCGGGAACCGATTCCACATTGAAACTGCGGATGCCGGCAGCAAGCGCAGCGCGCATTTCCGCATCGGTCTTGCCGACACCGGAGAAGACGATCCGTTCGCCCGGCACACCCGCCGCCTGCGCCCGCGCCAGCTCGCCCCCGGAGACGATGTCCATGCCCGCTCCCAGATCGGCCAGCAGCTTCAGCACCGCCTGATTGGAATTGGCTTTCATGGCATAACAGACCAGATGCGGCCGATTTGCAAAAGCGGCATCGAAGACTCGATAATGACGTTCAAGCGTGCGGGCGGAATAGACGTAGACCGGCGTTCCGACGGAACGTGCAATCTCGTCCAGCGGCACTTCCTCGGCATGCAGGATGCCGTCTCTGTACTCGAAATGATGCATGGGATGGGGATATCCGTCTCTGCGGCCGTCTATCGGATCAACGGATCGAGAACGATTTCCTCGTCCGGCGGGTCTTTCGGCGCATCCGGCGGCGGCTCCAGCGCCCCGCGCGCGCCGCAGGCGGCGAGAAATCCGCTCAGGAGAAATGCGAGCATGATCCGTTTCACCATGACACCGGTTCCGTCCGTTCGAATGGATGCACTGCATCTCCTGAGTAGACCAAAAGGAGAGGAGCTGCCAAGCATCACGGGTGCCGTCAGCATCGACAATCACATTTTCTTGAGATTCCGGCGGAAGGCCACGATTCCGCATATTGAAATTAGACTTATTATAAAGACTGTGCTAGAAGCTCTTCAGGACATGTCTTCGGCAGGCTCTTCTGCCCGCTGCGGACATGTCGGGGAAATGAACCATTACGAGAAAATCCGAGGGACAGCAGTCACCATGATGAAGAAGAAGATCCTTGCCGCCGGCATCGCTGCCGGTATCGCCGCGTTTTCGGTTACCGCCATGGCCGATGCCGTGACCGACCGTCAGGCCGCCATGAAGGAGGCCAAACAGAACTTCAAACCGCTCGTGGGCATGGTCAAGGGCAAGGTGCCCTTCGACGCCGCCACGGTGAAGAAGAACGCCATGGCCATCGCCGCCGCGCTGGAAAAGGCGAAGAAACTCTTCCCCGAAGGCTCCGAGAAGGGCGAGAAGGACTCCCGTGCCAAACCTGAGATCTGGTTGATGAAGGACGAGTTCAACGCCGCTTTCGACAAGTCCATCCGCCTCGCCCGCGCCATCGAGAATGCCGGTGACGTCACCGCCCTGAAGGGTGCCGTGATGGCGCTGGGTGGCGACGGCTGCAAGGCCTGCCACAAGAAGTTCCGCTTGCCCAAGAAAAAGTAAGCTGGCATCCATGTGCCCATGCACAGGCACATGACGAGACATCCCGTACTCTGGTCGGTGGTGACCGTGCTTCTTCTTGGAGCCATGGTCACCGCCGGTTTCTACATGAAATTTTCCACTCCGCTGCCGGAATCGATACTGCCCACGGACCACCGTCCCGATCTCGAGAACGGCCGTGTGATGTATATTGCCGGCGGCTGCATCTCCTGCCATCGTGGCCGCGGAGCCGCCGTGGAATGGCCTGCGGGAGGACGTCCCCTGAAGATTCCGGGGGGCACGCTCGCGCCGCCCAACATCACGCCCGACCCGGAAACCGGCATCGGCAAATGGCGCCCGATCGATTTCGTGAACGCGATGAAACGCGGTCTCGGACCCGGCGGCATTCACTACATTCCGGCTTTCCCCTATACGTCCTACGCCTGGATGCGGACGGAGGATCTCCTTGATCTCTTCGCCTACCTGCAGAGTCTTCCTCCCGTGAACAACCGGGTGGAGCGCAAGCCTTTCACGCTTGGCCGTCTTGCCCTTGCCTTCTGGAAATGGATGGCTCTGCCACCCCGTGAATTCCGTCCTGTTCCCGGCAGATCGGAAAGCTGGAACCGTGGTGCATACCTCGTTCTCGGGCCCGGTCATTGCGCCGAATGCCACACGCCCCGCAACACCATCATGCTGTTGAACCGCTCCAGATGGCTGGCCGGTGGTCGGCATCCTGCCGAGCCGAAGGCTTCCGTACCCTCGCTGCGCGGTCTGGTGCGCCGTGGCCGTTACAAGGATGCGGAGGACCTTTACAACGCCCTGAAGTACGGCGAAGCCATGGGTTACGAAGACCTTTCCTCCGGCGGCATGGGAGAAGTGCAGGAAAACCTGTCACGACTTCCTGATGCCGATTTGAAGGCCATTGCGGAATATCTGGTCAGTCTGGAATAGACACCACGCGCCGACGGGGGTATCCCTCGGGCATGATTCGCAGGGCCTACGAATGGATGATGCGCCTGGCCGCCCACCACAATGCCACGTGGGCGCTGGCCGTGGTCGCCTTCATGGAAAGCTCCTTCTTCCCCGTGCCACCGGACGCGCTGCTTGTCCCCATGGGGCTGGCCCGCAGGAATCGCGTCTGGTGGCATGCCACGGTATGCACCGTTTCATCCGTGATCGGTGGCGCCTTCGGCTACGCCATCGGCTACTTCCTTTTCGACACGGTGGGGCAGGCCATTTTCGACTTCTATGGCATGACGGAAAAATTCCGTACTTTCACCGGCTGGTACAACGAGAACGGTGCCGCCATCGTGCTTTTTGCCGGCATCACACCCTTCCCCTACAAGGTGATCACCATAGCCAGCGGGGTCACCGGACTGAGCTTCGGTATCTTCATGGCGGCCTCCGTTGTGGCACGCGGCCTGCGGTTCTTCCTGCTGGCCGGCCTGCTGTACTGGTTCGGCCCGGCGGCCCGCCACATTCTGGAAAGATATCTCGGCTGGATCACGCTGGCTCTGGGCATTCTTCTGGTGGGCGGACTCCTCGCCGTGCGCTATCTCGTGTAACATGGACATCCTCATCACAGAGCGGAATGCAACATGCTGAAACGGCTTTTCGACAACCCGCCCCTTCTGGCCTCTGCCTTCGTCTTTCTGGTGGCCTCCACCGCGATCATCGGGGCCCTCGTGTTCGAGCACGTGTTCAGGTTCGAGCCCTGCGAGCTGTGCTATCTTCAGCGCAAGCCATGGTATTTCATGATCTCCTTCGGGCTTCTGCTCACCTTTTTCGCCACCAAGGGGCAGGAAAGGATGGTGCGTTGGGGCCTTCTGCTGGCCGGAATCATCCTCATCGGCGAGTCGGGGCTGGCGGCATGGCACGCCGGCATCGAATGGAAATGGTGGCCCGGCCCGGCATCCTGCACCGGCGTTTCCAATCTTACCGGTGCCCTGCCCGATCTTTCGCGCAGAGTCGTGCTGTGTGACGAAGCTCCGGTGCGTTTTCTGGGACTGTCCTTCGCCGGATGGAACGTCATCGTTTCACTGACCACCGCCATCATCGCCTTCTGGGGCGCGGCAGCCCGTCGCAAGGGCTGACAGGTTTCCCGTTCTCTGGAATCATCGTCGCATCCGAAATTAACGATAAATATGCACGCATTGCGTGTGCAGAGTGCGTATCTGGCCGATTTCTTGCATCCCGCATCCAGAGAGGACCGCCCGAAGCAACGTCTGTTTCATGACGGTACACAAGGGCGGATCGACAAGGCCGGAGAATGCATCGGATGGAGCAATCGCCCACACCGCTGTCGGGCAGAAAGATCGGATCGCGTCCCTTCGCGATCAGCGACCAGGCTTTTGCGGCGCTTGCCGTGCTGGCCGATTTCTGCACGATCCTCACCGTGACCGTCATCGCCAGCGGACTCTATCTGCACCTGGTCTACGGAAATTTCGCGCGACCGGACACCTATGCCACCTTTGCAATACTGCTGGCCGCCATATACATTCCCCTGCAGATAGCCAAGGGTCAGTACACGACCGAAACGATGCTGGCAGACGGACGCAACGTTCCTTCGATCTTCACCGCATGGAATTATGCCTTCCTCGTACTTTTGATCGCCGGCTTTCTGACCAAACGGACGGAGGAATTTTCCCGTGCCGCCATCGTGTTCACCTACATTTCCGGATTCGGTGCACTGTCCCTGGTGCGCGAAGGCATGGTCACCCTGGCACGCAAGGGGTATGCCCGCGGTCTGCTGACCGGCAAGCGGGCCATGCTCATCGGTGACGGAGATGCCTTGCGCCGATTTCATGCTGCCTATGATCCGTCGGCTCTCGGCCTGCGGATCATATGCGAAATGGAAATCCCTTCTTCCCGTGCTCTCGATGCGGATGCCCTGAAACGCCAGCTTGAAGCATCCGTCGACAAGGCTCGCCTGCTTCAAATCCGTGACATCTTCATTCTCGCCCCGTGGATCCGTCACGACATCGTGTTGCCCGCCCTGGAACATTTCACGGAACTGCCCGTTTCGGTTCATCTGGGACCGGACGGAATTCTCGACAGCTGCCATGGTGCCCGCATCCGGCATTTCGGTGCCATGGCCTCTCTCGAACTCGCCCGACCACCCCTTTCGCCCTGGGCGCTGACGACCAAGCGAAGCATGGATGTCATCGGTGCACTTGCCGGTATCCTTCTTCTTTCACCTTTGATGCTGCTCGCAGCCGTTGCCATCCGTCTGGAATCCCCCGGTCCCGTGCTGTTCCGTCAGAAGCGCAAGGGATTCAACGGACGCACTTTCCACATCTACAAGTTCCGCACCATGCATGTACTGAAAAGCGACGGCCCCGTGCAGCAGGCCCGGCGGGACGATCCACGCATCACCCGCGTGGGACGTCTCTTGCGTCGGCTCAGCATCGACGAGCTGCCTCAGCTCTTCAACGTTCTGAAGGGCGAAATGTCCCTCGTCGGTCCGCGACCGCACGCCATTGATCATGACACCATATTCGAACGGCGCGTACGCCGCTATGCCCGCCGCCGCAAGGTTCTGCCCGGCATCACCGGCTGGGCACAGGTCAACGGCTACCGCGGGGAAACCGATACCCGGGAAAAGCTCATCCGACGGATCGAATACGACCTCGAGTATATCGAGAGATGGTCCATATGGTTCGACACATATATCATAATGCTCACCATCCTGTCCCCAAAGACCTGGAAGAATGCCTACTGACAGCACTTCGCGCGTTCCCCTGAAAGACCGGCGGCACGATTTCGACCGTCTCCTGCCCATGCTGGCAGGTGGACTGCTGGGAATCGTCGGCATCGTGCTTTTTTTCGTTGCCACCCTCTCGTCACATGCCGCCCCGTGGAATCCGCTCATGGTCTACGGCATGCTCATCACGGCTGCAGGTCTGGCCGCCATCATTCTGGCACATGTCGGCTGGCACCGCACCGCATGGGCCCTCGTGTTCGTCATCGGCCTCGATCTCTCCTTCGGGCTGGCCACCCATGCCATGGCCGCACTGGGCCTGCGCAATTCCTTCCTCCCCTTGAAGACGGTCTCACTGAAGGACACCGGGCGTTTCACGTGGCATCCGCTGCTGCAGGGCGTGCCAACGCCGGGCTTCGACAACGGCTTTTTCGTTCACGACGAAAAGGGCCGGAGAAAGGTCATCCCGCAGGCAGCGCCGGACGGTCCACGCATCGCCATCATTGGCGGATCATCCAGCTACGACCTTGGCGTGAAGGCCGGGCGCACCTGGCCGGATCATCTCCAACACCTGATCCCGGAAGCACGCATATTCAATTACGGCGTACCCGGCTACTCGACCTCCGAACACATCATCCAGACCGCCTACTATCTCGCCCCTGCCGACATCGGCTGCGCCGTATATTACATCGGCTGGAACGACATCCGGAATTCCTTCCTCCCCACACTGGACCCGGCCTACGCCGACTATCACCTACTGGGACATGTGGACTTCATGCGCATCCGTTCCGTCACCGGCATCTCGTCCATCTACAATTTCCTGATGAACGCCCGGCTCGTGCGCCGCTTTACCAGCTACACGCGCATTCCCGCCGATTACCGTGGCTGGAAGCCGAAATCCGGCATCGACCGGCGACTGGAACGCATCTACCGGCGCAACCTGCACACCCTGAAGGCCATCAACGACACCCAGGGCCGGAAGACCGTCTTCATTCCCCAGATCCTCAACTACGCCCGTCTGACCGCACCCACGCGCTACGGCTGGTTCCCCCTCGTGGCGGACAGGGACGTGCCACCGATCAACGAGCACTTCAACCGGATCCTGAAGGAAGAGGCGGCCCGCCTCGGCGTGCCCTACGTGGACATCTCGCCGGCGATGTTCCAAGACGCCGACTTCGTGGACAACGGTCACTTCAGCGAGAAAGGCACAGAGAAGTTCGCCCGCTTCGTCGCACCCGCCATCCGAAAGACCTGTCTGTCCAAATAATAACGGACCCGAAATGGTATGACCGGCACCAGCCGATGGGCTGATCAATCTCCGGACAGGGCATTGCCGGCGATCATCGCCACCAGGTCGGCAACCGTCTCCACTCGCCGGATGGCCGGATCGTTGTCCGCCGTTCCATCGGCTGCAGTGATGATCGTCTCGAAACCCAGCTTGCGCGCCTCCCGGATGCGCTGCGCCGTCTGCCCGGCCGGCCGGATCACGCCGGAAAGGGCAATCTCGCCGAAGACAGCCGTGCGTGGTGGCAGCGGATTGCCCGTCAGCGAGGAGACCAGCGCCGCCGCCGCTGCCAGATCGGCCGCCGGCTCACGCACCTTCAGTCCGCCGGCAATGTTCAGATAGACGTCGTGACCGCCAATGCGCACGCCGCCGTGCGTCTCCAGCACCGCCAGCACCATGGCCAGACGCGCCGTATCCCAGCCAACCACCGCCCGCCGCGGCGTGCCCAGCGCCGAAGGGGCTACCAGCGCCTGTACCTCCACCAGCAGCGGTCGGGCCCCTTCCATACCGGCGAGCACCGCCGCTCCGGCCGACTGTGCTTGTGCATCTCCCATGAACAGCAGGGAAGGATTCTCCACTTCGATCAGACCGCGACCGGCCATCTCGAAGACGCCGATCTCGTCCGTCGGGCCGAAACGGTTCTTCACCGCCCGCAGGATCCGGTACTGGTGCCCGCGATCGCCCTCGAAGTAGAGTACCGTGTCCACCATGTGCTCCACCACCCGCGGCCCGGCGATCTGCCCCTCCTTGGTCACGTGACCGACGAACAGCATCACGCAGCCGGTCTTCTTGGCATGCCGGATGAGGATCTCCGTGCCCGCCCGAAGCTGCGAGACGGTGCCCGGAGCTGCCTCGATCATCGAGGACCAGAGCGTCTGGATGGAATCGATCACCACCACGTCCGGCCGTGCACCCTCGGAAAGCGTGGAGACGATATCCGAGACATTGGTTTCCGCAGCCAGCAGGACGGGGGCCTCCGCGACGCCCAGCCGCCGGGCGCGCAGCCGGATCTGCGCCACCGCCTCCTCGCCGGAAACGTAGATGCAGCGCCGGCCGGCCTGCGCCATGCGCGCCAGGGCCTGCAACAGCAGGGTGGATTTTCCGATGCCCGGATCACCGCCGATCAGGATGGCCGAGCCCGGCACCAGACCACCGCCGGCCACCCGGTCCAGCTCTCCGATGCCGGTGAGAATGCGCGGCGGTGCCTCCTCGTTCCCCGCCAGCGTCTGCAGCGCAACCGTGCGTCCCTTCGGCAGCGTGCGCCCCTTCGCACCGGATACCGGCTGATCGGCGCGTTCCTCGCTCAGCGTGTTCCATTCGCCGCAGGCATCGCAGCGCCCCGCCCAACGGGGTGCGACCGCCCCGCAAGCCTGACAGACGTAGCGTACCTTCGATCTGGCCATGGCGTTCCGGAAGAATTTCCGGCCTCACTCCTTCAGCACGCTCATCCTGATCGGTCCTTCCGCACGACCGTGGATGAACTGGTCCACGTAAGGGTTGCCGGAATGGTCGATCTCGTCGATGGAGCCGTGCCAGATGATCTTTCCGTGGTAGATCATCGCCACCTCGTCGGCGATGCGTCGCGCAGAAGCCATGTCGTGGGTGATGGAGATGGCCGTGGCGCCGACGTCGCGCACCGTGGAGACGATGAGCTCGTCGATAATCGCGCCCATGATCGGATCCAGTCCGGTGGTCGGTTCGTCGAACAGGATGATCTCCGGGCTGGCGGCAATGGCACGCGCAAGACCCACGCGCTTCTGCATGCCGCCGGAGAGCTCCGCCGGATAGAGATCGCCCACTTCGGAACCGAGCCCCACCTGTGCCAGCTTCTCGATGGCGATGTCACGCGCCTTGCGACGGCTCACGCCGCGGCCCTGGATGAGACCGAAGGCCACGTTTTCCCAGACGGGAAGGGAATCGAACAGGGCCGCCGACTGGAACAACATGCCGAACCGGCTCATTACCCGGTCGCGATCCCGTCCCTTCAGGTTCGTGGTGTCCTCTCCGTCGATGAGAACCTGTCCGCCATCCGGATGCAACAGGCCGATAATGCATTTCAGCATTACCGATTTCCCGGAACCGGAACCGCCGATGATCACCAGAGAGGAACGCCGGCGCACCTTCAGGTCGATCCCGTCAAGAACCGTTTTCGGACCGAAGCTCTTGCGCACCCCCCGCAGCTCGATATGGATGTCCGTATCCCGTTCCGCCATGAGGTCACTCCGAGAACAGCAGCGAGGTCATGACGTAGTTCGCCGCAAGGATCAGGATGGATGCGGAAACCACGGCGTTGGTGGTGGCCCGGCCGACACCCTGAGCACCACCGCGGGAATGAAATCCGTGATAACAGCCCATCAGCGCGATGATGAAGCCGAAGACCGCGGACTTTATCAGCCCGGATGTGACATCCTTGAACTCCAGGAAGTCCACCGTGTTCTTCAGGTACGCCCCGGAATTGAAGCCCAGGGAATGAATGCCCACGATGTAGCCGCCCATGATGCCGATGATGTCGGCAATCACCACCAGCAGCGGCAGGGTGACGACGCCGGCGACGATGCGCGGACCGACCAGATACTTCATCGGGTTCGTGGACAGCGTCACCAGAGCATCGATCTGCTCCGTCACCTTCATGGTGCCGATCTCCGCGGCAATGGCCGCCGAAACGCGCCCGGCCACCATGAGACCGGCCAGCACCGGTCCCAGTTCGCGGGTGATGCCCAGCGCCACGATGGAGGAGACGAGACTTTCCGCATTGAAACGGGTACCGCCGATGTAGATCTGCAGAGCCAGCACGCCACCGGTGAAGAATGCGGTGAGACCAACGACCGGGAGTGAATTGTATCCGATCCGGACGAACTGGATCGCCATCTGCCGGATGTACCAGCGTGGCAGCAGACCCATGAAGACGGCATCACGGAGAAAGAGCGACAGCCTTCCCGCTTCCGCCAGCAGGTGCAGGACGACACGGCCGATCTGGGCAAGCGGATTCAACGGACGATGCCTCGCAGTGGTACTTCATGAATCGGCAGGCGCATAAAGACGTGTATAGCGCATCCCGAGGGAAGTCAAAATCTCGTAGGCGATCGTCCCGGCCCATTTGGCCACCTCGTCCACCGTGATGTGCGCACCCATGATCTCCGCACGCACGCCTCGCTGCAGAAAATCCTCGTCCACATCCGTGACATCCACACATATGGTATCCATGGACACCCGACCCACCACCGGGGCATAACTGCCACCGATGCACACCTGCGCCGGACCATCATTGGCCGGCCAGCTCAGGGAGCGCAGGTAGCCGTCGGCATAGCCTGCACCAAGAATGGCGATGCGGCTCGGCCGGCTCGCCTTCCACGTGGCACCGTAGCCGACCGTTTCGCCTTCCGCCAGGCTGCGCAGCTGCAGGATGGGCGCATAGAGCGAAACCACCGGTTTCATGGGATTGGGACGACTGGCAAAAGGATTCCCGCCGTAGAGGGCGATGCCGGGCCGCACCAGATCATAGCCGAAACCCTCGCCAAGAAAGGTGCCCGGAGAATTGGCAAGCGAGGCCGGTGCATCGGGCAGCATGGCGCGCAGCACGTCGAAACGCTTGCGCTGGATCTCGTTCATCTCGTGGCCCGGCTCGTCCCCGCAAGCCAGGTGACTCATCACGAGCGTGACGCGGAAAGCGCCAAGAAGCGCACTGCTTTCCGCCAGGCTCCGGACCTCCGCTTCCGACAGTCCCAGACGCGAAATACCTGTATCCACATGCACCGCTGCCGGCAGCCGGGCCTGTTGCGTCTGACAGTAGTCCGCCCACTCGCGGATCTCGTCCAGCGAGGCCAGCGCAGGTCGCAGTGAATGCTCCCCGTAGTAGGCCGCCTGCCCCTGCAGAAGCCCGTCGAGAACATAGATCACCGCCTCGGGCAGAATTTCCCGCAGGGCAGCGCCCTCGTGCGGCAGAGCAACGAAAAACGTCCGGCAGCCGGCAGCCCACAGCGTGGTGACAACGGGTTCCAGGCCGAGCCCGTAGGCATCCGCCTTCACCGTCGCCGCGCACGTGGCCGGTGCCGCCTTGTCGGCCATGAAGCGCCAGTTGTCGGCCAGCGCCTTCAGGTCAATGGCCAGCACGCCTCCCGCCAGCTCCGGATTTTCGGGCGGTGGCGTCACGCGATAGACAGTGCTCACTTCCTAGATCCCCTCGATCGTTCTCCCCGGATGTTTTCGCCCCCGTGACAACGGCGGGCACCCCGCTTCGATCGCCCCCGTCCGGGCGCGGCGGAACTTCAGAACATCAGATTGGCGCAATTGTGACCGGCAAACAGCTGCTCTTCCGGCGGCCGACATGGAATGTGCATGCCGGCGGATGAAACGGTGGCCAAAAGATGGAGGGCATATATCAAAAGTAGTATCTCAGTTGCATAATGAACCTGAAGTAATAAAATTTATTGCAAAACTGCTACACTTTCATGAAAGGAGTCATTCTATCGGAAAATTTGTCTAGTCTTGGAATCTGACTCAATGGTAATTGAGTAAGTGACAAATATGAAATGCATCCTTGATTTTGAGAATATTTCGCAAATCAATAATTCGTAATTGTATCGATACAATGATCGATTTCAAAATGAATGAAGACAGAGGCCACAATGACCAACTGACCCTGCGACAAAAACAGGAAACGAAGGGGGGTTGCAATAACGGGAGAGGAGTCTGACCATGACTGCCTGTTGCAGAATTGGAAGCGCAGCACTGGTCGGCATTGCCGCACTGTTTTCCACAACATTCGCCGCATCGGCAGCGAATCATGATATCGTCACGGGTCCGTCATGGACCGGCTTCTATGTCGGAGGATTTCTGGGTGCCGGTGATGTCACCCATGACGTCACCACGGGCCTGCTGCCCGGCCTGGGTTATGACGGACTTGGAGGAGAAGGCATCTTCGGCGGCCTGATGGGAGGTTACAATCATCATGTTTCGGAGAGGATCGTCTTGGGCGTTCAGGGCGAATTCGCCTTCTCGGGCATTTCCAGTGACTTTTCGCTCACCATCCCCGGTCTGGGCAGCGGTTCCGCCAAGCTGGAGGAGCAGTACTCGGTCGCCGTATCCGGACGGGTGGGATGGCTGTCGAATCCGGATACCATGCTCTATCTGATCGGTGGATATTCCCATGCTCGCTACAAGGCCTCCGGAAGCCTGTCCGATGATGGAGGATTTTCCATATCCGCCTCGCGCAAGGAAAGCTTCCATGGCTTCCACATTGGAGCGGGCATGGAGACCAGGGTCACGCCGACCATCAGTGCCCGGGTCGAATACCGGTATACCGATCTCGGCCGGGAGGACTGGGGCACCGGCGGCATCGTGCGCACCGAACCATCTTCCCATACGGGCCGCATCGGCCTCGTCTGGAATCTGGGATCGGAGCTTGCCGCACAGCCTGCAGCGGATCTTCCACCGCCCGTGTCAGACTGGACCGGTTTCTACGTCGGAGCCTACTTCGGCGGCGGTGCGGCTGCCGGCGAAGTAACCTCGTCCTTGGTCTCCGGCAGTTTCGACGGTGTCGGCGGCGAAGGAATCCACGGCGGATTCATGGCCGGCTACAACTATCAGATGACCGGCCCCTGGGTGATCAGCCTCCAGGGCGAGTTCGGGTTGACCGACATTTCCAGCGACCTGAATGCAGGCATCGTCACCGCCAAGGCCGGTCCTACCTATACCGTTTCGGTCTCCGGACGGCTCGGCTGGCTCACCGGCCCCGACACCATGCTCTACATGCTGGCCGGTTATACCCACGCCCGCTACAAGCTGAAGATCAATGTGCCCCTGGGATCCATCTCGTTCAAGGAAGGATATGACGGTTTCCATGTTGGAGCCGGCATGGAAACGCGACTGAGCGAGCACCTGTCGGCAAGGGTGGAATACCGGTTCACCCAGTACGGCAAGGAGGACTGGGATACCGGTGGCATCATCCATATCGAGCCGTCTTCCCACAAGGGCATGGTCGGACTGGTCTGGAACTTCTGACAACGAAACCTATGCGAATCGAAAAGGGGCTTTCCCGAAGATGGGGAGGTCCCTTTTTCGTTTTCGTTACGGATATGAACCAATAAAAATCGATCGGACGGCTCAGTCCACGGGCTCGGGCAGATATTCGGCCCGGGCAAGGTTGGAGAAGCGGGTCAGGTTGCCGTTGAACTGCACCTCCACGGTACCGGTCGGACCATGGCGCTGCTTGGCGATGATGATTTCCGCCGTACCATGGACCTTTTCCATCTTCTCCTGCCATTTGGTGAACTTCTCCGCCTCGCTCTCATCGGGCTTGCGGCGCTCCAGATAATATTCCTCTCGATATAGGAACAGCACCACGTCGGCATCCTGCTCGATGGAACCTGATTCACGCAGGTCGGCCAACTGCGGGCGTTTGTCGTCGCGGGCCTCCACCTGGCGCGAGAGCTGGGACAGGGCGATAATGGGCACGTTCAGCTCCTTGGCCAGCGCCTTCAGGCCGGTGGTGATCTCGGTGACCTCCTGCACCCGACCCTCCATGGCCCGGCGCGAAGACCCGGCCAGCAGCTGCAGGTAGTCGATGACGATAAGTCCCAGTCCATGCTGGCGCTTGATGCGCCGTGCGCGTGCCGCCACCTGGGCAATGGTCAGACCGCCGGTGTCGTCGATGAACAACGGCAGGCGGTCGATTTCGGCGGAGATGTCCACCAGTGCTTGGAACTGGTCTTCCGAAATGCGGCCGCGGCGGATGTCGTTGGAGGGAATGCCGGCCTCCGAGGCGATGATGCGGGTGGCCAGCTGCTCCGCCGACATCTCCAGCGAGAAGAAGGCCACCACACCGCCCTCCATGGCGTGTGGATTGCCCAGGGCATCCTGCCCGGGACGATAGGCACGGGCCACGTTGTAGGCGATGTTGGTGGCAAGCGCCGTCTTGCCCATGGCCGGCCTACCAGCCAGCACAACGAGATCGGACGGCTGGAGCCCACCCAGCTTTTCGTCCAGATCCTTCAGACCTGTGGAGATTCCCGAGAGGCCGCCATCTCTTTGATAGGCGGCATTGGCCATGTCGATGGCTTCCTTCATGGCCTCGGAGAAGGCCACAAAGCCCTGACCGAACCGGCTTTCCTCGGCCACTTCATACAGGGCCTTCTCCGTCTTCTCGATAATGTCGGAGGCCGTCACGCCAGGATCGGGACTGCGTGCTTCCACCACCAGGTCACTGCCAATATCGATCAGCTTGCGGCGGCGGGCAAGCTCGTAGACCTCGCGGGCATATTCCTCGACATTGATCACCGGCGCCGCCATGGCCGCCAGCTTGCCAAGATAGGCGGAAACACCGCCTAGCTCGGCCATTGCCGGATCGTCGCGGTAGTATGGCACCAGTGTTACCGGGGAAACCACATGCCCCCGACCGATCATCTCCGAGATGGTGGCATAGAGCCGACCGTGCAGGCCTTCGGAGAAATGTTCCGCCTCCAGGAACATGCTGACCTTGTCGAGCGCCGCGTTGTTGACCAGAAAGGCGCCGAGCAGAGCCATTTCCGCCTCGAGGTTGTGCGGAACGCTCCAGTCCTGAAGGGATTCGAGATTTTGTGCGGCATCTGTCATGACAGGAAGCCTACAGCGAGTCGGACCGGCGGGAAAAGCCGTAGTCTGACTTTCCACGCTATCAACAGGGATGTGGACAAGTGTCCGCAAGATTCCTTGCGGACACTGCTTTTTCTCTCATCCGAAACGAACTCAGGTTGGTCTGGCGAGTCGGCGGCAAACATCCTCGAGCTGCTCGAGGGTCTTGTAGGTAATGGTCAGACGCCCTCCCGCGCGACCCTTGTCCGTGATTTCCACGGTCAGACCCAGGGCGGCCTCCAGCTCCAGCTCCAGCGCCCGCACATCGGCACTCTTCTCCTTGTGCGACGTCTTTTTCATCCCTGCCGCCTTCGAGCGCTCGCGGCTCAGTTGCTCCGCCTCGCGCACGGACAGACCGAGCTTGGCGATTTTTTTCGCCAGTGCAGACGGATCGTCGGTCGCAATGAGCGTACGGGCATGACCGGCGGAGATCTCCCCGTTGCGGATCATCTCCTTGACATCATCCGGCAGGTTCAGCAGCCGCAGCGTGTTGGCGATATGACTGCGGCTCTTGCCCAGAGTATCGGCCAGCTGCTGCTGTGTATAACCGAACTGTTCCATGAGCTGGGAATAGCCGAGCGCCTCTTCCAGCGCGTTGAGATCGGACCGCTGGATGTTCTCGATCAGTGCCACCTCAAGGGCTTCCGATTCGCTGAGATCACGGACCACGACCGGGATTTCGTGCACACCAGCCTTCTGCGCCGCCCGCCAGCGCCGTTCTCCGGCCACGATCTCGTAGCGTCCAGGTTCTCCAGCCGGCCGCGCGACAATCGGCTGCAGCACGCCACGCTCGGAAATCGAGCGCGCCAGCTCTTCCAGTTCCGCTTCATCGAAGCTGCGCCGGGGATTGTGCGGATTTGGCGAAAGATCCGCCACTGCCACCATCTTCAGACCCCGTGCCGCCTCGACAACGCTTTCCTCGGTCACGTCATCGCCGATCAGGGCGGCAAGCCCCCGTCCCAGCCTCTTCTTGGGTACGCTGTTCATCCCCGCATCATCCCCGTTTCATTGCCACATGCGAATCCGCCATTTCCGTCCGGTCTTCCCTGTTTCGGGAGCGGACGGCAGAAATCGGGCATACCTGTCAGGCCGCCCGCAGATCGTGTTCCCTGCGAATGATCTCCGAAGCCAGTCGGATATAGGCCTGAGACCCGGCGCAGGAGCTGTCGTAGAGCAGCACCGGCTTTCCGTGGGAGGGCGCTTCGGACACCCGGACATTCCTCGGTATGACCGTCTGGTAGACCTTGTCACCGAGAACCGAACGCACATCCTGTGCCACTTGGTCGGAGAGCGAGTTGCGCCGGTCGTACATGGTCAGAACCACGCCCTGAATCATCAGTTTCGGATTGAGCGAGTTGCGCACGCGCTCCACGGTCCGCAACAGCTGTGAAAGGCCTTCGAGGGCGAAATACTCGCATTGCAGCGGAACAAGGACTGCATCCGCGGCCGCCAGCGCATTGATGGTGAGCAGATTAAGAGACGGCGGACAATCCACGAGGATGTAGGAATATCCTCCGGAGCCGTCAGCTCCGCCCACCATGGCACGAACCGCATCCTTCAGCCGGTAGGTCTTGCGGTCGAAGTCCGCCAGTTCCAGCTCCGCACCCAGAAGGTCCATGGTCGAGGGTGCACAGTCGAGACCGGGAATGCCCGTCTCCGCAATGATATCCGCAAGCCGCGCCTCGCCGATCAGCATATCGTAGGTCGAGGCCCGAACCGTATCCCGTTCCACACCAAGGCCGGTGGTGGCATTGCCCTGCGGATCAAGATCCACAACCAGCACCCGCTCACCGACCGCTGCCAGAGCGGTACCCAGATTGATCGCTGTGGTTGTCTTGCCCACACCACCCTTCTGGTTCGCTATTGCCAGAATGCGTGGCATGCGCACCTCGCCTTCCATTGCCGCATCAAGCACGCCTGATCTCCTCCACTTTCAGGATCACACCCCCGGGATCCGTCACCGAGGGGCATGACCGCACGCGCAATTTCCAATATCTGGTGGCTTCCGTCAATTCCTCATCAACATCTTGACCTTTCAAAAACAGCCCCGACGCCCCCCGCAGCAGCATCGGCGCAGCCAGATCAAGCAGCTTCGGCAGAGGTGCAAGAGCCCGCGCCGTCACCGCCGTCCATTTCCCGCAACCGAGCGCATCCAAGTCGAGATGCTCGATTCTCGTGTTCAGTATGGTAGCACAAATTCCCGCTTCCCGAACCACGTGACGAAGGAAGGCGGCCTTTTTCGCATTGCTTTCCACAAGCACCACCCGCATGTCACCATGCCCATGCAGGGCGAGAGCCACCACCAGACCCGGCATACCGCCCCCCGAACCGAGATCCACAAGCTGTGTAAAACCCCCCTCTTCCAAATGTGGCAGCAGCTGCAACCCGTCAGCCACATGACGCACCCAGACCTGCGATAGGGTTGCCGGTCCGATGAGGTTGATCCGCTTCTGCCAGCGTTCGAGCTCCTTCACATAAAGGGACAGGCGCTTGCAGGATTCACGTGAAACATTGAACCGGCCACAGACTTCTTCCGCCCCGGCACCGGGATCGAGGATCTCATGAGGCATGATGCCGCTCCTTCCTGCGCAGGGCCGAAAGAAGGATGGTCAGGGCCGCCGGCGTCATGCCGTCGATGCGGGCGGCCTGCCCCAGTGTGGCAGGGCGTACCCGGCGGAGCTTTTCCCTGAGTTCGTTGGACAGGCCTGGAAGACCGTCAAAGGAGAAATCCGACGGGATGCGAATCGCCTCGTCCCGGCGCACGGCTTCCGCATCGGCCTCCTGTCGGGCCAGATAGCCCGCATAAACCGCCTCGGTCCGCAGGCGTTCGAGCACCTCGTCAGGCCATTGCGCAAGACGGGGCCACAGGCCGAACAGATCCTCCGGCCGCATCTCCGGCAGTGCCAGCAGGTCCAGCACCGAGCGCCGCCGTCCGTCCCGGTTGACCCGGATGCCGCCCCGCGCCGCCTGTTGCGGCGTAATCGTCTCCGAACGGGCAAAGGTCAGGGCCTCGTCCATGATCCGCTTCCGTTCCAGATATTTCCGCCGGCGCTCGGATCCCACGATGCCCGCCTCGATTCCGAGAGGTGTCAGACGTTCGTCCGCATTGTCGATGCGCAACATCAACCGGTATTCCGCCCGCGATGTGAACATGCGATAGGGCTCACTGACGCCGCGCGTGATCAGGTCGTCCACCATCACGCCGATGTAGCCCAGCGTTCGCGAAATCTCCATCGGCGGCAGACCCGCTGCCAGACGAGCCGCATTGAGACCTGCCAGAAGCCCCTGGGCCGCGGCTTCCTCGTATCCCGTGGTTCCGTTGATCTGCCCGGCCATGAACAACCCTCCGATGCGGCGGGTCATGAGCGTGGCATCCAGTTCCCGCGGATCCACATGGTCATACTCTATGGCATACCCCGGCTGCAGCATGACTGCACGTTCCAGACCCGGCATGGTCTTCAACATGGCCCGCTGGACATCTTTCGGCAGAGATGTGGAGATCCCGTTCGGATAGACGACATGGGTATTCAGACCCTCCGGTTCCAGAAATACCTGATGGGACGACCGATCGGCAAAACGCACCACCTTGTCCTCGATGGAAGGGCAATAGCGCGGGCCGGTGCTCGTGATGCGCCCGGAGTACATCGCCGAACGGGCAAGGTTGGCACGAATCAGGGCATGGGACTCTTCCGTCGTGTTGGTGATGTGGCAAACTACCTGCGGATTTTCCACCTGTTCCGTGAGGAAGGAGAAGGGAACGATTTCCTCGTCTCCTGGCTGTTCCACCAACGCGGAGCGATCAATTGTCCGCCCGTCGAGCCTCGGCGGCGTGCCCGTCTTCAACCGGCCCATGCGCAGACCCAGTCCACGCAGGGTACGGGCCAGCGCCCGGGCTGGTGGGTCCCCCATCCGACCCGCCGGCCAGCTGCGCTCTCCCAGATGGATCAGCCCGTCGAGGAAGGTGCCCGTGGTCAGAACCACGGCGGCAGTGGCGATTTCCCGGCCATCAGCCAGGAACAGACCATGCACCCGATCGTCGCAGATGCGCAGATCCGCCGCTTCCGCCTCGATGATCCGCAAACCCGGCAGTCCCTTCAAGGCCCTCTGCATCTCCTGGCGGTAGAGCTTCCGGTCCATCTGCGCCCGTGGCCCGCGGACCGCAGGACCACGTGAACGGTTCAGCAGGCGGAACTGAATTCCGGCCGCATCGGCAATACGTCCCATCAGACCGTCCAGGGCATCGACCTCACGCACCAGATGTCCCTTGCCAAGACCACCGATTGCCGGATTGCAGGACATTTCACCGATCCGGTCGAACGCATGCGTTACAAGCGCCACCTCGGCTCCGGCTCGTGCCGCTGCCGCAGCCGCCTCACATCCGGCATGTCCGCCTCCGATCACGACCACATCGAAATGCAGTCTCTCCTTCATGACAATCCTCTCGCCCCCGAATACGTGCTCTGCGGATATCCACGGAATTATCCACAGAATACGGATCTGCAAGGGGTTTTGACATTTTTTCCTTGATTCTCGTAATCCGTGTTTCACGTGAAACAGTTACGGATACGAGACAAAAGTTCCACCAATCTTTCCACGCATCTTCCACCGGTCATACCATTTCCATCAGCAGGAACAACGGTCATTTTCCGATGCAGAAGTCCCGGAAAATCCGGTCGAGCAGGGCTTCCACGTCCACACGTCCCACCAGTCGTTCCAGATCCTGCACTGCCATCCGCACCTGTTCTGCGCAAAGTTCCAGCGGAAGAACGTCCAGTTGCTCCAGCACTTCGGAAAGCCGGCTCCATGCATCCCGTACCGCACGAGCTTGTCTTTCCCGCGTCAGGACCACCTGTCCTGCAATTTCGTAACGATCTCGAATCAGGCTCGACAGCCGCTCCTCGAGTTCGCCCATTCCCGTTCCCTGAAGCACTGAAATATGAAGATCGTATATGGATCGGACCGTTTTCGAATCGAGCAAGTCCACCTTGTTCAAAATTCGTAACGGACATGAATCAAGAACGGGCGGTTCTCCGTGTGCATCCGGAGCTTCGAGCCACAGCACCAGATCCGCCTCCCGCATCCGCTCCAGTGCCCGATCCTGCCCCATGCGCTCCACCATTCCGGAAGGCTCACCCCTGAGACCGGCCGTATCACTCAGGACGACCGGCATGCCATCGAGATCGAGACGCACCTCGATGACATCACGTGTCGTGCCCGCCTCCTGCGAAACGATGGCCGCTTCACGCCCGGCAAGATGATTGAGCAGGGAAGATTTCCCGGCATTGGGTGGACCGGCTATGACGACACGGATTCCTTCGCGCAGTTTTTCTGCCCGTTCTGCGCACTGCAGCACTTCCTCCATGTCCCGCACCAGGGCTTGCAGGCGTTTCTGCACGCCCTGCATTGCCCCGATGGCCACATCTTCCTCCTCCACAAAATCGATGGCTGCTTCCAGGGACGAAAGCACATGGATCAGATCTTCGCGCCACTTGCCGATTTTTCGGGAAGCACTGCCACTTGCTCCGGCCAGAGCCTGCCGGCGCTGTGCCTCCGTTTCCGCCCGCACCAGATCCGCCAGCCCTTCTACCTCCACCAGATCCATGCGTCCGTTTTCGAAAGCCCGACGCGTGAATTCCCCCGCTTCCGCCGGGCGCAACTCCTCCAGGGCATCCAGAGAGGACAGCAGTCGCCGAACCGTTGCCCTGCCTCCATGGACATGGAATTCCACCACATCCTCGCCTGTAAAACTTGCCGGACACGGCATCCACAGGACCATGGCCTTGTCAATCAGTGCTTCATCCTCCGGATCGCGCAACATGCGCAGCACCGCCCGCCGCGGCTGTGGCAACTTGCGTCCGGAGAGAAGTCGCAATACTTCACCCGCCCGCGGACCACTGACCCGCACAACCGCCACACCCGCGGCACCGGCACCGGAGGATAGCGCGTAAATCGTGTCGTTCGTCATCTTCCTGCCTGTCTGACGGAAAAGGGCGGATACCAGACCTTGCCTGCAACAGGCCTTCCGAAGGAATCTCCGATGGCCATTCATGATCATAGGAACCCTTCGCGATGTCATATAACCGTCTTGCCGGAGAAACCAGTCCCTATCTGCGCCAGCATGCCGACAATCCGGTGCACTGGTGGCCTTGGTGCAGCGCGGCGCTAGAGACCGCCCGCCGTGAGGATCTGCCCATCCTTCTTTCCGTGGGCTATGCGGCTTGCCACTGGTGCCATGTCATGGCGCACGAGAGTTTCGAGGACGCCGAGACCGCGGCGCTGATGAACGCCCATTTCATCAACATCAAGGTGGACCGGGAAGAGCGTCCGGATATCGATCGGCACTATATGCAGGCCCTGCGCATGATGGGCGAGCAGGGCGGCTGGCCACTGACAATGTTCCTCACCCCGGATGGTCATCCGTTCTGGGGCGGAACCTACTTTCCTCCACGTCCCATGTACGGGCGCCCCTCTTTCCGACAAGTCCTTGCAGAAATCGCCAGACTCTGGAAGGAAGACAGAGAGAAGCTGCTTTCCAACGCCAAATCCCTGACTTCCGCGTTGCAGGCCCGCAGCCGTGGAGGCTCCATGGAAACCGGCAGCAGCATCCATCCGGAATTTCCGCACCGGGCAGCACAGGCCATCGGCTCGCTTTACGACCCGACTTTCGGTGGAATGGACGCAGCCCCGAAGTTCCCTCAATGGCCGGTTCTGGAACTTCTCCTGAAAGCTGGCGATGCACCGGAACGGGCACGCGTGCTGAAGACCCTGCGTGCCATGTGCAGTGGCGGGATCTATGACCATCTCGACGGCGGTCTCGCCCGCTACAGTACCGATGAACGCTGGCTGGTGCCTCACTTCGAGAAGATGCTCTATGACAACGCCCAGTTCATCAGCCTGCTGGCCCGCGCCTGGCTCCTGACTGGCGACGACCTTTTCCGCATCCGCACGGAAGAAACCATCGACTTTCTCCAGCGGCGGTTACTCGTGCCCGATGCGGGCTTTGCCTCCAGCCTCGATGCCGACAGTGAAGGAGAAGAAGGCAGATACTACGTCTGGTCCTGGAAGGAACTGAACGAAATCGTCTCTCCGGAAAACAGGGATCTGTTTTTCCGCACCTATGGCATCACGCGCCGGGGCAACTGGGAAGGGCGCATCATTCTCAACCGGCTGGATACGCCCGACCTGCTGACGGAAGAGGAAGAAACCACGCTTGCAAGGGAGCGTGCCCGGCTTCTGCTGCATCGGGAGAAACGGATCCCACCGGCGCGAGACGACAAGATCATAGCTTCCTGGAACGGCCTGGCCATCACCGCGCTGGCAGAAGCCGCGCTGGTTTTCGATCGCGATGACTGGGCAGAACTGGCAAAAGCGACATTCCATGCGGTACGTGGAATTCTTGCCGACGGATCAGGCCTGCGACAGTCATGGCTGGAGAAACCATCGAAAACCCCGGCAACGGCCGACGGTCCGGCCTGCATGATTTCCGCAGCCACCGCATTGTATGGCATGACCATGGACCAGGAATATCTGGAGCAGGCGAGAGCATGGCAACAGGACATGGAAGAAAGGTATCTGACCGATAGCGTATACGCCTTCACCGCCAAAGATGTGAAAGATGCCGCCTTCGTGCAGATATTCGCCGAAGACGAGGCAACACCGAACCACAACGCCCGCATGGCGCGAAACCTGATCCATCTCGCACATGTCACAGGACGGGAAGACATGACGGCACGCGCCGATGCCATCCTGAAACGTTTCACGCAAGACATGCTGGAAAATCCCGTGGCCCATGCCGCCATGATCTCGGCCCTGCACGACAGGCACGCAGGCATGGCGCTGACACTCATCCATGCGGAAGATTCACGTGAAACGGAGGATTCACGTGAAACACGCAAACTTCTCGATCCCGTCCTGACGAAAATCCGGGATATCCCACCAATTCTTCACAGAAGGGATTCCAGGGAAGAACAGCTGGCGGAAGAATATCCGGCACTACTTTTGTGCAAGGGCACGACATGCTCCATACCGGTGACCGATCCCGAGCAGGTCGAAGCGGCCCTTTCCATCATTGGTGGACAACAGGCATGAAAAAGGCCCGCAGAACTTCCTGCGGGCCGGCTCCTTTTCCAATCCGGATTGGATCATCACGTGTTCATTGAATCGAAGAATTCCGCGTTGTTCTTCGTCTGCCGCAGCTTGTCGAGCAGGAATTCTATGGCACCAACCGTTCCCATGGGCTGGAGAATGCGGCGCAGCACGTAGATCTTCTTCAGGATGTCCGGCTCCACAAGGAGATCTTCCTTGCGCGTGCCCGACTTCAGGATATCCACAGCCGGGAAAACACGCTTGTCCGAAACCTTGCGATCGAGAACGATCTCGGAGTTGCCTGTACCCTTGAACTCCTCGAAGATCACCTCGTCCATGCGCGATCCGGTATCGATCAACGCCGTGGCGATGATGGTCAGCGAACCACCTTCCTCGATATTGCGCGCCGCACCGAAAAAACGCTTCGGCCGCTGCAGGGCATTGGCGTCCACACCACCGGTCAGAACCTTGCCGGAGGAGGGCACCACGGTGTTGTAGGCCCGGCCCAGACGGGTGATGGAATCGAGCAGGATCACCACGTCGCGCTTGTGCTCCACTAGGCGCTTGGCCTTCTCGATAACCATCTCGGCCACCTGGACATGACGGGCCGCTGGCTCGTCGAAGGTCGAGGAAATCACCTCGCCGCGCACCGAACGCTGCATGTCCGTCACTTCTTCCGGACGCTCGTCGATGAGCAGCACGATCAGGTAGACATCCGGATGATTGGCGGTAATGGAATGAGCGATGTTCTGCAGCAACACCGTCTTGCCGGTCCGCGGCGGCGCCACGATCAGCGCACGCTGTCCCTTGCCGAGCGGCGCCACGATGTCGATCACCCGTCCGGTAAGATCCTTCACCGTGGGATCGTCGATCTCCATGACGAATCGCTCGTCCGGATATAGTGGCGTGAGGTTGTCAAAATTGATCTTGTGGCGGACCGCCTCGGGATCCTCGAAATTGATCGAGTTCACCTTGATGAGGGCGAAGTAGCGCTCGCCCTCCTTCGGCGAACGGATCTCGCCTTCCACCGTATCACCGGTGCGCAGGTTGAATTTCTTGATCTGGCTCGGGCTGACGTAGATGTCATCAGGTCCGGGCAGATAGTTGGCGTCCGGCGAACGCAGGAAGCCGAAGCCGTCCTGCAGCACCTCCACCACGCCCTCGCCGATGATGTTCACATCCTGCTCGGCAAGTCGCTTGAGAATGGCGAACATCAGCTCCTGCTTGCGCATGGCCGAGGCATTCTCCACCTCCAGCTGCTCGGCAAGCGTCAGCAGCTCCTGCGGAGACTGCTTCTTGAGATCATGGAGCTTGATCTCCTTCATCTTGGAAATTTCGGCAATGTCGATCATCGTGCATCTTGTCTGCTGGGATCGGATGCCCGGGGATCCGACCTGTTTCAACGGGAAATACGGATCCGGCAACCTTTTGCGACGGCGCGGGGACATTGCATTCCGGTCAGGGCTTGCGTGCCCGCCGTCTTTACCGGTGTTGCCAGGAGGTTGTCTACTGGATGGGGTGTGATTGTGCCGCTCTGTTCAACCAGGCCCCGCGGCAAATCATCTTGGAACCGTCTTATACCCCATCGACCGCCACTTTGCAAACTAGAATGGCTTCACGATGACCATCACCACGATTACGATCATCAGAACCGTCGGTATCTCGTTGATCATGCGAAAATACTTCTGATCCCGCCGGTTTCGTCCCTCGGCGAAGAGCCGCACATGATGTCGCAGGAGATAGTGAAACGCCGTCATCAGCACCACCGCCAGGAGTTTCACATGCAGCCAGGGATGCGAAAGGCCGATGATCCAGATCAGGAGCAAACCGGCGATCCACGCCGCCCACATGGCATTGACCATGATGTAGCGATAGAGCTTGAACTCCATGATCCTGAAGGTCTCGTGAAGCTCTCCGGAATTTCCAGCCTGGGCGTGATAGACGAAGAGACGCGGCAGATAGAAAAGGCCGGCCATCCACGAGATGACCGCCATGACATGGAAGGCCTTGATCCAGAGATACCAGTCGACAAGCAATTCAGGTGGTGTCGGCACTGTCGAACTCCCTGAGCCAGGCGACCATGCGCTCCACGTTCTCGATCGGCGTCTCGGGCTTGAAACCGTGACCGAGATTGAAAACATGGCGCTCGCGCGGGATGGTCCGCACGATACGTTCCACCGCCTCCCGCAGATAGGGATCTCCCGCCATTACTGCCACCGGATCCAGATTGCCCTGCACCGGACAGATGGGGGCAAGAACTTCCGCCATGTAATCCACCGGAAGCGGCCAGGAACATCCTACGCACTGCACGCCACTTTCACGGGCGAACTGCTCCTGCGCCGCACCGAGTCCACGGGCAAAGCCGATGACCGGAACGTCAATGCCTCTTTCCCCGAGGCCTTCGACAATCCTCCGGAAAGGTCGAATGACATACTTCTCGCGCAGACCGTCTCCCAGATCTCCGGCCCAGGTATCGAAAACCTGAACGGTATCCGCACCGGCCTCCACCTGACGGGCCAGATATTCAATCGAGGCTTCGGTGATGATGTCCACAAGACGATCGAACCATTCCTCGCCGCGGGCCGCCGCCATGCGGGTGCGCAATCTTTCGGGCGAGCCGCCACCTTCGACCATGTAGGTCGCGACAGTCCAGGGCGCACCGCAAAAACCGATGAGCGCCACATGCGCAGGCAGCCCCTCGGAAATCCGTGCCACGGTCTCGTAGATGGAAGAAAGACGGTCGGCCACACCCTCCGGCTTCAGACGCAGCACGTCTTCCATGGATCGCACCGGTTCGAGAACGGGTCCTTCACCGGCATTGAACGACAATCCCGCACCCAGTGCCTGAGGCACCAGAAGAATGTCGGCAAAAAGGATGGCCGCGTCCAGGTCGAAACGACGCAACGGCTGGAAAGTCACTTCGGCCGAAAGCTCCGGATCATAGCACAGATCGAGAAAGCTTCCCGCCTTCGCACGTGTTTCCCTGTACTCGGGAAGGTATCTGCCCGCCTGACGCATGAACCAGGCAGGTCTGCGCCAGGGCATGCGTCCCTCAAGGACATCCATCAGGGCCTTTCCCTTTTCCGGGCCGTGGTCGAACATCTCTCCAGACATAAGAGAAGAACCTGTCTGTTGTTGTAGTTGCCGGTGTGGATTTCGGGAATTTCCATAGATCCACAGGTTGTCCCTTTTTCCACCATTTGCCTTCCGATTCAAAGGGATTTGCATCCATGCCCACATTTCTGGCGAAAAAACGGGGTTAGAACATGGACTTGCGGCGCCTCCGTATTTCCTTGGCCAACATCGGCTCCCGGCTCTTTCCGGCATTTCGTCAACAGATGACCAACATCAGGAAAATTCGCCGCAGGTCTCTCCACATGTGGAGGACAGGTGCAGCAGATGCGGTGGCAATGGCATAATTCCCCGCACCGGTCTACAATCCTTCCCGTAATCCACATCTTCATGACAGGCGTTCCGGACAGTGTCGCACACGGCAAGCCGATTTTTCCACATCCATCTGGTCTCCGACGCCAGTGGCGAGACCATAACCCGTGTCGCCCGGGCGGCGGCGGCCAACTATGCCAGCCACCGGCCGATCGAACATCTGCATGCCATGGTGCGTGCTCCGGCACAGCTTGATGCGGCCATTGCGGAAATCGAGAAGGCGCCCGGCATCGTGCTCTACACGCTGGCCGACCGCAATCTGAAATCCCGTCTGGAGAAGGCCTGTTCCGAACTCGGCCTGCCCTGTGTCTCCATCCTGGACCCTGCCATCGCGGCACTGGCCGGATATCTGAATGCGGAAATCCGGCCACGGGTGGGCGGGCAGCATGCCCTGAACGAGGAATACTTTTCACGCATCAAGGCTCTCGACTTCACCATGATGCATGATGACGGCCAGCATCCCGAAACGCTGGAACAGGCGGATGTGGTACTCGTGGGCATCTCGCGTACGTCCAAGACACCGACCAGCATCTATCTTGCCAACCGCGGACTGAAAACCGCAAACGTGCCATTCGTACCGGGGCGACCACTGCCGGAAGAACTGTTCCGTCTGAACAGGCCGCTGGTGGTCGGACTGGTGGCCAATGCTTCCGTCATTGCCGATATCCGACGCAAGCGCCTGGACATACTCAATGACAGCGGAAACCACGATTACGTGGACCGTCGCCAGATCGCCCGCGAGATCAACGAATTGAAAACCCTTTGCGCCCGCCATGGCTGGCCGGTTATAGACGTTTCGCGCCGTTCCATCGAGGAGACGGCGGCGCTCGTGCTCAATCTTCTGGATGGAAAGAACGATCGATGAGCCAGTTCGTACTCGGCTCCGGCAGTGCCGGCCGGCGCATGATCTTGGAAAATGCCGGTCTGGATTTCGAAATCCGCCGGCCGCAGGTGGATGAGGAGGCCCTCAAGGCGGAGTTCGGCCAGGAAGAAGAAATGCCGATCGAGGATCTTGCCCTGGCTCTGGCCCGGGCCAAGGCGGAAGCCGTCTCCAAGAACGAAAACCGGCCCGTTCTCGGTGCCGATCAGATTCTCGTCTGCGAGGGCAGGGTGTTCTCCAAACCTGCCGACTTGGAGGAGGCACGCAGGAATTTGCGCTACCTGCGCGGACGGACCCACCGGCTGATCTCCGCCCTGGCGGTGGCGGAAAGAGGTGGTACCGTCTGGACCTGCGTCGATGAAGCGCGCATGACCATGAGGAATTTTTCCGATGCCTTTCTGGAGCGCTATCTCCGCATGGTCGGGGAAAACGTTCTGAGGTCCGTGGGTTGCTATCAGATCGAAGGACCGGGGATCCAGCTCTTCGAGAACGTGGATGGGGACTGGTTCACCATCATCGGTCTGCCCATCCTTCCGTTTCTCGACTGGCTGCGTGAACGGGGACTGCTTCCGGAATAACCGGTATGGAATATGGTTACGGAAGAGAATCATGAGTGATGAAGCAGAAAGAAAGGCCTGTGTCATCGGATGGCCGATAGAACATTCCCGATCACCGCGGATTCATGGCTACTGGCTGCGCAGGTACGATGTTGCCGGAAGGTATGACCGTCGGGCGGTACGACCGGAGGAGCTGGAGAATTTCCTGCTGGGAATGGGGCGGGGCGGACTTGTCGGCTGCAATGTCACCATACCGCACAAGGAGCGGGCATGGGAAATTGTTTCGGAAGCGAATCCGGATGGTGTGGGCCGGATGGGAAATCGCCTGAAGGCGGTCAATACGATATGGCTGGACGAGGCCGGCCGCCTGCATGCGGACAACACCGACGTCTACGGCTTCATGGCCAACTTCCGGGAGCGCCTCGGCGCGTGGGAGGGAACCGGTCGGCGCGTGGTGGTGCTGGGCGCCGGCGGGGCGGCCAGAGCGGTGGTTGCCGGTTTTGCAGATGCCGGGGCGGAGACTGTTACGGTAGTGAATCGGACATTGGAAAAAGCCGAAAGGATTGTCGAAGAACTGGGAAATCCGGCAAGAGCCCTGCCCTTGGAACATCTATCCGAGGTCATGCCGCAGGCGGATGTCCTCGTGAATGCGACCTCCCTCGGTATGACCGGTCAGCCCGCTCTTGATCTCGATCTCTCGCATCTTCCCGATGATGCGGTGGTGGCGGATATTGTCTATGTGCCGCTGGAAACCGAACTGCTGAAGCGTGCTCGGACACGCGGACTGCGAACCGTGGACGGACTGGGCATGCTGCTGCATCAGGCGGTGCCCGGATTCGAGAAATGGTTCGGCGTCAGACCGGAAGTCACACCGGAGCTGCGCCAGTTGCTGGAAGCGGACGTGGCTTCATGAAAAGAGTGGCGCTGACAGGTTCTCTGGCGGCCGGCAAGAGTACTGTGGCCGGCATGTTCGCCGATCTCGGAATTCCTGTCTTCGATGCCGATGCCGTTGTCCGGGAGCTCTATGCACCGGGTGGTACCGCGGTAGAACCACTGGGCCGCCTGGTGTCCGGAATCGTGACGGCGGATGGCGGTGTGGATCGCGCCCGGCTTTCCGCAAGGGTGATGGAAGATCCGGAGCTGTTGCGGAAGATCGAGGAGATCGTTCATCCACTGGTCGATCGTGAAAGGAAAATATTCCTTGAAGATGCTCGAAGAACAGGTGCGCCTTATGTTGTGCTGGAGGAACCGTTGCTGCTGGAAAAGGGCAGGGCGCGGGAACATGACCTCGTGGTTACCGTTCATGCACCCCGCGAGGTGCGAAAGGAACGGGCTCTGCAGCGTCCCGGCATGACGGAAGAAAAGTTCTCCGTCCTCGATGCCCGGCAACTTCCTGAAACGGAGAAGCGCGCTCTTGCACATTTCGTGATAGATGCTTCTGGTGATCCGGAGCAAGTGCGCCGGCAGGTTCGCGAGCTTCACCGAAAGATCCTGAACATGCCGGATTCGGTATGATTCCGGGTAGTACCTGACAGGATCGTTGCGTATCTGGATCAAAGATGAAGAAAGGGGTGCAGACCGGTCCACACCCCTTGTCGTCTCTGTCCGGACATGATCGAGGATCAGTAACGGTAGTGCTCCGGCTTGTAGGGGCCCTCCACCGGCACGCCGATATAGGCGGCCTGTTCCGGAGTCAGTCTGCTCAGCTTCACGCCGAGCTTCGGCAAATGCAGGCGCGCCACCTTCTCGTCGAGGATTTTCGGCAGGACGTAGACCCTGTTTTCGTACTGGTCGCCCTTCGTCCACAGCTCGATCTGGGCCAGCGTCTGATTGGTGAAGGAGGCGGACATGACGAAACTGGGATGACCGGTGGCGTTGCCGAGGTTCACCAGGCGGCCTTCCGAAAGCAGGATGATCCGCTTGCCGTCTGGAAAGATTACCTGATCCACCTGCGGCTTGACGTTGATCCATTTGAAATTGCGCAGGGCCGCCACGTCGATCTCGTTGTCGAAATGCCCGATGTTGCACAGGATGGCCCAGTCCTTCATCTTGCGCATGTGCTCGAGCGTCACGATGTCCCGGTTGCCGGTGGCCGTGACCACGATGTCGGCGCGGTGGATGTCCTCGTCCAGGGTGACCACCTCGAAGCCGTCCATGGCCGCCTGCAGGGCGCAGATGGGATCCACCTCCGTCACCAGCACGCGACAGCCCGCGCCGGCCAGCGACTGGGCGGAACCCTTGCCCACGTCACCGTAGCCGCAGACGATCGCCACCTTGCCCGCCATCATCACGTCGGTAGCCCGGCGAATGGCGTCCACGAGGGATTCCCGGCAGCCGTACTTGTTGTCGAATTTCGACTTGGTCACCGAGTCGTTCACGTTGATGGCCGGGAAGGGCAGCTTGCCTGCTTTTTCCAGTTCATAGAGCCGGTGCACGCCGGTTGTGGTCTCCTCGGTCACGCCGCGGATGTTGTCCCGCACCTTCGAGTACCAGCCCGGATTGCGCTCCAGCCGCCGCCGGATGGTGGCGAAAAGGGCTTCTTCCTCCTCGTTCTGCGGATTGTCGAGCACCGAAGGGTCTTCCTCGGCTTCCGCGCCGAGACGCACCAGCAGGGTGGCGTCTCCGCCGTCATCGAGAATCATGTTGGCGGTCTCGCCATTGCCCCAGTCGAAGATGCGATCGCAGTAGTCCCAGTACTCCTCCAGACTTTCGCCCTTCTTCGCGAAAACGGGAATGCCCTGCGCGGCGATGGCCGCCGCCGCATGGTCCTGTGTGGAGAAGATGTTGCAGGAGGCCCAGCGCACTTCCGCCCCCAGCGCGATCAGGGTTTCGATGAGGACCGCCGTCTGGATGGTCATGTGCAGGGAACCGGCGATGCGCGCACCCTTCAGGGGCTGCTGCGGGCCGTATTCCTCCCGCGTCGCCATCAGGCCGGGCATCTCCACCTCGGCCATCTCGATCTCCTTGCGTCCCCAGTCGGCCAGCGAAATGTCGGCGACCACGTAATCGGTGCTGCTCATGACGTATCCTTCCAGAATTCCGGTATTCTTCTCGACTGCGGGCTGCACGGCCCGTGTCCGAGAGGCTCTATACCAGCTGGTGCGGAAGGCGGCAAGAAACACATAAAGGCATCTTTATATTCTTCATCTTGCGAAAGCGGCCCGCCTGTGCCACCAATCTTCCGCTCCCGCATCAATGGCTCACCGGACGAGGCAACGAACGAAAATGCCCAAGAGTGCACTCACGCCCCGCGAGATCGTTGCGGAACTGGATCGTCACATTGTCGGACAGGCGGATGCCAAGCGGGCGGTGGCCATAGCCCTGCGCAACCGCTGGCGTCGGCAACAGCTGACCCCGCCATTGCGCGAAGAGGTACTGCCGAAGAACATCCTGATGATCGGTCCCACCGGTGTCGGCAAGACGGAGATTGCCCGCCGTCTGGCTGCGCTGGCCGGTGCCCCCTTCCTGAAGGTGGAGGCCACCCGGTTTACCGAGGTGGGCTACGTGGGCCGCGATGTGGAGCAGATCATCCGCGATCTCATGGAGGCCAGCATCGCGCTGGTCCGTGAACGGATGCGCGAGGAGGTCCGGGACAGGGCGCACGAAGCCGCAGAACGTCGGGTGATCGAGGCACTAGTCGGCTCCGGTGCCTCGGAAGCGACGCGAAAGTCCTTTCTGGAAAAACTGCGCAAGGGACTGCTGGACGACCGCGAGATCGAGATCGATGTGGCCGACACTGGTCCTGCGGCTCCGGTTCTCGACATTCCCGGCATGCCCGGAAGCGGCGGCATGGGGATGATCAACATCACCGATCTGCTTGGCAAGGCCTTCGCACCGCGCACCCGCAGACGGCGCATGAAGGTGCGCGATTCCTACGAGATCCTGGTGGCCGAGGAAAGCGACAAGCTGCTGGACGAGGAGACGGTCGTTTCCGAAGCCCGGCAGACTGTGGAGAATTCCGGCATCGTCTTCATCGATGAAATCGACAAGATCTGCGCCCGCGCCGAACGCACGGGTGCCGACGTCTCCCGTGAAGGTGTGCAGCGTGATCTGCTGCCGCTGATCGAGGGCACCACGGTGAGTACCCGCCACGGGCCGGTGAAGACGGACCACATTCTGTTCATCGCCTCCGGCGCCTTCCATGTCGCCCGGCCTTCCGATCTGTTGCCCGAGCTGCAGGGGCGACTGCCGATCCGAGTGGAGCTCTCCGCTCTCGGCAAGGACGATTTCCGGCGCATCCTCACCGAACCGGAAGCCTCGCTGGTGAGGCAGTACGTGGCTCTGATGAAGACGGAAGGGGTAGATCTGGATTTCACTGACGACGGTATCGACGCTATTGCCTCCCTGTCGGCGGAAATCAACGCGAACGTGGAAAACATCGGTGCCCGCCGCCTGCAGACGGTCATGGAACGGGTTCTGGAGGAAATCAGCTTCACCGCACCGGAATGCACCGGTATCACCATCACCATAGATGCATCCTACGTGGAATCCCGCATAGGCGATCTGGCGCGCGACAGGGATCTCTCGCGCTATATCCTCTGATTTCCGGTACGGCCGCGTCTGTGCCGTTCATGGACGGTTCATGCGGCACGTGGCAGAAAGAAACGCATCCTCCATCCGCGAGCGTGACGTCCGGCGGTTGAAATCGCCGAGACCTGCATTATCTGATGACGGAAGGTCCGGTCCACGTGCCTGGCGGTCGCAGGGCCCCTGCGGCGTTCCGCGGGAATGCCACAATTTGTCCCGGTTCGGTGTCTATAGCGCCAGAAGGAACAGCTGAAATGAGCAGGAAAATGCCTACGATCGCCCTTGTCGACGACGACCGCAACATTCTGACCTCCGTCTCCATGGCGCTGGAAGCTGAAGGCTATCGTACGCAGACCTATACCGACGGCGTTTCGGCGCTGAAGGGACTCGAGGAAAATCCGCCGGACATTGCCATCTTCGACATCAAGATGCCGCGCATGGACGGAATGGAACTTCTCCGCCGCCTGCGGCAGAAGTCCAACCTGCCGGTCATCTTCCTGACGTCGAAGGATGACGAGATCGACGAGCTGTTCGGTCTGAAGATGGGTGCTGACGATTATATCCGCAAGCCGTTCTCCCAGCGTCTGCTGGTGGAACGGGTGAAAGCGGTGCTGCGTCGTGCCCAGAACAGCGGTGAAAACGCGGCGGAAGCCGAAACCTCGCGGGTCATCGAGCGTGGCAAGCTGATCATGGATGCCGATCGGCATGCCTGCACCTGGGACGGCAAACCCGTCACCCTGACGGTGACCGAGTTTCTCATCCTGCAGGCGCTGGCCCAGCGTCCGGGCATCGTGAAATCCCGTGACGCGCTCATGGATGCCGCCTACGATGACCAAGTCTATGTGGATGACCGCACCATCGATTCGCACATCAAACGCCTGCGCAAGAAATTCAAGGCCGTGGATCCGGAATTCAACGCCATCGAGACTCTGTACGGTGTCGGATACCGTTTTCGCGAAGAATAGAATTCCGGCAGCTTCGTATGGTAACATGCGGTCATGAACATCGGTGCCGATATCGCTCCTGCGACAGGGCGGAAGCGGGATGAGGAAAAATCCCGCCCCGATACCATGCCGCTTTCCGGCGCAGAGGGTCATCCGGGATCCGGGGAAGCGGTCTCCCATCCGGAAAAACGCGGGCGCGAACTGGAAGAAACGGACGAGAACGTCCACGGCCCCCTGCACTGGCTGACCCTGTTGCGGCCGCGGTCCCTGCTGGCCCGCATCATCCTCATCAACCTGGCGGGTCTGGTCGTTCTTCTGGCCGGAATTCTCTATTTCAACCAGTCGCGGGAAAGTCTCATCGATGCGCGCGTGGAGTCTCTCATGACTCAGGCGCACATCATGGCTGCGGCGGTAGCGTCGTCGGCGAGTGTGGATACCGGTGAAATCACCATCGATCCGGACAAGTTGATAGAACAGACCGACGATGACCCTGCGAATTTCAACGCCTACTCCCGTTACGAGTTTCTGATCCGTCCGGAACAGGCCGGACCCGTCCTGCGTCGTCTGGTGAAAGGCACCAACACGGTTGCCCGCATCTACGACCGCGAGGGAGTGCTCACCGTCGATTCGCGGCATCTGTACGGTTACGGCGGCATCCTGCGGCTTGATCTGCCGCCTTTGAACCGCTCCGAGGAGAACTGGTGGAGCCGTATCTGGAACCGGTTCTACAAATGGCTGTTTTCCAACAACTATCCGGTCCAGAAGGAATACGGCCTGGAGAACGGAAAGGACTTCCCCGAGGTGACCGCCTCCCTCAACGGTGCCTCCGTGTCCGTGGTCCGTGTGAACAAGAAGGGAGAGATCATCGTCACGGTGGCAGTACCCATCCAGCGCTACAAGGCGGTGCTCGGCTCGCTCGTGCTCTCCACCCGCGGCGGCGAGATCGACAAGGTGCTGCGGGCGGAGCGGCGGATTCTCTTTTTCACGTTCCTTGTTGCGGGGCTTGTGGCCGTGTTGCTGTCGGTGTCCCTGGCCAGCCAGATCGCCGAGCCGATCCGTCGGCTGGCTTCGTCCGCCGAAAAGGTGCGCCGTGGTGTCGACAACCGGGTGGAGATTCCGGATTTTACTCATCGCGGCGATGAAATCGGCCATCTCTCCGGTGCCCTGCGCGACATGACCCGTGCTCTCTATGACCGGATCGACGCCATCGAGAACTTTGCTGCCGATGTGGCCCACGAGCTGAAGAATCCCTTGACCTCTCTGCGCTCCGCGGTAGAGACCCTGCGCGTGGCCCGCACGGAAGAACAGCGTCAGCGACTGGCCGACATCGTCACCCATGACGTGCGCCGTCTCGACAGGCTGATCTCCGACATCTCCGATGCCTCGCGCCTCGATGCCGAGCTGGCGCGCTCCCAGGCACGGCCGGTGAACGTCCGTCGGCTGCTCGACACCCTGGTGACGCTGGCCAACGAGACGGCGCGGGAAAACGACGCGAAGGTGGAAATGAAGGTGATCACCCCGCCGTCCAACTTCACCGGCGACGATGCCTGGATCGTGATGGGTCATGACACGCGGCTTGCCCAGGTGGTGCAGAACCTGCTCGCCAATGCCCGTTCCTTCTCGCCACCGGATGGCACGGTCCGGGTTATCCTGCGCCGCAACGGCCGCTTCGTGGAATTTCTGGTGGAGGACGAGGGGCCAGGTATCCCACCGAACAATCTGGAACGGATCTTCAAGCGTTTCTATACCGACCGTCCTCCCCAGTATTTCGGCAGGAACTCCGGTCTCGGCCTTTCCATATCGCGGCAGATCGTCGATGCGCACAATGGCCGTATCTGGGCGGAGAACATCATGGATACCGATGGCAGGACAGTAAAGGGTGCACGCTTTACCGTGCGTCTGCCGGCCCGTGCCCGGCAGCGCCCGCGCAGTGCTTCCCGGGAAAGGAAGTCATGAACGCTCCGGCCGAACCCACTGTCCACGCCACCTGCGTCTGCACCGGAGGGGCGGGCGTTCTCGTCACAGGCCCATCCGGTTCGGGGAAGTCCGCTCTGGCGCTGGAGCTGATCGATACCCCGGGGCATGGAACAGGTGGCCCGCTCCTGGAAACCATGCTCGTGGCGGATGATCGCGTGCTGCTGGAAAAAACGGGAGAAACGCTTCTTGCAAGTCCTCCTCCCGGGCTTGCCGGTCATCTCGAGGTACGCGGTCTGGGCATCCTGAGACTTCCCCATGTGGAGCGGGTGCCATTGCGGCTGATCGTGCGCCTCTGTCCATGGCACGAGATCGAGCGCCTGCCGGAAGCGGAGACGGAGGAGCTGCGGGGGGTGATGCTGCCACTTTTCCGCATCGATGCGGAAAGGCCCCGAGCCGCGGCGCGGCTGCGGGCCGCTCTGATGCATCTCGGGCTGGGGCCGACATGATGAATGACGCATTGTGCGTTCCATGACCGGATGGACGAATCACTTCCGAAGACTGCTGGCGGCTCTGATCGTCACCGGTCCGTGCGCCATGTCGGCAATGGCGCAGGAGGTCTCCGACGTGGAGAGCCTGAAGCGGCAGGAGCTGGAGACACTGCGTCGCAGCATCGGTCAGGCCGCCCGTCGCAGAACAACCCTTGCCAAGGAAAAGGAAGCGCTGCGCCGGGAAGCGGAAGTGATCTCCGCAAGGCTGGTGGAGCTGGCCGGCCGCCTGCAGGCCCGCGAAGCGCTGATCATCCGCAACGAGAAGCGTATCCGCGAGCTTGAGGAGAAGGAATCCTCCCTCATGGCGCTGCTGGCCATGAACCGCTCCGCCATAGCCGAACTTCTGGCCGCATTGCAGAAACTGAGGCGCGATCCGCCACCTCCCTTCGTGACCAGGCCCGATGACGTGCTGGCTGCCGTGCGTGGCGCTTTGCTGCTGTCGTCTGCGGTTCCGCAGGTGGATGCCCGGGTGGCGAGACTGCTGAGCAGCATCTCCCGGCTGCGGCGGGTGCGGGAAGGACTGAAGAAGGAGCAGGAAGAGAAACGGCGCAATATCGAGCAGTTGCGCCGGACGCGGCAGCAGATCGATGAACTTCTGAAAGGCAAACGGGCTCTCATGCGGCGCATAGATGCCCGCCTCGAAGAAGAACGCAAACGCCTGGACCGGCTGACCGACAAGGCCCGGACGCTGAACGAGGTGATGGCCGCTCTGCGTCGCGAGGAACGGCGCCGGCAGGAACTGGAACGGAGGAAGCAGGCGGAAAGGGCCCGTCGTGCGAAAGCGGAAGACACCGCCGGGAAGAACGGACAGAAGAAAACAGCCGGGAAAGGGAAAACGACGGAACGGCAAATGGCCGCCGTCCCGAAACCGTCCCGTCCCTTTACCAGTCTGAAGGGACGTCTGCCATGGCCGGTACAGGGCGAACGCCTGCTCGGCTATGGTGAGAAGCTCGGTCTGGGTGGTCGGTCCGAGGGGATCTACGTGTCCACCCGACCCGGCGCCTCCGTGGTGGCGCCGGCCGATGCCAGGGTGGAACTGGCCCGTCCGTTTCGATCCTATGGACAACTTTTAATATTGGATCCCGGGAGGGGGTACCGTATATTGCTGGCAGGACTGAAGAAGATGACGGTGGAGACGGGACAGTACGTGCGCGCGGGAGAGCCGGTGGGAGAGATGGGAAACCGTCCGGCGCCCGCCACCGTCACGGACAGCCGGCTGGAAACCCGCCGACCCATTCTGTATATGGAACTGAGGAAGAACGGACGGCCCGTTGATGCCACCCGCTGGTGGCTCGGTGCCCGTCAGGAGGCTCGCAGGAAATGAAACTGTCCAATCTCGTCCGCAACCTGTCTCTCATGGCGTTCGGCGCCCTGATGAGTGCCGGGCTCTATCATGCACTGGAGGCGGCATCCGCAGGCAGCGGAAACATCAAGGTCTACAAGCAGCTCGACCTCTTCGGGGACGTCTTCGACCGCGTACGCAGCGATTACGTGGAAAAGCCCGATGAGGAGAAGCTGATCGAGGCGGCCATCAACGGCATGCTGCAATCTCTGGATCCGCACTCCAGCTATCTGAATCCGAAGAACTTCCGCAACATGCAGGTGCAGACACGCGGCGAGTTCGGCGGTCTCGGCATCGAGGTGACCATGGAGAACGGCGTGGTCAAGGTGGTTTCGCCGATCGACGACACCCCGGCGGCCAAGGCCGGGGTGCAGGCAGGTGACCTGATCGTCAAGATCGACGGCGAGAGGGTCCGCGGCCTCACCCTGAATCAGGCCGTGGAGAAAATGCGCGGCAAGGTGGGCACGCCCATTACCATCACCGTCCTGCGCAAGGGGGTGAAGGAGCCGTTCGACATCAAGATCGTACGCGACATCATCCGCATCCGTTCGGTGAAGCATTCCATCGAGGGCGGAGATATCGGCTACATCCGCATTACTTCCTTCAACGAGCAGACCCAGCCCGGACTGGAGAAGGCCATAAAGGACATCCGCAAGAAGCTCGGCGACAAGGTGAAGGGCTATATCATCGACCTGCGCAACAATCCTGGCGGTCTTCTGGATCAGGCGATCTCCGTCTCCGATACCTTCCTGGAACATGGCGAGGTGGTCTCCACCCGGGGGCGCAATGCTTCCGAATCGCAGCGCTTCAATGCCCAGCCTGGTGATCTCACCGGCGGCAAGCCCGTCGTCGTGCTCATCAACGGCGGTTCGGCCTCCGCCTCGGAAATCGTCGCCGGAGCACTGCAGGATCACAAGCGGGCCACCCTCATCGGTACCCGCTCCTTCGGCAAGGGATCCGTCCAGACCATCATCCCGCTGGGCCCGCGCGGCGGTGCTATCCGGTTGACAACGGCCCGCTACTACACGCCCAGCGGCCGTTCCATCCAGGCCAAGGGCATCGTGCCGGACTACATCATCGAGGAAGAACTGCCCGATGAACTGAAAAAGAAGGCCGATCAGCTGAAGACCCGCGGCGAGGCTGCCTTGCGCGGACATCTGAAGAACGACAAGGCGGACGGCAAGGAGGAATCCGGATCGTCGGCCTACGTTCCCAAGGACAAGACCAAGGACACGCAGTTGCAGGCCGCCATCCGCTTCCTGCACGGTCAGGACATCGCCATGATGGTGAAGAAACCTGCCGTGGAGACGAAGAAGGATGCCCCGGCGGCCACTGGTGATGACGGCAAGCCCTCCGCAAAGCCGGATGGCGGGGAAAGGACTCCCGAAAAGGCGAAGTAGGCCCTCGCGGAAACATGCGAAAAGAAGACGCATCGGCGCAAACCGGTGCGTCTTTCCGTTTCGTCTCCCTTGTCTGTGCCGGAGCAATCTGCAAAAGTTGCGCCGGCCAATTTACGCATTCACGGGATCGACATGACCGAGCGCCAGAACAGCTACACCTATGAAGAACTCCTCTCCTGCGGTCGCGGCGAGATCTTCGGGCCCGGAAACGCCCAGCTTCCACTGCCGCCCATGCTGATGTTCGACCGCATTACCAACATCACGGACAAGGGCGGACCTCACGGCAAGGGCGAGATCCGCGCCGAGCTGGACATCAATCCGGATCTCTGGTTCTTCGCCTGCCATTTCAATGAGGATCCGGTGATGCCGGGCTGTCTCGGATTGGACGCCATGTGGCAGATGCTCGGTTTCTATCTGGGCTGGCTCGGTGCGCCGGGGCGCGGTCGCGCGCTTGGCGCCGGCGAGGTAAAATTCACCGGCCAGGTCCTGCCCGATGCGAAGCTTGTGGAATATGCCGTCTATCCGAAACGGGTCATCCTGAGGAAGCTCAACATGGGCATCGCCGATGCCGAGCTGCGTTGTGACGGCAAGCTCATCTATACGGCGAAGGATCTTCGGGTCGGTCTCTTCAGGCCGGAGGACATGGTCTAGAAAGGACCACCGGGCCATGATGTCCCGGCCGCCATGCGGCAAGTGCGATACGGGAGAAACTGCCATGAGACGGGTCGTTGTGACGGGTCTGGGCATCGTGTCCAGTCTCGGTGACAATGCACAGGAAGTGAGCCGGTCCCTGAAGGAGGCCAGATCGGGTATCGTCAGAGCCGAGGATTATGTCCGTCTGGGATTCAGATCACAGGTGCACGGTGCCCCGAAGCTGCGTCCGGAGGAAGTGATCGACCGGCGCAAGATGCGATTCATGGGAGACGGAGCCGGCTGGGCCTACGTTGCCATGGAGCAGGCCATCGCGGATGCCGGGCTCCAGGAGGACGAAGTCAGCCACGAGCGGACCGGACTGATCGTCGGTACCGGTGGTCCGTCCACTCGTGCCATTGTCGCGGCTGCCGACATCACTCGGGAGAAGGGTCCGAAGCGTGTCGGTCCTTTCGTCGTTCCCAAGGCGATGAGTTCCACCGCTTCCGCCGTGCTTTCCACGTACTTTCGCATTCGCGGCGTGAACTATTCCATTTCTTCGGCATGCTCCACCTCTTCTCATTGCATTGGCAACGCGGCGGAAATGATCCAGTGGGGCAAGCAGGACATCATGTTCGCCGGCGGTGCGGAGGAGCTGGACTGGACTCTGTCCGTGCTCTTTGACGCCATGGGGGCGATGTCCAGCAGATACAACGAGACGCCGGAAAAGGCCTCCCGTGCCTATGACGCCGACCGTGACGGCTTCGTGATCGCCGGTGGCGGAGGCATGCTGGTGCTGGAGGAGCTGGAGCACGCCAAGGCCCGCGGCGCGAAGATCTACTGCGAGCTGGTGGGATACGGGGCGACTTCCGACGGACATGACATGGTGCAGCCGTCCGGGGAAGGAGCGGTGCGCTGCATGCGCCAAGCCCTGGAGACGGTGGATTCACCGATCGACTACATCAATCCCCATGCCACATCCACACCCATTGGCGACGTGCGGGAAATCGAGGCCATCCGCGAGGTCTTCGGGGATGACATTCCACCCATTTCGGCGACGAAATCATTGTCGGGACATTCCCTGGGTGCTGCCGGCGTGCACGAATCCATCTACTCCATTCTCATGATGCAGGATGGCTTCATCTGCGAGTCGGCGAATATCGAGAACCTGGATCCGGAGTTCGAGGGCCTGCCCATCGTGCGGCAACGCATTGATGATGCCCGCATCGACACCGTGCTCTCCAACTCCTTCGGTTTCGGAGGCACCAACGCCACGCTCGTCTTCCGCAGGTACAACGGCTGAGTCGCCCAGATCCCGCCCCTTTTGTCCGGCACATCCTTCGGACCCCGATGCGCCGGGTCATTAATGCGGCATTCATGCAGCATGGTCTAAGGTTTCCCCGAATCCCGAGGATCGGTGCTATTTCATGGCGGACAGAGGCAGCCCCAGGCGGAAGAACGGAACCCGCGGAACGGCATCCGGAAACTCCCGGCGGCGCCGGCGGCCCTTCATGTTCCGGCTTCTGGGCTGGACCATGACACTGGCGGTCTGGGGCATCATCGCCTTTACCGCAGCCACGGCCTACGTTTTCCTCACGCTCGATTCGAAAGGGTTGTTCCGGATTCCGGAAAGAGAGCCGGGAATCATGCTGGTGGCCGCCGACGGGCAGGTGATTGCCGAGCGCGGTTCCTTCTTCGGTGACGAAGCGCGGCTTTCCGAGCTGCCCTCCCATGTGCCGCAGGCGGTCATCGCCATCGAGGACCGGCGTTTCTATCAGCACTTCGGCATCGATCCGCTGGGCATGGCCCGGGCCATGGTCACCAACCTGCGCGCAGGACGCATCGTGCAGGGTGGCTCCACTCTCACCCAGCAGCTGGCCAAGAACCTCTTCCTGAAGCCGGAGCGCACCTTGTGGCGCAAGTTCCAGGAGGCGGTTCTCGCCCTGTGGTTGGAAAGCCGGTTCACCAAGGATGAAATTCTCCAGCTCTATCTGAACCGGGTCTATTTCGGCTCCGGTGCGGTAGGTATCGAGCAGGCGGCGAAGAAGTTCTTCGGCCGCTCCGCACGTGATCTCACGTTGGGACAGGCGGCCATGCTTGCCGGCGCCCTGAAGGCACCAAGCCGCTACAATCCCCTGCGTCACCCGAAACTGGCGCGCAAGCGTGCCCGCGTGGTGCTGAAGGCGATGGTGGAGGAAGGCTTCATCACGGAGAAGGAAGCCGCCTCGGCATTGAGGACCGCCCGCGCTGTCAAAAACTCCTCCTATGTTCCCGCCACCCAGTACATTGTCGACTGGGTGCTTGAGCAGCTGCCCGATCTGGTGGGGGACGTGAAGCAGTCCATCGTGGTGGAGACCACCCTCGACTACCGGATCCAGAAGGCCGCGGAACGGGCCGTCGTACGCACGATCACGGCGGAAGGACGCCGCCGTCACGTCACGCAGGGCGCCATGGTGGTCATGGATGGCACCGGCGCGGTGAAGGCCATGGTCGGTGGGCGTTCCTACAAGCGTTCCCAGTTCAATCGGGCTGTACATGCCCGTCGGCAGCCGGGCTCCGCCTTCAAGCCCTTCGTCTACCTGACGGCAATTGAACAGGGGTACACGCCGGATTCGGTGGAGGATGACAGTCCCGTGCGCATTGGCGACTACCGGCCGGAGAACTACGGGCGCAAATACTACGGACCCGTCACCTTGCGCAAGGCGCTGGCACTCTCCCTGAACACCGTGGCCGTGAAGCTGTGCGTGGCTGTGGGGCCGGAAAACGTGGTCATGACGGCCAACCGGCTTGGCATCACCTCGTCCCTGAACCCGGTGGCCTCACTCGCCTTGGGATCATCCGAGGTGACCCTGCTGGAACTGACCAGTGCCTACGTGCCCTTCTCCAACGGCGGCAAGGCGGTCGTGCCCTACATCGTCACGCGCATCACTACCCGTGACGGGCGCATCCTCTACGAACGGCGGGGATCCGGACTGGGGCAGGTGATCTCGGAAGAGGATCTCGGGGCGATGAACGACATGATGCGCGCCGTCATAACCTCCGGTACCGGCCGCCGAGCCCGGCTGAAGGGACACGAGGCCGGTGGCAAGACGGGAACGAGCCAGGATTACCGGGACGCCTGGTTCATCGGCTATACCGCCCAATACACGGCCGGCGTCTGGTTCGGCAACGACGACAATTCCCCGACCCGCCGCGTCACCGGAGGCTCACTGCCCGCACAGGTCTGGAAAAGCGTCATGACCGAGGCCCATCGCGGTCTGCCCGGTCTGCCGCTACCCGGCGTCTACCGGCCTGACGAATGGAGCGAGCCGGCCTATGGCGAGGATCGCATGGCTGGCGGTATCGTGGATTTCCTGGCCGGTATCTTCGGTGGCGGACGTGCCGAGGCCCCACCTCCACCACCGCCTCCCCGGCGCGCCCGCCCGCCGCAGCGTCGGATCCAGAATTTCGGTCCGGCGCGGCATCCCGGGCAGTGAGACCGAACACGGGGCTTGCAAGCATATAAAGGAACCCTTATGACTTTCCGGCAGCCCGCGCCATGTACCGGGGATCGTGGGTGCATTCGGTATTCCTGAGGAACAGGGAGCAGTGGGACCCGTGCCGCGCCAGAACTATCTCTTCACAAGTGAATCGGTTTCCGAAGGACATCCGGACAAGGTCTGCGATCGTATTTCCGACGAGATACTCGATCTGTTCTTCCGCGAGGGAGAGGCCGAGGGTCTGGACGTGGCGACGATTCGTTGTGCCGCGGAGACCCTGGCGACCACCAACAAGGTGGTGATTGCCGGAGAGACGCGCGGACCGGAAAGCATTACGGCGGAGCGTATCGAGGCACTGGTCCGCGAAACGGTACGGGATATCGGTTACGAACAGGAAGGCTTTCACTGGGAAAAGCTGGATTTCGAATATCTCCTGCATCCCCAGTCCGCCGATATTGCCCAAGGCGTGGATGCCACAGGCAACAAGGACGAGGGTGCAGGCGATCAGGGCATCATGTTCGGCTATGCCTGCACCGAGACTCCGGAGTTGATGCCGGCGCCGATCTTCTATGCTCACCGCATTCTGCAGACTCTGGCGCAGGCCCGCCATTCCGGTGCCGAGCCCAAGCTCGGTCCCGATTCCAAGAGTCAGTTGACCCTTCGCTACGAGAACGGTCGCCCGGTCGAGGTTACCCAGATCGTGGTATCGCACCAGCATCTGGATCCCGACCTGACCTCGGACGATGTGCGCGCCATCATCGAGCCCTATGTGCGCGAAACCCTGCCGGAGGGCTGGATCACCCGCGATACCGAATGGCACGTCAATCCCACGGGCAAGTTCCATATTGGCGGGCCGGACGGTGACTGCGGCCTCACGGGGCGCAAGATCATCGTCGATACCTATGGCGGCGCCGCACCACATGGCGGGGGCGCCTTCTCCGGAAAGGATCCGACCAAGGTGGACCGTTCCGCCGCCTATGCCGCCCGCTATCTGGCCAAGAACGTGGTGGCGGCGGGCCTTGCGGAACGCTGCACGCTGCAGCTTTCTTACGCCATCGGCGTGGCCCGTCCCCTGTCGCTCTATGTGGATCTGCACGGAAGCGGAGAAGTGGACGAGGCACGGCTTGAACGGGTGCTCATGGAAATCATGGACCTGCGGCCGCGCGGCATCCGCGAGCATCTCGGGCTCAATCGTCCCATCTATGCCCGCACTTCCGCCTACGGCCATTTCGGTCGGGCACCCGAGGAGGACGGCGGCTTCTCCTGGGAGCGTACCGATCTTGTGGACGAGCTGAAGTCGATCTTCTCCTGATCCTCCGGCCTTTTCCTGCCAATCGGAGGAATGCGCCTATCTGCGCAGCACGGAATACAGCCCGGATGCGGCGATGATGAGCGCCCCGGTGACCGACAGGGCATCCGGCCGTTCGCCGAACCAGCCCACGCCGATGAGAAAGGCGAAGGCCAGCAGCAGATAGTTGAATGGCTGAAGCGCGGCGGCCGGGGCGAATTCCACCGCCCGCACCAGCAGCAGGTGTCCGAGAATGCCGAAGCCGGAAATGGCGAGGATCAGCATCCACTGCGTGCCATCCGGAGTTTTCCAGGAGAGCAGCCCGGGCAAAGTCAGAATGAGAGCCCCCACGAGCGAGATCTGTACCACGGAAGTCAGGAAGTCGTCATGTCTGGCCGCCAGCCGGCCGGCCACCTGATAGGCGGCGAACAGCGCCGCCGCACCCAGAGCGATGAAGGCGGCCGGACGAAAAAAGCCGAAACCCGGACGAATGATCAGCAGAGCTCCCGCAAATCCCGCCACGATGGCAAGAACGCGCCATGCGGGCAGTCGTTCTCCCAGAACGATGCGTGCCATGACCGCGGCCATGAGCGGAAAGGAAGCGAAAAGGGAATGGGCTTCCGCCAGGCCGAGATATTTCAGCGCCCAGGCGATGGTCACCATCTCGAAGGCGGAAAAGGCGGCTCGCATTACCTGCAGGACGGGCCGGGCCGGTCGCAGGACGAGAGGCAGCACGCCCCGCCATGCCGCCCAGGCCAGCGCCCCCAGAGCGAAGATCCACAGCCGCACCATCATGATCTGCTGCGGGGCGATATCGGCCACCAGAACCCGCGTGAAGGAATCCTGCACGGCGAAGACCGCCATCGCCAGTGCACAGAGAGCCATTCCGGCGCCAGGCCGATCCATGGGCGTGCAGGAGTGTTTTTCCGGGCCGCCGGCCATCATTTCGCCACCACGAGACGTTTCGGCTTCTTCACGAAGACGACACGCCGACGCATTTCCGGAGTGAGGTACACGGTACCCGCATCATCCACCAGCATGACCAGCTGCACACCCATGCGTTTCGCGATGCGCATCCAGTCCTGCGGGCCGGCCACGACCAGCGCCGTTGCTGCAGCGTCTGCCAGTGCTCCGTTGGCGTGCAGCACGGTGGCCGAGACGATGTGTTCCACCGGCATGCCGGTCCGCGGATCGATGATGTGTGCGTAGCGGATGCCCTCGTATTCCCGATAGCGCTCATAGTTCCCGGAAGTGAACAGCGCTTCTCCGGATGCCAGCTCCACGGTGGCGATGACACCCCAGTCCTTCGGGTCCCGGATGCCGGCCCGCCATGGCCTGTCACCATGAGAGCCGATCACCTTCAGGTCACCGCCGGCGTTGACGATGGCATTACGAATGCCGAATTCCCGGAGCCGCTGGATGGCCCGGTCCACCGCCTCGCCCTTGGCGAATCCCCCGAAGTCGAGCTGCACAGTCCGGTTGCGCGAGGAGACGACGTCATCCTCGAGCTGCACGTCCCCCATGGACGGGTGAAGCGCCACCAGCTTCCGGATGCGTTCCAAAGGTGGACGGGTACCCTTCGGAAGCTCGTCGGCATGGAAGCCCCAGGCACCGATGATGGCGCCGATCGCCGGATCGAACAGACCGTCCGATATGAGCCAGAAGGTCTTAGCCTGCCGGACCAGCGGCAGCAGGAACGGACTGGCCTGGAAGGAGCGACCTTCGGCAAGAGCGGCATTGAGCCGTGTCAGCTCTCCCGGCTTCCAGGCGTGCCAGTCGCGGTGCATGCGGGCAAAATCCGCCCTGACGGCTTCCATGGCGCGGTTCGCCGTTCGAGGGTCGGTATCGCGGATGGTGATCTCGACGATGGTTCCGAAAACATCCAGCTTGCGCGAGATCGTACCGGACCCCGCCTCCTGCCTGCAGGCGGCCGGTGCCGGCAGGAGCAGCAACAGAAGCAGAAGCGTGCGCAGGATGTTCGAAATCATGAGAGACGTCATAGTCGCCCCGGCACCATGCAGACAAGCGGTGCGTTCGTCGAAGAAGGGGGCACATGCCGGGAGAAATGGAGCGGGCGACGGGGATCGAACCCGCGACCCCGAGCTTGGGAAGCTCGTGCTCTGCCAACTGAGCTACGCCCGCCCGCATCCGGATATCTAGATAGTCCGGGGATGCGGATTTGTAAATGCCCGGCAGTCCTGTCCCGCGTGCGAGAGGAGGCCTGCCGTTCCGGTTCTACGCCATTATGCGCCCGGGTGGCGAAATACCCCGTTGAAAGGATGTCCGATTTCTGACAGACACATGGTTCCGAAGACGTGACCGTCGGCCCTGAGGTTCGGCGGGGAACGCACGACAGAATGCAGAGGATCAGTCCCGATGTTCATTCAGACGGAAGCCACGCCCAATCCCCAGACCCTGAAGTTTTTGCCCGGCCAGACCGTGGTCGCCGGCCCGCCGCGTGATTTCAAGAGCGTCGGGGAAGCAGAGTGTTCGCCGCTGGCCCGGCGGCTGTTCGAACTCGACGGCGTGACGGGTGTCTTTCTCGGCAGCGATTTCATTTCCGTGACCAAGAGCGAGGAGGCGGACTGGACGGTGCTCAAGCCTGCCATTCTCGGCGTCATCATGGAGCATGCCCTTTCCGGGGAGCCGGTCATCGAGGGCGAAGCGGCGGCGGCCAGCGAATTCTACGACGAGAAGGATGCCGAAGTTGTGGCCCAGATCAAGGAATTGCTGGATACCCGTGTGCGTCCGGCGGTGGCTCAGGATGGTGGGGATATCACCTTCCAGGGCTTCAAGGATGGCGTGGTCTATCTGCAGATGGTCGGCGCCTGTTCGGGATGTCCGTCGGCCACGGCCACTCTCAAGCAGGGTGTGGAGAATCTGCTGAAGCATTTCGTGCCTCAGGTACAGGAGGTGCAGGAAGTGCAGGGACCCGGCGGCGGCTCCTGCGGCATCTGATCAGGGAGCATGGGGAAGATGGCCTGGGACGCTTGCGGCAATCCGGTTGACGAGGTGGCACTGCGCCAGATCTTTCTGGATGCACGCACCTACAACGGCTGGCTGGACAGGCCGGTTTCCGACGATTGCCTGCGCCAGATCGTCGACCTGATGAAGATGGGCCCCACTTCGGCCAACTGCCAGCCGATCCGCATCCGCTTCCTGAAAAGTCGGGAAGCGAAAGAACGGCTGCGGCCTTTTCTGATGGAAGGCAACGTGGAAAAGACCATGTCTGCTCCCGTCGTGGCCATTCTCGCCCATGACCTGGAGTTCCACGAGCGTCTGCCGCGCTATTTCCCGCACACGGATGCGAAGAGCTGGTTCGAAGGCAATCCGCCGCTCATCGAGGAGACGGCCTTTCGCAATGGTACGTTGCAGGCGGCCTACTTCATCCTGGCGGCCCGGGCGCTGGGGCTGGATTGCGGCCCCATGTCCGGTTTCGATCAGGACGGGGTGAACCGGGAATTTTTCACCGGCACCTCCATTCGTGCCAATTTCCTGTGCAATCTCGGTTATGGGGATCCGACATCCCTCTTCGAACGCAGTCCCCGGCCGGAATTCGAGGAGATTGCGGAAATCCTGTGACCGGTGCCGCTGCAGGATGCGGGAACGGGCCGGCCAGGCGGATCAGAAAGGAAATTCGCCCCATGCTCGTTCTTGGTCTCGATACCTGCCTGCAATCCTGCTCGGTGGCCCTGTGTGACAGGGCGTCAGGGCAGGTGCTCTCCTATCGCCGCGAGAACATGGAACGGGGTCAGGCGGAACGGCTTGCCGATATGGTCGATGCCGTCATGATGGATCAGGGCGACCCTTACGAGAAACTGGCCTTCGTGGCCACCACCCGGGGCCCCGGCTCTTTCACCGGTCTGCGTATCGGCCTGTCGTTTGCGCGGGCGCTGGGCACGGTTCTGGAGATCCCGGTGACCTCCATCACGACGCTGGAGGCCATCGCCCGAAATGTTGCCCACAATCCCGAACGCCTGCCGATTGTGGTTGCGGTGGATGCGCGCCGTGGAGAACTCTACCTGCAGGTCTTCGACGCCGATTTTGCGCTGCTCACGGAAGCCATGGCGGTACCTGCCGGGGAGGCGCCCGGCCATCTTCCGCCCGGCCCGTGCCTGCTTGCCGGTTCTGGCGCCTCATGTCTGGTCGATGTGGAGAAAGGACGTCTCAAGGCCGATTGCGATGTCCTGCCCGATGCCGAGATCGTGGCCATGCACGCGCCGGTGGAGCCTGTGCCGGAAGCCCTGCCGGAGCCGCTCTACCTCAGACCCGCGGATGCAAAACCGCAGGGACCGCTGGAGAACGTCGGAAATTGAATCATGCAGCTGATCGAGATCTCTCCGGTCATGGCCGGGCTGCTGGCGGAGCTTCACGCCCGTGCCTTTCCGCCTCATCAGGCATGGGACGCACCCTTCATCAGCCGCATTCTCGATCTGCCGGGCAATACGGGACTTCTTGCCGAAACATCGAAAGGTCCGGCAGGTTTCATCCTTTATTCCCGCGTTGCCGATGAAGGTGAAATTCTGACCATTGCCGTACTGCCGGAGATGCGACGCCGCGGCATCGGCCGGCGGCTCCTGTCTGGCGCCATGGCGGAGATGGGCATGCACGGTGTCCGGCGCATCTTCCTTGACGTGGATGCGGAGAACCGGGCTGCCGTGGCACTCTATGAAGACATGGGCTTCGTGCGTGTTGGCCTGCGGAAGGCCTATTACAAACAGCCCGACGGCAGCCACAGAAACGCCCTCATGCTCGCCTGGGCCTTCGGTGAAGGCTGCGGTTGCGACAACGGATGAGGGAAAAGTCCTGCAATAGCGGAATTGAAGCGCGGTGGTCTCAGCGCGGTGCCCGCTTGGCAAGAATGCGCTGCAGGGTCCGTCTGTGCATGTTCAGACGCCGGGCCGTCTCCGAGACATTGCGATTGCACAGCTCGTAGACCCGCTGGATGTGCTCCCAGCGCACCCGGTCCGCCGACATGGGATTTTCCGGCAGGGCTGCCTTGGTTCCCGGTTCGGCGACCAGCGCCTTGAAGATGGCATCGGCATCCGCCGGCTTCGCCAGATAATCGATGGCTCCCAGCTTGACCGCGGTCACGGCAGTGGCAATGTTGCCATACCCTGTCAGCACGATGGCACGCGCATCAGGTTTGGCGCGGTGCAGAGCCTCGATCACGTCGAGGCCGTTGCCGTCTTCGAGCCGCATGTCGACGACGGCGAAATCCGGCGGGTTGCCGCGTGCCTCGGCAATGCCGGCGGCGACGGTTTCCGCCGTGCGGACCTTGAAACCGCGCGATTCCATGGCACGCGCGAGGCGGTTCAGGAAAGGCCTGTCATCGTCGACCAGCAGAAGCGTCTTTCCCTCGACCGAAAGAATCTCGCTCATGAGCATACTCCCCATGCTCTCCGGGCGGCCCCCATCCGGCCGCCCTGAAGCGCTTTTTGGTCCCATTCTATAGCCGTTTGTGGCCAAAGGCACAAATTTTGCGCACTGCGGAACGCTTCTCTTCCGGCGGTAGGCGAGATCATGAGGAGTTGTCCGCCTCCAGGAGGTGTCGCGGCCATGCGATCCGCACGATGGCGCCATGTTCCGGGGCGGGCCGGTTGGCCAAGCCCAGAACCGCTCCAGTGCGTTCCAGCAGTGTCTTGGCGATGAAGAAGCCCAGCCCCATGCCGTGCATCTGCCCGTCCCGGTCCATTCCGTCAGGGTCGGCATAGTAGTTGTCGCGCGTGGTGACGAAAGGTTCGCCAAGCCGGTCGATGACGGTTTCGGAGAAGCCGGTGCCATCGTCCATGATGGTCACCGCAATCTCCTCGTCATCCCACTCGGCCTCGATGACGACCTCGGATTCGGCAAAATCGCCGGCGTTCTCGACAATGTTGCCCAGTCCGTAGAGAATGCCAGGATTACGGCGGATCACCGGTTCCGGAGAGAGCTTTCCGTCGGCTCCCTCGCGGGCGATGATCTCCAGACGCACCTCAAGGTCCGGACCGCGCACCGGCTCGATGATTTCCTCCAGCATCACGGTGAATTTCACCCGCGCCAGCATGGTATCGCTCTGCGCCCGATGATCGGCCAGGCGGGAAAGAATCTCCCGGCACCGTTCCGCCTGCGAAACCAGAAGGTCCAGATCCTCGCAGAAGCCACGACGTTCTTCCGGACAGGCATCCGTATCTTCCGGACATTCCCGGCGCAGCTCTCTGGCCACCACCGAAATGGTGGCCAGTGGCGTACCCAGCTCATGGGCCGCCGCTGCCGCCAGCCCGTCCAGGGCGTAGAGCTGCTGCTGCCTGGCCAGCGCCAGCTCCGCCGCTGCCAGCGCTTCGGCCATTTCCCGGGTCTCGCGCGCCACCCGGTGCACGTACAGCGCCGTGAACACGATGCCGGAAACCAGTGCCCCCCACATGCCCCAAACGTAGAGAGGGGGCGGCTCGAATCTCTGACCCGGCCACCACGGCAAAGGCATGTGGAAGAAGGCAAGCGCAGTGATCAGGAACAGTGCCAGACCGCCCAGGATCATGGTCCGGTCCGACGGAAGGCTTGCGGCGGAGATGATGACGGGAGCCAGGAACAGGAAGGAGAAGGGATTGTAGAGACCGCCCGTCAGGTAGAGCAGACTGGCCAACTGGATGATGTCGAAGGCCAGAAGCAGGGCGGCATGCCGCTCGTCCAGCCGCGTGGTGGTGCGCCAGCGCAGGGTGAGCACGATGTTCAGCCACGCGGTGATGGCGATCACCAGCATGGCCGGCCAGAAGGGCATTTCGAAGCCAAGCACCAGCGAGACGAAAAATACCGCCGCCAGCTGTCCCAGCACGGCGAGCCAGCGCAGGCGCACCAGCGTTTCCAGTCTCACCCCGCGCCCTCTGCCGCTTTTCAGACGGTCCATGGCCGGCGGAACGGTTTCCGTCATGTGGCAGTCCAGCTCCCGAAGAATTGTCCGAGGTCAATTTGCACCATCATGCGCTGCGGCTATAGTGCGACCGTTTTCATCTTACATGGATTGCGCAGTCATGGCCAAGAAGACCGGAAAATCCGCCATACCCCTGCTGGCCGCCGTCGCCGTGGCGGTGATCGCTTCCATCGGGCTGCTGTTCTGGCTGGCCGGGAACCGCAAGAACAACGCGGATCAGCCTGTTATCGGCGGCGCTTTCGAGCTCGTCGATCAGAATGGAAAACCCTTTACCGAAAAGAATCTGAAGGGGAAATATTCGCTGATCTACTTTGGCTATACATACTGCCCGGACGTCTGTCCCACGGAACTGCAAACCATGACCCAGGCGCTGGAAATGCTGGGGCCGCTGGCGAAGAAGATCCGTCCCGTCATGATCTCCGTGGATCCGGAACGCGACAAGCCGGAGGTTCTGAAGGAATACCTGACGAATTTCTATCCCGGTTTCGTCGGCCTTACCGGAACACCGGAACAGATCCGCAAGGCTGGTCAGGCCTATCGCGTCTTCTACCGAAAGACGGACGAGAAAAGTGCTTCCGATTACCTGATGGATCATTCCTCCATCGTCTATCTCATGGATCCGGAAGGGCGCTATCTGAAGCATTTCGCCTACGGCACGTCGCCGGAAAAGATGGCCGAGGGCATCCGCAAGGCAATCGAGAAGTACGAGAAGACTTCCTCCTGAACGAGGGACCGTCGGAGCTTCCACCTACAACAGCTCTAGAACGATCCGGTCGAGCACCGGCATGCCTTGCGGCGTGACCGCGATGTGTCCCGATTCCCGCCGGCACAACAGTCCCTCTTGCACCAGCATGTGGATACGGCCTTCCGGAAGCAGGCCATCACCCAGTGCCGTCAATCTTTCCGGATCGGCTCCCTCCCGCGTGCGCAGGGCCATGAGCAGGTATTCGGCGGCCTGCTCGCAGGGGGCAAGAAGTGTTTCCTCCTCAAGGCCGCCCGTGTCCGCCGTCGCCAGCCAGCGGTCAGGTGCCCGAAAGGCCCGCAGGGCGAACCGTCCCTCCGGCGAGATCAGGCGCGAATGAGCGCCAGGGCCGATGCCCGCATATTCTTCATAGTGCCAGTAAAGCAGATTGTGGCGGCACTCTTCTCCCGGCACCGCGTGGTTGGAGACTTCGTAGCGCAGAAGGCCTGCGGCCTCCGTCATCTGCTCCGTGATCCGGAACATGGCGAGCGAGTCCTTTTCGTTCGGCAGAATCAGTCGCCCTCGCGCGTGCAGCCGGAAGAAGGGCGTCTCCGGCTCCATGGTCAGCTGGTAGGCGGAAAGGTGAGTGGGCTCCAGTGCCAGCGCCCGCTCCAGTTCCTCCTCCCAGTCCGCCGGTTTCTGCCCGGGGCGGCCGTAGATGAGATCGAACGAGGCCCGGGGAAAGCATCGGCGAGCCGCTTTCCATGCAGCCAGTGCGTCGGCAACGGTATGGGTGCGGCCCAGCAGGCGCAGGGCTGTATCATCCAGTGCCTGGATACCGAGGGAGAGCCGGTTGATGCCGGCCGCCGCCATGTCGCGGAACCGTCCGGCTTCCGAACTGGTGGGATTGGCCTCCAGCGTGATTTCCGCATCCGCAGCCACAGTCCACAGAGTGGCGATTCGCTCCAGCAGGGCGCCCGCCAGCTCCGGCGGTATGAGGGACGGCGTGCCTCCGCCGAAGAAGACCGAGGAAACGGTGCGCCCCGGTGTGCGCTCCGCAAATCTTTCCAGAGCACGAAGAAAGGCGGCCAGCCATTGTGCGACGTCCACCGATGCCGTCACGTGGGAATTGAAGTCGCAATAGGGACACTTGGAAAGGCAGAAGGGCCAGTGGAGATAGATGCCAAAACCGCTTTCCCGCGTTTTGGTCATTCTTCGGAGGCCCTTCCCAAGGCGGCCAGAAGCTTCTCGAAGGCCCGCGCCCGGTGGCTCATGGCGTGCTTCTTTTCCGGTTCCATCTCGGCGAAGGTGATGTCGTGTCTTTCCGGGACGAACACCGGATCGTAGCCGAAGCCCTTCTCTCCGCGTGGCGGCCAGACGAGCCGGCCGTGCACGTGGCCCTCGAAGACTTCCGCTTCGCCGTCCGGCCAGGCCAGCGCCAAGGCGCAGGTGAAATGGCCCCTGCGGGCTTCCGGATCGGTAGCACCGGCGGCCTGCAGCTTCTCCTCGATCTTCCGCATGGCCATGTCGAAATCCTTTTCCGGGCCGCCCCAGCGAGCCGTATGAATACCCGGCGCACCGCCCAGCGCGTCCACGCACAGCCCTGAATCATCGGCCAGTGCCGGCAGACCCGAGGCCTCCGCCGCCGCCTGGGCCTTGATCAGGGCGTTCTCGGCGAAGGTAGTCCCGTCCTCCACAGGTTCGGGAAGGCCGAGTTCTCCGGCGGAAACCGCTGCGTATCCAAGTGGTTCGAGCAATGCATGAATCTCCCGCACCTTACCGGGATTGTGCGAGGCGACGACAATGCGCGATCCTCTTTCGAGTTTCCTCATGTCTCCACTCCGGTTGCCTGCGCTTGGGCCGCCACCAGCTCGCGGATGCCCTTGCGGGCCAGCCGCAGCATCTCGTCGAACTGTTCTTCGGTGAAGGGCTCCTCCTCGGCGGTGGCCTGGATCTCCACCAGTCCGCCGGCGCCCGTCATGACGAAGTTGGCATCCGTTTCCGCCTCGGAATCCTCCACGTATTCCAGATCGAGGATCACCTCGCCACCATGAACGCCGCAGGAAACGGCCGCCACGTGATCCTTCAGCGGGTCCTTTTCCAGCATCTCGCGGGCCATCATCCAGTCGATGCACTGGCGCAGGGCCACCCAGCCGCCGGTGATGGAGGCGCAGCGGGTGCCGCCATCGGCCTGCAGCACGTCGCAGTCGATGGTGATCTGCCGCTCGCCCAGCACCTCGAGATCCACCACCGCGCGCAGGCTGCGCCCGATGAGTCGCTGGATCTCCTGGGTGCGTCCGGACTGGCCGCTTTTCGCCTCGCGGCGCATGCGCTCACCGGTGGCGCGGGGGAGCATGCCGTATTCCGCCGTCACCCACCCGCGGCCCAGTCCGCGCAGCCAACCCGGCACCCGCTCCTCCAGCGAAGCGGTGCACAGCACCTTCGTGTGGCCCATGGAGATCAGGCAGGAGCCTTCCGCATGGCGCGAAACACCCACCTCCAGCATGACGGGCCGCATTTCGTCATTCTTCCGTTTCGAGGGACGCATGTCATCCTTTCCGTATGGTCATGATTGCCGCCGCTGTCCAAGGCGATAGGGCATGCGGAGGAGCGGGTCAATATCGCTCATTTCTGGCAGTGCGAACAGAAGAAGGTGCTGCGGCCGCCCTGCACGATGCGCTGCACGGGCCGTCCGCAGCCTTCGCAGGGTTCACCTTCCCGCCCGTAGACGGCGAAATGCTGCTGGAAGCCTCCGGCTTCGCCATTCACACGCGCATGATCGCGCAGGGTGGAACCACCCGCCGCGATGGCCTCCAGCAGGACCTCGCGCACGGCCGTGACCAGCCTTTCCAGCCGCGCCGTGGGCCGTCCCGAAGGAGCAATGCCGCCGGCCTGCCGGCGTGGCGAGATGCCGGCCCGGAAAAGTGCCTCGCAGACGTAGATGTTGCCCAGACCCGCCACCACCGCCTGATCGAGCAGGGCGGTCTTTACCGCCCCCCGCCGGCCCCGCAGGGCGCGGGCCATATATGCGGGTGTGAAACCCGGTCCCAGAGGCTCGGGACCCAGCCGGGCAAGGGCAGGATGGTTGCCGACGTCTTCCCGCGCCATCAGATCGAAGAAGCCGAAGCGGCGGGGATCGGTATAGGCGATGCGGGTCTGGTCCTCCAAGGTCAGGATCAGGTGATCATGCGGTCCCGGCTCCCGTTCCGACGGTCCGTGGAAGTAGAAGGCGCCCAGTGCCTCCGGCACGTCCTGCGTGCCCGGCCAGACCGTGAATCGCCCGCTCATGCCCAGATGGCAAAGCACCGTCTCGCCCGTGTCGAGATCCCACAGCATGTACTTGGCGCGGCGACGCAACCGCTCCACACGGCCCCCTTCCAGCCGCGCGGCAAATCCTTCCGGCCATGAATGTCGCAGCCGTTTGCCGGAAATGCGCGCGGAGATGATTCTGCGGCCCGTCATGTGCGGCTCCAGTCCGCGCATCACGGTCTCGACCTCGGGAAGCTCCGGCACCGGTTCGCTCCTTGTCTCATGCCTTCATGTGGGCTGTGCGTTCACGATAGTAGACGACCAGTCCCGCCACCGCCACGACAAGCGCCCCGATCACGGTCCACAGATCGGGGACATCGCCGAACCACAGCCAGCCGATGAGGATCATCCAGCCGAGCTGTGAATAGACGAAAGGCGCGAGCAGGGAGGCATCCGCCCGCCTGTGGGCCTCGGCCAGCAGAAAATGTCCTGCCGAGCCTGACAGGCCTGCAAGGGCCAGAAACATCCATTCCATGCCGTGCGGCAGCACGGGATCCGCTGCCAGCAGCGGCAGGGAGAGCACGGCGCCGGAAGCCGTGGACCAGAAGAGCGAAGAGATGGCGGCATCCCGTCCGCCGACGCGCCGGGTGAGGATCTGGTAGAAGGCAAGCGTCAGCGCCGCACCCAGCGACAGGAACATGGCCGGATGGAAGGCGTCCGTGCCCGGTCGCAGCACCAGCATCACGCCGAGGAAGCCAACGATGACGGCACTCCACCGGCGCCATCCGACCTTTTCTCCGAGCAGCATGGGCGACAGCAGGCACACCCACAGGGGCGAGGAAAACAGAATGGCGGAAGTCTGTGCCAGTTGCAGGTACTTCACCGCCACGAAGTTGAGCAGCGTGGCCACCACCATCAGCGCGCCGCGCAGCAGTTGCAGGCGCAGATGGGCGGTACGCCACATGGCCGATTTCCACACGACCCATCCGATGATGGCAATGAACGCCGTGCCGAAGGCATAGCGGCCGGCGACCACCAGGCCCGGTGGCAGGGTGCGCACCAGGTGCTTGGCGGAAGCGTCCAGCAGCGAGAACAGTGCAAATGCACTGATCATCATCAGAATTCCGGATGCGGGAGATGTGGAATCCGCGGGTTTCACGATATGGTTGCGACCTTTTCTTGCGAGGCTTGCATGCTTGCCGGATAGTTTCTACAGAACGGGGCAAACAAGAACCACCACGATGTTTTCCAGGGAGAGGGATCATGATCCGCAAGCTTCTCGCCGCCACACTGGCGCTCGGGGTTTCGACATCCGCCGCCATCGCGGCCGAAGTGAAGATCGGCTTCGTCACCACGCTGACCACGCCGGCCGCCGTCATCGGCCGTGACATGGTGGATGCCGCAAAACTGGCCGTGAAGCACATGAATGGCAAGATGGCCGGTCTCGACGTGAAGCTGATCGTCGAGGACGACGGCTTTCGCCCCGACGTCGGCCGCCAGAAGACGGTAAAGCTGGTCAAGCAGGACAAGGTCGATTTCCTTACCGGCTACATCTGGAGCCATGTCCTGCTGGCCTCGCGCAAGCCGGCTCTGGATGCGGGCAAGTTTCTGATCTCCGCCAATGCCGGCCCCTCTCCACTGGCCGGCAAGCTGTGCCACGAGAATTTCTTCTCTGCCTCCTGGCAGAACGATCAGGTGCCCATGGCCATGGGCGAGGTGCTCAATCAGCTCGGCGTGAAGACGCTCTACATCATCGCGCCCAACTACGCCGCCGGAAAGAATATCGTCGCTGGCGTCACCCGCACCTTCAAGGGCAAGGTGCTGGGCAAGGATTTCACCAGATGGGGCAAGGACGCACAGCTCGATTTCTCCGCCGAGCTGGCCAAGGCGAAGGCTTCCGGCGCGGAGGCTCTCTTTGCCTTCTATCCCGGCAAGGCCGGGGGTGCCTTCATCAAGCAGTATGCGCAGGCGGGTCTGGAAAAGGCCATGAAGCTGTTCACCGTGTTCACGGTGGACGCCATTTCGCTTCCGAAGTTCCAGAAGGCCGGCCTGAAGGTGGTCCTAGGCTCGCGGAGCACCCATTTCTGGAGCCCGGATCTCGACAATCCGGCCAACCGGAAGTTCGTTGCCGACTTCCGCAAGGAGTACGGCCGTTATCCGTCCTTCTACGCCGCCCAGGCCTATGACGCCATCAACCTGATCCGGGCCGGTGTGGAGGGCGCGAAGGGCGACCTGAAGAACGCGGATGCAATACGCGCCGCCATGAAAAAGGCCGATTTCGGTTCTGTGCGCGGCAGGTTCACCTACGGAAACAACCACTTTCCGATCCAGAACTTCTACCTGCGCGAAGTGGTGGAGGATCCGGAGGACAACTGGACCTCGCGCATCGTGAAGACGGTCTACAGGAACCATCAGGACCCCTATGCGAAGGAATGTCCGCTGAAGTAGCATCCGCCGGCCGGCTGTCTCCATGATGGCCAGCCGGTTTTTCCCTGCCACGCCACACGGGCCGGAAACGACGCATGGATACCGCGCTTCTCGTCACCCAGATCGTCAACGGCCTGCAGCTGGGTATCCTGCTGTTTCTTGTCGCTTCCGGGCTCACGCTGGTCTTCGGAATTCTGGACTTCGTGAATCTGGCCCATGGCGCCTACTACATGCTGGGCGCCTTCATCAGTGCCACCCTGGCCCGGTGGACGGGATCCTGGCCGCTGTCGGTGCTGCTGGCCCTGCCTCTGGTAGCCCTGATCGGCGTATTCACGGAGCGCGTGGTGGCCCGTCCCCTCTATGGCAGAAGTCATCTGGCGCAGGTGCTGGCCACCTTCGGTCTGATACTGGTGATCGATGCCGTTGCCATGCTGGTCTGGGGGGTCGAGGGGCAGGCGGTGGAGCTGCCCGCCTGGCTGAACGGCCGAGTGACATTGCCCGGAGGTGCGGAGCTCCCGGCATACCGGCTGGTCATCATAGGATCGGGACTGGCCGTCGCTGCGGGCCTGTACGCCTGGGTGCATCACACCCGGTTCGGCATGTTGGTACGCGCCGCTGCCGCCAACCGGGACATGGCCGAGGCCCTCGGCGTGGATACCGCGCGGCTCTATGCGGCCGTGTTCGCACTGGGTGCCGCGCTGGCGGGCCTTGCTGGCATGCTGGTGGCACCGCTTACCGAGGCCTCGCTTGCCATGGGGCTGGAGATCATCATCATCGCGCTCGTGGTCATCATCATCGGTGGCATCGGCTCGCTGAAGGGTGCCTTCGTGGCCGCTCTGCTGGCCGGTCTGGTGGATACGCTGGGCCGGGCCTGGCTGGACGATCTGTTCAAGCTGGCCATGTCCCCGGAGGCCGCCGAGACCGCCGCGCCTGCGGTCTCCGCCATGAGCGTCTATCTGCTCATGGCGCTGATCCTTGCCCTGCGGCCGCAGGGTCTGTTTCCACCCAGGACGAGGGGGCATGGGCAATGAGCAGGATCCTGCGCACCCTCGCTCCATGGCTCGAGGGGCTGCTTCTGGTGCTGCTCGCAGCGGCTCCCCTGCTGACCGCCTGGACGTCCCAGCCCTTCTGGCTGGATCTGGCCACCCGGTTGACCATTCTGGCCATTGCCGCCGCCGCACTCAATCTTGTCCTCGGCATTGGCGGTCTCGTCTCTTTCGGGCATGCCGCCTTTCTCGGCATCGGGGCCTATGCGGTGGGCATTCCCGCATGGCACGCTCTCTATGGCGGGGCGGAGTGGATCGCTTCTGCCAACGGCTTTTTCCACTTCGCACTGGCTGCGGGAGCCGGCGCCCTGTTCGCCCTGTTCACTGGCCCGCTGGCCCTGCGCACCCGCGGCGTACACTTCATCATGATCACCATGGCCTTCGGGCAGATGGTTTTCTATCTCCTCCAGTCGCTGGAAACCTATGGAGGCGATGACGGGCTGACCATCGACACCCGTTCCGAGTTCCCCCTGGCGAACCTAGACGATCCGGCGCAACTCCACTGGCTGGCTTTCGCCACGCTGCTGGCGGTGTTGCTGCTCATCTGGCGAATGCGCGAGGCACCGTTCGGTCTTGCGCTGGCCGGTGCCAGAACAGGGGAGCGGCGGATGCGGGCGCTGGGCTACGATGTAACGCGCATCCGGTTGGCCGCCTATGTGCTCTCCGGGGCCCTGACGGCCATCGCCGGGGCATGGCTGGCCAATCATGCCGCTTTCGTCTCGCCCTCCATGACGGACTGGACCCGTTCCGGCGAATTGATGTTCATGGTCATCCTTGGCGGAGCGGGGCGCCTTCTGGGCCCGCTGACCGGTGCTGCCGCTTTCGTGCTTCTGGAGGAGGTGCTTTCCTCGATGACCACCTACTGGCATCTGCCCTTCGGATTGCTGCTGATTCTTGCGGCGCTGTGGCAGGCGGGCGTGTTTTCGAAGGAGGGAAGTTCCACATGAACCGGCCGCTTCTGGAACTGATGGACGTGCACAAGGCCTTTGACGGGCTCGGTGTTTCCGTGGGTGTGCACATGGAGGTCAGGCTGGGCGAGACCCATGCTCTCATCGGACCCAACGGCGCCGGGAAGACGTCACTCATCGATCAGATCTGCGGCGAGATCGTGCCGGACCGTGGTCGCATCGTGCTGGACGGAGAAGACATCACCCGCCTGCCGGTACACCGGCGGGCCCGGCTGGGGCTGGCGCGCTCGTACCAGATCACCTCGCTTATGGATGCCCTGAGCGTCTTCGACAATGCGTTGCTGGCCGTCATGGCCCATTGCGGGACACCTTGGCGGATGTTCCGCTCCGCCCGCAATGACGAAAGGCTGCGCGATGCCGCCATTGCCGTTCTGGCCCGTGTCGATCTGGGGGACCATGTGGAGCATCCCGCAGGAGAGCTTTCCCATGGTCTGCGGCGGCAGCTGGAGCTGGCGATGACATTGGCCGGTCATCCTCGTCTGCTGATTCTTGATGAACCCATGGCCGGACTCGGTCCACGGGAGAGCGCAAGGATGGTCGAGCTGCTGCAGGAACTGAAGGAGGATCATTCCATTCTGCTGGTGGAGCACGACATGGATGCGGTCTTTACCCTTGCCGACCGAATTTCCGTGCTGGTGGCAGGCCGGCTCATCGCCACCGGCACACCGCAGGAGGTGCGTTCCGATCGCGAGGTGCGGCGGGCCTATCTGGGAGAGGACGCCGATGCTGCTTGAGGCGCAGGCACTGGAGGCGGGATACGGCCCGGCGCAAGTGCTCTTCGGAGTGGATCTGCGGATTGATGCCGGTGAATGCGTGGCCCTGCTTGGCCGCAACGGCATGGGCAAGACGACCACTGTAAAGGTGCTCACCGGCCTGTTGCCTGCCCGTTCCGGATCCGTGCGGCTGGCCGGGCGCGACGTCACCGGCCTGCCGCCTCATGCACGGGCCCGGCTCGGCCTCGGGCTGGTGCCGGAAGGCCGTC